>JBGTCG010000215.1:0-4966 GCA_041748915.1 Methylococcales bacterium
GGCCGCTTCGAAGCGCTTGGTAAACAGTTCGTGAATCGCGTTTTCTTTTTGCTCGCGTTGCGAAGAGTGGCAATACAACTCAACCTCGCGGGTATTCGGATTGACCACCCGCTGCACCTTTATCCGGATGTCCGCTTCTTCGCGGATGGTCACCGCCCGATCCTCGTCAAATTGCCGCTGCCGCTTGCGGCTGACAACCAGCTAGCGATAATGATTCTGCACCAGCCATTTGACGTTCTCCTCGCTGGCAATCCCGGCATCCAGCACCACGGTCGGCACCTGCGCAGAGTTCAAGGGAACGAGTTTCTCCAGCATCTTTGCGAGCGTCTTCGGCTCGCTGACATTGCCGGCAAACACCGCGCTTTTTTTCGGAAAACCACTGCTGTCCAGGACCAGCGCCAGGGTGACCAAAGGACAGTCCGAGCGCTTTTCTTTCGAATGCCCCAAGGCGGCATTGGCATTGCCTCCGCCACTGCCTTCAAAATAGGTATTGGTGAGGTCGTACAGCGTGATGGTTTCATCGAAATCGAATAACGACCGTTCACGGGCGTATAAATGCGCCTCCAAGACTTCCTTGCCGGCATACAACTGATCCGCTACGCGATACCAACGCGTCAGACTGGTGGTGCCGAAATCGTGCTCGATCAGCTCGCCCAAGCCCGTGTGCTCCTGCAACCATTCGGGCAGGTTGCCAACTCGCTGCCCGGGGCGACCATCCGGGCAACCAGAGTGCCGAGAGCTGCATTGACCTGCGGACCGGTAAAACCCAAGGCGCTCAACTTCCGATCCAACTCAACCTGGCGCACCGCCGACAGAGCGAGATGTTCGATGCCGACACTGCGCGGGCGCAGCACATCAACGCGATGCACATCAACCGCCTGATAATCGGGTTCCGCCGAATCGTCCGCTTCATCCAGTCTGGCCTTGGCGCGGATCACCAGCGCCGCATAGCGCTGCGCCGTCGATTCCCATTCAGGTTTTAGATCCGGCGGGATCCATTCCTGCTGGTCGATCAGCAGCTGTTCGATGCGCTGCGCCAGTGCAGCCTGCCCTGTTCCCGCGGCACGTCGAAATGTCTTCCAAGATTCACCAGCGTGCGCTGACGAACATCCTGATCCATGCGGATCGATTCCACCAGGCGATAGGTATAGTAGGGTTCCCCGGTTCGCCGGCTCTTGATCGTGGTGCGTCGAATATACATGCCAGCAGCGTAGCGACGCCGGGGGGCACCGTCAAGATATTCAGCATATATTATGGCACTACATTCCGCGCCTAAATTATATCTAACTGATAATTCTCAATTTACTTTTTGAAAGCCTCCAATTTCTGGCCAAAATCGGCAAAATAGGGGGGTAAAATGACAAATATGGGCTAAGCTGATGTTTTGATTTGATGCGTCAGCTTGCTGGGCGTGACATAAAATATCCGCAGGAAAGCGCACGAGAGCTTTGTACGCCCACTCAAAACCACTTCTTACCTTTCCTGCGGAAGAAGAAAAGGGATTTGTTTCCGCATAATCCCACGTCATGGGAATGGCGTGCCGACCAAACGTATTCCTGATTAATTCCTTACTTGAATGCCAAGAACATACCGTGGACCAATAATCAACAGATTTGTCCACGGCTAACGCTAAATAAACCGCTACCGCATCCCTATAAGCCGTCGCCCCAGTACCACCCTGATCAAGTCCCAGACCGTCGTCGGCCATGCCGGTGTTTTTGGCCTCCTCAATAACTTTCGCTCTCGCTTCGCGCACCAGATCAGAAAATGTTGTCAAAGCAAGTAACTGGCGGGACGTAAAAATCTCGTCAAATCGCGACATTCCGTAGGACAACACCCCTAAATACTGTGTTGAGCCAGAGATTTCCGTTTCAGGTTTCCATGCAGATTTGGCCTGTCGGGCTATAAATTCCATATCCTCAGAAGGCGAAAGA
This sequence comes from Methylococcales bacterium, assembly GCA_041748915.1. Taxonomy (GTDB): domain Bacteria; phylum Pseudomonadota; class Gammaproteobacteria; order Methylococcales; family UBA1147; genus UBA1147. The sequence goes on from JBGTCG010000215.1 coordinate 1,935, forward strand.
TAAATCCGGCCGCGATTACCCTCTACACAATGGCCATCAGATGTTCACCCATGCGTCCCGCCTTACCCTCCGCTTTGATGTATTTCGGATCAATCGGACTCTCGGAAACAATGCAGCGGAAATTCGCGCCTCGCGACAGCTTGGTACCATCCCTCGCTTTTGCGGGCGGATCGCCTATCCGTAGCTCAAACCGATAAGTTTCCCCCACAACCACCGGCTCAACCCATGCCTCCTTTCCCTTTTTGCTCGACAATACAAAACTCGACACCAACGGCACATTCACATGCGCAAACGCCGGATTCGGGCTTTTCACGGTCCGCGCCCACAACCACGCAATCACCGTGAGCTTTTCCCCGACCAAGCCTTTCAAATCCGGCCGATCCTTCGCCATCTCCGCAGTAATCTCGACTTTGGGATAAAGATGCCCGATCCGCTTGAAGGCCTCTTCTCGCATCCAATGCCCGTAGCGCCGCACGTCCTCGGCGAGTCCGGTCGCGCCGGGCCAGTCCTGATCCAGGCGCTGCGGTTGTCCACCTTCAGGCACGGGTCCCACCGGCGCGCACCCCGCGAATTTCGGCGGAATTTCGATCATCGCCTTGTTGATCAGCACCGCCACCGGGTTCAAATCCGAGGCCCAGGCTTCGAGTCCCAGCCGCTGCGCCTCCAAGGGAATCGAACCACCACCCACGAAGGGATCATGGAACGCCGGCAGCTTGTCCGGATCGAATCCGGATTCGCCTTTGTTCAGCTCGCAGGTTTCCCGCCAGCTCTCACGGATCGCGGCCCGCGCGCGTTCCAGGACTTCCTGGTTATTGGTGTTCTCCCATTTGACCAGATCGCGGATGATGTCGAACAGCTTTTCCCGCTCGGCATTGGCCTGCGCCCGGGTCTTGCCGGCATAATAGCCCCGCTCGCCGCCGGGAACGTTGACCATCTGCGCAAACAACACCGCCCGCGCCGCTGCCAGCGGCCTCCGCGCCCACCACAAATGCAGGGTCGAAGGGTGGCCGTGCCGAATCGATTTCTCCCGCGCGGCCGCCGCGTTGATGTCATCCAACGGCAGCGCGACTTCGATGAGTTTTTTGGGGGCTTTGATGGAACTCATTGGTGTTTTTTGATGCTTTGTAAAAACTCCACCAGTTCATGTACGCGGGTGGAAGGATTATCGCTATGGTTGTCTTCAGCGGCCCTTAACGCACGCGTTGCGTTATTCTTGGCAAAGTCCAACTGGTCCCTGCGCGCAATAAAGAGGCCTTTTTGTCCTTTGGTGTAATCCTGCATGTAAGTCTTTAGCTATGCTAACACCGGATGGCATGCGCTGTTCCCTGGCAGAGTTTCATAGGGCTTGGTGGTGTAGTAGAAATGCAGCAAAAGCCAGAACTCAAAGCAGGGCACCGAAGTAATGGCAAAAAATGTGTCTTTAGGGTTGGCCTTGCTGATCTCGTTTAAGGCCCGCCGAACGTTGATGTGGCTGTCCCGATCGAATACGCAAAATACTTTATCGAAGGGATCGCCGGCGTCACTTTCTGCTCGAAAGCGTTGTTTACCATAAACAAAAATACTAACCGGATTAGATCCGCCGTTTCCTGAAATTTCGACGTTGGCGCTGTCAAGCTCATAAAAATCTTTCAAGTCCTTAAAATAATGAGGTTCGGTTTTCTCTCCTTCACACACGATCAGCATTTTGGAATAAGGTTTACGTCCGGCCTTGCGTCGCGCCAATTCGCTTGCCTTCTTGGCCCTGCACTTATGAAACAAGTCGTCGGTGCCCATCAGGCTCTCTTCTTCAAGGGCCTCACATAGGGTAGTGCATCGTAACGACCGGAGAGATAGGCCAACTCCAAATTTTCGCGTCCCTTGCGGGGGCTGAAATCCGTCAAGGGATAGATCACGGTTGCCGGGCGCGGGCTCTTCTCACAGAACCAAATCTGATCCCGGCGGAATACTTCTTGATTGAGAATCGACGTTTCGTGGGTAGTAAAGATCAATTGGGCGTTTTGAGGGTTGGTCTCACTACTGTGAAATACCTGCACCAGAAATTGCACGAGTCTTGGGTGCAGATTGTCGTGCAATTCGTCGATCAAAAGTACGTAGCCGTTGGCCAGGCAATCAATCCCACGGGCCGGCGAAGGCAAAAAGTTTTTGCGTGCCATCGGACTCGTCTTCGAAATCAAACGCGATGGTCTCACCGGCCATGCTTTTGTGCACTGTTTTGATGTCGATGATATGCTTGTCTTTCAAATCGCCGGCAATCATTTCTTTCACGGGTTCAGGGATATCGTCCGGCAGCGTTTTAGGGTCGAAGGGTTCCTTTTCGATCACGATATCTTCAACGTCCAGATCTGCCGCGCGGAGAATGCCCATAACCTGTGATTTCTTACCTTTTTCACACAACGAGGCGCTGGATCTTGGCCCAATGTGACCGAGGTTGGGCATGTGGAGCGTTGTTTTAAACCAGCCGTAAACAGGTTGGAGTTGTTGGCTGTTTAACTGTACAGCAGTTGACAAAAACAGCACGTTGTCACGCGTGGACTTCTGCCAGAGTTGTTTCTCGCCCGTCAGGTTGCTACCCAGTTCCCATTCATAGAGCTGGGTTTCCCAATTCCAGACTCGCCCAAACCATTGCTGCGGCCGTCTTTTGGGATAGGCCAAGAGCCATTCCTCATGGATACGCCCTGCCGTTGCCGAAAAGCCATATTGATACCGCACTTTGTCGACGATAAAGGTGACCTCGAATTCGCTGGGGCTATGAAGCGCTGTTTGATTCAGGCAAAAAGGGGTGATCGGAAGTTTGTCGCCGTTCTGTTGAGCCGCTGCGGACTTCAGTACGATGCGCTGCATTTTTTTTATACGAGCAGAAAATTGGATTTACCGGCCGCATTCGGACCGTAAGAAGTGTGTCGCTACCTCGTGAAAGATTTTGGGACATCCAAGTCACCAAAATCGACTCGCCTACGCGACGACCATTGGGCCCCGGCCGCCCTGCGTCCGCGCCGCTTCGCCACACCATCGCAAGCTCGGCGCAGGCTACG
>JBGTCG010000216.1:0-6457 GCA_041748915.1 Methylococcales bacterium
ATATGCGGGAAAGTCTCGGGTCCGCCCCACTCGTCCAGGTGGTTGAGCTGGTCTTCGACGGTTTCCGGCACACCGTTGAAATAGGTCGATTCGTTGAACATGCCGACCATGCCGCCCTCGGCGCTCGCGCCGTTGTCGCCCGCGAGGTAAATGAACAGAGTATTGTCCATTTCACCGAGATCCTCGATCGCCTGGACCAGGCGGCCTATCTCATGATCCGTGTGTTCGGCGAAGCCCGCGTAGACTTCCACCTGCCGGGTGAACAGCCGCTTTCCATCCGCTGAAAGTTGATCCCAGTTCTTGACCGCTTCCGGCTTCGCGGCGAGCGGGGTACCGGCCGGCACGATGCCGAGTTCGATCTGCCGATTTAGCGTCGTTTCGCGTACTTTATCCCAGCCCTGGTCGAACTTGCCCTTGTACTTGTCGGCCCATTCTTTCGGGACATGGTGTGGCGCATGGGTCGCGCCGGGCGCGTAATAAACGAAGAAGGGTTTGTCGGGTGTCAGCGCCTGCTGGTAGCGAACCCAGGCGACCGCCTGATTGGTCATGTCCGTAGTGAAATGGTATTTCGGATCAAGCGGCGTATCGACTTTGGTCACGCCGTCGAAAATGGTCGGCGCCCACTGGTTGGTTTCGCCGCCAATGAAACCGTAAAACTTGTCGAAGCCCTGCAGGGTCGGCCAGCGCGTAAACGGTCCCGAGACGCTGGTTTCCCAAGGCGCGGTTTCGTGCCACTTGCCGAAGGCTGCCGTACTGTAACCATTCAGTCGCAGCATTTGGGACAATGGCGCCACGCTGTCCGGCAGCACCCCGGTATCACCCGGAAAGGCGGTCGCGGTTTCCATGATCGATCCGGTATTGCCGGTGTGGTGATTGCGTCCGGTTTTCAGCGCCTGGCGGGTCGGAGAGCACAGCGCCGTGGTATGGAAATTGTTGTAGCGTAATCCACTCTGCGCCAACCGTTCGAGTGTCGGCATCGGAACCGGGCCGCCGAAGGTGCCGGATGTGCCGAAACCCATGTCGTCGATCAGCACGATCACGACATTCGGTGCGCCATCAGGGGTTTTCACATCAAAGCGCGGCGGGGCTGTGGCGTTGCGCGCGTCGAGTTCCGTGATCGCGGGGTAATCGGGCGCCTGGATCGGCAGCACCGTACGGTCAATTCCAGCGGGCTTGGACGGCTCCTTTCCGGTGGTGGACGGCTGATCGCAGCCTGCCAGAATCAGCGCGGCCAAGGCGGAACTCACGACTGTACGGATTTTCATTTTCTTACCAACTCCTTCTCTGAATGACTGGATCGGTTTCCAATTCCGGATGAATTAAATGCACCGCCCGCTTGTCCCGGAGAATCCGCACTTCCAGAAATTATTCACGAACAATTACAATCCCGGCGGCGCTTTTGCCCACCGGTATTCCTGGACGGCCAGATCATAGCCGGTCTGGAACAGCTTGCGCATGTACTCGGTATCGAAGGTCCAGCGCTTGGGATGGTCACTGGCGGCGAGTTTGGTAATGTTCCATCCAGACCAGCATCAAAGCGACTGTGAGGCTCGGAGATTCTCTAATCATCATGGATTTGAAAAATGACACCTGGATCAAGTGGAGATACCCGGTCGTATCCATCGTTATTATGGTCACGCATTATAACTGGCCGGACCATGCGAATGGAAAAATAGCAAACCTGAATAATTGATCCCGGTCAAATATTCCCATTTACACCGGGCAACCACAGATAAACGTTAAGGTTGAAGGACCACGGATCGGCCTTGCCGGGCGACGGCGACACGGCTGTGGACGCATGCCACCGGGCAGCACGCTTGATTTGTGAGATAATGGCCTCTGCCTCCATTCGTCGACGGGGAATACCGGTCCGTCCGTACTAATAAGACCGTTGAAACAGCTCTTGGAATGACTACATCACACATTAGCGAGTTCACCGGCTTTGTACCAGAAACCCGGTTCGGCACTTGGTTTCTTGGGACCGAGACCTGGTATGTCTATGTCTTGCAACGCGCATTGAATGATCTGGAGTTATTAATGCAACCGCGGCCGGCGTCCGTTCAGGCCGTGTTGGATATCGGATTCGGTCATGGCAAAGCCCTGCTTGAGCTTGGGCGGCGTCTCCGGCCGCAACGCCTGGTCGGCATCGATGCCGATCCGCGGTCCAGGCCGCGCGCTCAAGCGGAATTGCAAAGCCATGGGATCATTGCAGAATTGGTCATAACCAACGCGGCCAGCATCGATTGGCCTGACGAAAGTTTCGATGTGGTGTTTTGTCACCAGACTCTGCATCACATTATTGCTCAGGAAGCAGCGCTGGTCGAATTCTTTCGCGTACTGAAGCCAGGTGGTGTGTTACTGCTCGCGGAATCCACCCGTTGCTTCATTCATTCGCTGCCCGTCAGGTTACTGTTTAGACATCCGATGCACTTACAGAAGACCGCCGAGCAATACATCGCGCTGGTTCGGCAAGCCGGATTTGATGTACCCGCGGAAAAGATTTCCTTTCCTTACCTTTGGTGGAGCCGGCCGGACATTGGCTTGATGGAATGGTTGGGATTCGAAATTCCGAGTCGACGGGAAGAAACGCTGGTGAATCTGGTGGCGACAAAGCCGGGGTAAGATCACACTCGCAATGTTTATCGGGATAGGAAAGACGAAAATATCTGCCGATTTTGATCTTATTTGTTTGCCAGATCCGGACAAGGAGATCGGTAAATCTCGTAGAATTCCGCCGATGCCCCGGGTCTCGATCAACGCCGAAATCGCCGATCGACTTGATGAGTTCGAGGGATAGGATGAGCAAACCTCGACGATAAATTTCCGCTCACCAATAAGCCGTAGCGCCCAGGAACGGTCCGTTCAGGGTCGTTTGCGTGTCGATGGCTTTATTGATGACGTCCACGCGTAAAGCTTTGTATCCAAGTTCAATCGCGATGGGCAGATCGAACACACTGGTCCGATAACCCACGGATCCGAGTAGTCCCCCGGTAAAATCGATGTTGTCGGCGCCGAAGCCGCCGACGTTGCCGTCGATTTTGACAAACCAGTCGCGGCTGAAATCGATGAATATCCGCCCGCCGATCACCGGAGTGGTGAATGACTTGCTGGCGGCAACGCTCCGCAACCGCTGCGGGGTGAGGGTGTTATCCAGCCAGATCGTTCTCGCTCCGGTATACAGGTCCACGCGGCAGGATCCTCCGGTCTCATCTTGCCAATTGGCCAGATCGGGGGGGCCGAAAAGCCGATACATGACGCCATAATCCAGGATCCCCATCTGGGTTTTCAGGCCGACGCTGGCGACACCTCCAGGCCCTGTTTTAGGCTTAAGATCCAGGTCGGACCAATTACCGTCCAGGTACAGTCCGAAGCGGTCATAGTGCGCTTCCCCGCGGCCCATAAATCCCAAGGGAAAGCGATGCGAGGCGTCGACGATGTCGATGAAATTCTTATCGATTGATCGGTTCACGGGACCCGCCGAAAAATTTCCATCGACGCCGGGCAGCCACATATAGAGGGTTATATTGAACGCCCAGGGACCCGCCTCGGTGGCTGTAGATTCGCTGTTCTCGACCGCCAGACACACGGTGGAGAACATCAAAAGCCCCAGTCCCGCGCAGACCCGCATTTTGGCCTGGTTTTTTGGGGCGGCGGTACGTTTCGTTCCCTGAAGGAAGCCGGTTCTCTTCATATCGTGAACGGAAGTCGATTTTCTTGAACCGTTTTTGCCGAAAGACCAAGCCCTTCCAGATCGATTATGTCGAAGGCCTGTCATTAATCGTTGTTTGTGTTGAAAGGAATCCCGCAATCCTATTTTCTGTCCGGGCCCCGCGGATCCATAAGATCCGGGCGTGTCGTCACCAAACGGCGAAGGGTACCCTTGCCAAGGCGGCGGTCAAGGCCCGCGTAGAGGTAGTATCCGAAGAAGGTCAGGCCGATACAAAGCACTTTGCCCAAAATAATATTCCGATCCCGATGTTCCCATATCTCAATGATGGCTTGTCCGAGCAGGCTACTATCCCGATAGGCATGAAAAAGTTTCTCCAGAAACAGGACAACAGCGGTTGCCAGGACATAGAACAGTGTCTTGTACAACGTGGCCAACCCCAGCGGAAGGCGGGCGTCGAAGCGGGTGCCGGTACGCGTATGATCGAGCACAATCACAATTTTCGCGACGATGAGCGCGCTGATGATCGCAGTTGAAAGGGCCTGGACCTCGATCTGATAGTCGGCCAGAAACAATTTCTTCAATGTGAGCAACACCCCGAAACAAATGAAAAAGTACAGGGTAACCACGCCCACCTCTTTCATTTCTTGTTTCAACACCGATAAGAGTTTCATGGAGTTTTTTCTCATTACCAGAATTGCTGAATAGGGTTCCGATTCAATGTCGAGAACTAGTCTTTCGTAAACTCCGAGCTTGTCATCGAGGCAATCCGGTCTTCCAAGGGCTCTCAAACCAATCACATCCCCGGTGGAGTCTTATCCCATTGGTAGCCCCTGGCGGCCAGATCGTAGCCGGTCTGGAACAGCTGACTCATATAGTCGGTGTCGAAGTCCTCCTTGTGCAGAGCCTTGAAGGTCTTCGGCATATAGGCAAGGTTGTAATCGATGCCGTCCCGTTTGGCCTCGGCATAGATCTTGTACAAGTCGCCGATGCCCTGGGTCTGGATCAGCGAGGTGATCGCGCGGCTCACGATGCTCATGGTGCGGCGTTCGGTTTCGGCCCAGTCGGCGTCGAGACGGGCATTGCGGATAATATAGAGCCGGCGCTCGCGGGAGACGCCGCGCTGTTTGCTGACTTCAGCAATCTTGAGCGAGGGCGGATACAGGAATACCTGGGCCATGGCGCCGCCGTCCACATGCATTTCCTGGTACTCCTTCCCGTTGGCCTCCACGTCGATCATGACCGGAGGGAAGGCGCCCGGAATGGCGGCCGACGCAAGCATGATCTTGTGGAACAGCGCCAGAGCGCCGGGTTGGCCGCTGGCCGCGATCTTGCCCATATTCCAGATGACTGCCTGGCGGGCGTCCAGGTTGGTAGTGGACAGGAGTAACAGACGGCCCCGCTCGTATTCCCGCGCGATTTCCGTAAGCATGTCTTTAGTAACATACTTTTCGAGGAGCCGCCCCAGAGGTGCATTGTCGGCCAGGGCGTCATCGAACACCGCGGCAAAATATGAACGCGCTTCCAGGATGTCCGCCGGCGTGCTACGGGTGTACACATCCTTCAGCACGGAATCGTACTTCGATCCCAGGAACGCGAACGGAGCGATCAGAGCGCCGGTACTGATGCCGGTGACCGCTTTGAATTCCGGCCTGTCGCCGGCAACGGTCCAGCCGCACAAGAGGCCTGCACCGAAGGCACCGTCGTCACCACCCCCCGAAAGAGCCAAAAAAATGGCCGGCGGCAGTGGACGGTCGTGGCCCAATTTTTTCCGGTAATCCAGTTCCCGATAATAGCTTTCGATACCGTCTTGCGTGAATTCCGGCATTTCGCTACGGACCACGTAGCGCACCCCCGGCAGGCCCGCCAATTCGGCTTTCTCCGACCAGGCCTGGGGAACAGCGGATAGCCGGATCGGCAGCGAACAGCCCGCCAGGATCAGGAGCCCACCGGTCAGAATCAAAGCGACTTTGAGGTTTGGTGATTCTCTATTCGTCATATGTTTGTCAATCACTACCAGAATGAAGCTGAGATTATCTAATCACGGCCATCCTTATTGTGACAGTCGATTATAAATGGCAGGCCATGCGAATCAAAAGATAATCAGTCTCGAACCTTGATTCCGATCAATTCCATCCGGTGACGGCGCCAATAGCTGTATCGAATGAATGGCGCCCGTATGCGTGTATCTATTTCTAATACCAGAAACGCAGGCCCGCAACGACACGCACGCCGTGACGATGTTCGAGCAGCGATTCCTCTTCGACGTAGTCGACTCCCAAATAGGGCGCGAATTCCCGCTTGATTTCGTAGCGCAGGCGCATTCCGGCCTCGAATTCGGTGACGCCGGCTTTCACGCCGCGGTTCTTGATGTCCCGTGCGGCGAGGTTGACTTCGATGCGGGGTTCCAGGATCAACCGCTGAGTCAGCAGTATTTCATAAGCCAGATCCAGCCGGTAGAGCACGTTGGCCCGATCGTTGATAAAGATCGCGCTGTCCACTTCGATGAAATACGGCGCGAGACCCTGGAAACCGATGACCGCGTCAAACGTGCGTTCCGGTTCGAAGGCCCGGCGCGCGCCGACCTGGAAGTCCCAAAAAGTATCGACATTACGGCTGTAAAGTAACTGCAGATCGGCGCGGCCGAATATACCCTGATCGGCGGAATAATCGCCCTCGGTTTTCAACCAGAATTTGTGCTTGTCGTTGCCGATCCAGTGTTGGATATCCCACTTGAATAATTGCAGATTCTCGTTCCCTTCGTATTCGAAACGCTCGGCTTTGAATTGG
>JBGTCG010000217.1:0-3139 GCA_041748915.1 Methylococcales bacterium
CCCGCTTCCGACGCCGCACAAAGGTCGTCTCCAAATGCAAAGAAATGGTGGATCTCTCCCTTCGACTTTACCATCACCTCCACGATAATCCCGAAAGCTTCACCAATTATCAGGTGGCCTTCATATCTATATTTAGTTAGGGCTCTCTAATTTTCAATCTGCCTGCGAATCGATAATAATTCCAGCAGGCGATTCTGGGTCGGCGGCAGTACGACCGCTAAGCCGGGCTTGATGCCTTTTTCGGAAGCCTCGAAGGCTTTCATCGTATTGCATATCTGCCCATCCAGGCGGACCCCGGCGCCCCGGATACCGATCGAATTCCCCCAATCCCCGAACATTTCCAGCGTCAGTTCGCACGCGGTGATGATAAACAAAATCTCCTTGTCCGGCTGCGCATCGATCGCCTCGACAACTTTTTCGGCGATGTAATGAACGGTCGGAATGAATACCGGAATTGATTTTTTCTTCGGAAGAGCGTGCACGCATTTCCCGATAAAACACTGTCCACAGACAGGATTGTCAAGGTCCCGTATGCATTGATCCGTGAACCGGCCGGAAGGACATTCAAAGGGTTTATGGCAATACGAAAATCCGATCACCACAAAAGTGTCCGGCGCTTTGAGCCGCGTTTGAAACTCTTCGTTGTCATTGAATCCATAAAGGAAGAAGTCTCCTTCCCGGCGATACGATTGATGCCGCCGGTACGATTGAAGCATATTCCGCAGATGCTGGAGCGGCTTCCGCCAGAAATACCTCATCACCTTATGCTCGTCGTGCCGAATCAAGTATTTCAGAGCCTTCCAGCGCAGATTTTTTCGGGTGGACGCGCGAATACCCGGCAGTGTTCTCCAGTGTTTGATCCCTTGCAGCGGGAATGAGGTCCCCAGCATTTTCGCTCGGCTGTCCCAGGCGGCTTCGGCTTCCTCCCAGGATTTATACCGGTTCCAAAGCCGGATTCCGGACCGATTGCTGTCGTTTTTCATCGCTTTTTCACCCGTGGTCGCCACTCGCGAGTATACACCCGAATCACACCGCCAATTCAGTTGATCTCGACGATTCGCACGGCAGGGCGGACAGCATGAACGATTATTTGACCGCGCTGATCATGCCGTAGCCCGAAATACCGTTTTTCATCAGTTGATATTGATAAAGTCCGGCCAGGTAGTTCGCGGTTTGAACCTCGGTCCGAAGCCCCAGAACACGGGAGATCCTCTCCAGGGGATAGGTCATCAGCGCAGTCCGGTGCATGTGCTTCGCAGAGCGCAGCGTGTAACCCGAGAGATCCCGGTAATCGATCTCGTTGAATCCCGAATCCTTGAAATAGCGTTTCATCTCGTCCGCGGTAGCCAGGTTTGGGACTGACCATCCATTCAGACAAGTCACGACCAGATTCCATTCCTTTTCGGTAAATTCGCGGCGCTTCGCAAATCCATCGGCGATCACGACGCGGCCACCCTTTTTAAGCAAGCGGTATGCCTCCTGAACAAAATTTTCCTTATGGACCGCGTAGCATACGCTTTCGAGTCCCCATACCACGTCGAAACTGGCGTCATCGAAAGGAGTTCGACAGAAGTCCGCGGATTGAAATTTAACCCGGCCCGTGACCCCGCGCTTTTGCGCGGACCGGCTTGCATGATCCACCTGTTTTTCGCTCAACGTAATGCCGTGCACCCGGGCGCCGTAATTCTCCGCGAGCCAGATCGCACTGCCTCCAAGTCCGCAACCCGCGTCGAGGATATAATCGGATTTTGTAATCCCGATCTGTTCGGCAAGCGTTTGATTCATCCTCAATAATGATTCGCTGTGATTGCGCGTGCCGGAATCCCAATAGCCATAGTGCAACGCGAGGTTTCTGGAATTGGCCCATGCGAAGCGATAATCCCAATAGCAGGCATCGTAATACGTCACGATATCGCGGAGCAGGTTTTCGGTCGCCAATGTTCGGTAATCCCGGTTCGGCTGAATCGAGTAGGCGAATGAGGAAAGAGAATTGTTCATAGCTTGTTTGGCAAGTCCTATGGCCACCGGAACCGAGGCAGGAGGCGGCTCCGTTCCTCGGCCGGAGAGCCCTGATTTCCAGGGCCGGGTGAATCGCCCAGGTGTTGGATCCCGGAGATTATCAGATCAGTTTTTTGATCGCCGGCTCGCCGGTTTTTGGACAGATCGCTCTTGATCCAACCGGTGAGCGCGAGTTTGACCGCTTGTTCGACCGGCATGTCCAGTTCCTGGAGTTGGCTTTTGGGCACGATCATCGTTACGCCGCCGAGAAAATAACTGCCCGGCAAATAGACCGCCAAATGATCCTTGGGAATGCCGCGGCCGGGAAGATCGTCAAACTTGTCGCGGGTTACGAGTCCCAACAGCTTGACATCCAGACCTGGCAGAATCACCAGCACCACCCGTTGCATCGCTCGGCTGGGATCTTTCGCGAACAGATGCATCAGGTCCTTGAGCGGCCGATAGACGGTTCTTATCAGTGGGATCCTGGCCAACACATTTTCAAAAAAACCCGAAAGCTTATCGCTCACGAAATGGTTCATCAGAAAACCGATTCCGATAAAAAACGCAATCGCGGTCAAAATTCCCATTCCCGGGAAATGCAGAAAATCCGGGATCAAGGTTACGACGTAACGGCTGAGCAGACTTTCGACCGAGTAGACGAGCCAATAAACCAGATAAAGAGTCAGCGCAATCGGAAGTACCGTAAAAAATCCTTTAACAAAAAGCCGGGATAAATATGACATGGGAAGCCTTATTCTTAAATATCAGCAATTTATGAATTTGTATTTGTCATTCTGACAAAACAATGGTTTGCCGAAGAATCCGCTGCCCACGATATCAGGTCCGCATCACCAAGTCTTGGTCTTACTTGGCCGATCGGATGAATTGCCAGGGTTTTATCAGCGATCAGCGGGAAAGCAGGGACTTAACACCATTTCGCTGCCGATTTAAAGCTTCAGCCGTTTTCAATCAAGCATGAGCCTGAACGCAGGCACGTATTTCCCAAGCCGTTGACTTAATCTGTTGATCTCGACCCGATAACGGGCCTAAGATGGACCTCCGCATAGGCTTTTCTATTTGGATCATGCAGGAGATATTTTCCGTAGCCTCTACTGGAAACCACCCTCGGATACCGCCC
>JBGTCG010000218.1:0-4861 GCA_041748915.1 Methylococcales bacterium
GAACGCGGCGCGCATTTCCTCGACTGCCCGGTGTCGGGGGGTGCCGAAGGGGCGCGCACCGGCCGGCTGGCAATGATGGTGGGGGGTGAGGCCGAGGTCCTCGAACGCGTGCGCGGGCCGCTGTCCGCGATGGCGGCCACCATCGTCCATATGGGACCCTCGGGCAGCGGTCAGGCCACCAAGGCGGTCAATCAGATCATGGCGGCCGGGATAGCCGAGGCGGTGACCGAGGCCCTGGCCTTTGGGGAGGCCATGGGACTTCCCATGGACAAGGTCATCGATGTGGTGAGCCAGGGCGCGGCGGCCAACTGGTTCCTGAGCCACCGCGGCAAGAGCATGCTCGCAGGTCGGTTCGCGCCGGGTTTCAAGCTCTCCCTACACCACAAAGACCTCTTGATCTGCCGGGAGATGGCGGCGGCAGCCGGTGGGATGGGGTTGCCCGTGGTCGAGATGACCTTAAACGACTATGCGCGGCTAATGGATGAGGGGCACGGCGAGGAGGACATCTCGGCGCTCATTCGTATCAAGCGAGGTCCCCGAGGGCCAACTGATCGAATTTAATCCCCCTCCCGGGCCTCACGGTCTGCCGCCTGAAGAATCATAGAGGCGCAAAAATTCCGCGCGGGTCCTGGGCCCTGCGGTCGCGAAGCTCGGCTCGGGGTCTTGTGCATAGCTCGCCTTGACCTGGCCGATGGGGTCCTCGGTGCCGCGTTTCCGTTGTGCCTCTTCCGGCACCCGATAGGGCACGGCGGCATTCAAGCCGAAGACCTTGGCCCTGAGTGCCGGGGTGATCTCGGGATAACCGTATTTCGCCCGGTAGGCCTCGGCGATCTGGAAGGCACGGAAGGCCTGGATCTGGTCCTGGGGGCTGCCGTACCAGATGGAATCGGTCCCCCACAGGACGTTGTTCTCGCCCACGTGCTTGAAGAGCTTGCCGAGCACGTGGGCGGCCTGCTCGGGCTCTCCCATCAACCGGCGCCAGGTGGTGCCGAGCTCGGCGTAGACGTTGCCGTTGGGCGGCACTTCGTTGTCTTGCAGGGATTTGATCAGCGAATCGACGCCGCCCTGGGCCTGGGCGGGGTCGTAGGGGCCCTCGCGGCGATCGGGCTCGAAACCCGAGTGGTAGACGATGAAGCAGACATCCGGGTAGCGGCGAGCGACCACGCCGATGTCGCGGCAGGTCGAGTAGTCGTAGTCGAGGTTGAAGAGCGGGATCCCCTTGTGGATGCAGATGACCTTGACCCCCAATTCGCGCGCCCGCTCGATGAAGGGGATGCCGATCTTCGGGTCATCGAGCCGGTAGCCCACGCCCTCCGGCCCCCACTGGGTGTAGGCCTTCCAGGCCGAGACGCCGTGCTCTTCTTTCTGCCGGGCCATCTCCTCGATCGCGCCCGGGAGGTTCGGGTGGACGAGGCCATGGATGAGGAGCCGGTGGCCCCCACGGCGTTGTTTTTCACCGAGGGTCTCGACGAGCTTGCGTGTCGCCGCGGCGTCGGCGGTCGAGAGCGGGTTGTCCTCGGGCGCGGCCGGCACGGCCGAGAGCACGGCCATATCGGTGTCGCTGTCGAGGAAGACCTCGCGGATGAAGTGCTCGGCCGAGAAGCACTCGATGGCGCCATCCCCACAGCCCGATTGGGGGAAGGCGCGCAGGATATAGGTCCATTGGTTGGTGATGCGCCGCCACGCGCCTTTGGGGTTCACATGATGGCACTGGATGTCGAAGATGAATTCCCGGCCAGCGAGCGTCTCTCGCGCCGCCTCGGGCTCGTAGGGAGCGTCGCGCCCGACGTTGAAATATCCGCCGCGCGATCCGGCCCGGGCGTACGTCTCGTTCATCGCCATGAGCGTCAAGGCGGCGCCCGACAGCGACTTCAAGAAGGCCCTGCGGGACATCCCGAGCCTCCGGGCCGTCTCGCCCGCCCGTTCGTGGGCGACCGCCTTGGCGAGCCGGACGCTGTGCGGGAGCGGACGCGGCACGAACTCCCCATTGGAGGTCGTATCGAGCTTGATCGGCAGGCGCCGGCCTTCGGGGTCGAAGCGCTCATTCATGGCACAATCATAGACCCTGGCGATGCAGAAATCCCCTCGGTCGACCCGCCCCCATTCGCGACGTATCACGCTTAGGGCGATGGTGGCGCCAAGTCAAAGGCGCACGTCCCGTTCAAATCCTCGATGTAGGCTTGGATCTTTTTCGCGCGATTTTTCGGATGGGGGTGGGTGCTCGCGAACTCGGGAAGCGGTGAGCCGCCTCCTGCTTCCGCGAGGATCCGCATGACATCGACGAGTGCGGCGGGGGGATATCCCGCCTGGTTCAGCAGACATAGGCCGAGCTTGTCAGCCTCAATTTCGTCTGCACGCCCGTATTTCATATGGATCAGGCCACCAACCAGTTGCGCGACCTGAGCCATCTCGTAGGAACCTGAGCCCATCACGACGGCGCCGGTGAGCCCCTGGGTAAGCTTCTCCTTGGCGAGGCGCTCGGCAGAATGCCTCGCAATCACGTGCCCGACCTCATGGCTCAAGACCGTGGCCAGCTGCTCGTCGGTCTTGAGCCGCTCCAAGAGCGCGACGGTGATGAAGATCTGCCCGCCCGGGAGCGCGAACGCGTTCACCGTCTGATCATCGGCGAGGACGCGAAAATCAAACGGGTAGCCGCTCTGGGCGGCGATGCTCTGCGCGACGATCTTCTCCCCAACGGCCTTGACGGTCTGCCGCAAGCGCTCGTCCCGGTCAATGCCACCGAACTGGCGCGCCATCTCGGGGGCTACGTGCACGCCCATTGCGACTTCTTGCTCGGGTGTCAGCCCCACGTGCTGCTCTTCGCCCGTGATGGGATTGACAGTGCGTTCCGTGCAGTACGAAAACACCGAGAGTGCGGCTACGATGAGCATCATGATGAGCCGCACGGCCCGCATGCTGTCGTCCTCCGATCAGTGCGGTACACGCGTGAAACGGTCCCGCTCGAGTGCCTCATAGACGCCACCCGCGACCGCACCGAACACCAGGTGGCTCACCCCCATGATCCAGCCGCGCATGGGTGACAACCACGGAAGCCATGCGGCGATGCCATAGTAACTAACACTGTAAAGCGCCACACCAAAGAGCGCCCCGCCCAGCATCCCGGTCCAGATCCCCCAGCGATACAGGCAGAACGCGACGACGCACGTGAACAAGACCGATATCGACATATGGATCAGAAACCCCACGAGATAGGTCCCTGACGCAATGCCTTCTGCAGGAGGCAAAACCGACTTGCCCATTACCAGCGCGGCCGAGAGTTGTAGCGGAACATTAGCGTTGCCGAGATACTTGCTCGCCAGCCACATGTTAATAACCAGATACACCATCCCCGCGATCACCCCGGCAACGATCGCCGCTCGCCAGTCCATCATTTGCCGCAGCAGGCCTTCTCGGGCGCTGTTCATAGACGCTGCCGGCGAGGCCGAACCCGTCCCCGATGAGACACGGTAACGCTTGAGTGCGTGCAGGCGGCAATCCCAGGCGCGCGAACGGAGCACAAATTTGGCGCGGCCCCATCCATTATCGGCTATCTGTCACCATTTGGCTGCGGGCATTAGCCCTCTCTAAAGGCGCCTTTGCAACGCCGCTGTCCCAGCGCATGGCCGACACGGTCGAGGGCGCGTTCATCGGCGCGCCCTCGATGATTTTTGAACTGAAGGCCGTATACACGACCGTTTTGCGTTCCTCGTCGTACATGCGACAGACCATCGGTCTCCTTGAGTACAATGGAGGTATCGGCGCGCCCGACGCCGACAGTTGTCGAACCGCTACAGCTAGCTATTCTGGCTTAAAGTAGTCTCGTCGAACCGCCGGGTCTTCCTCCTTTGCACGCTCTTTGCCGGCCTTTTCAGCTTCTTCAAGGTCGCGCTTCTCTTCTGCAGAGATTGTCGCCGTTGCGTCGGCATGTTCTTTGACTTTGCCTGATTCTACAAAGGCTCTAGCAGCCTCGTCATAGCGGCGAGCAGATTCCCGATCACCCTCGCCCTGCAGCTCGTCTTTAGCACCAATTGAACGTGTCTCCTCGGTAACTTCATAGAGCCCTTGCATGTCCCTCGACTCACCCTTTTTCGGCTCATCAACTCTTAAGCCTTGCTTCCAAGTAGCTACCCGTGTCTCAGCGGCGGCGATGAGTGACATGATCTGCTTGTAGTACTTGACCCCAAGAGTCAGACCGGCTAAAAAACCCAGGACGAGTCCAAATCCCATCTTACAAAAGCCCGCTCAATTGTTCGTTCATTTTCCCTCCTGAAGGTGTATCAGAAAAGTCCCGGTATGTATAACTAGGCAATCATGATACCGGCGATAACAGCGCTCCACGAAATCCGCTTCGTTTCTACCACGCCCTCTAGGCGCCTAGCGTAGGTTGCGCTTGGCGTGGTTCCGAATTCATTCTGTGTGGTTGCTACCATTGCTGCCTCCTCCAAGAAGCGAAATGCATAAGCCGCAGCTACTTCACATAGAGGCAAGCCATACGCCACCTTGTAACTCCATAAATAGCAATTTTAACGCACGTTTTTAAAAAAATGCAAGACGAAATGCAAGTCTTTTGCACGAGAGGCTAACCGCGAGACGGAAATTGAGACCGGAAGTGGACCGTGATGCCTATTTTGTGCGTGTTCGGTGAACCGCGATAGCCGCAAAGAGGGATACAAAAAGACGGCTATGCCGGTCCCAGGTAATCGGAACAGCGATTAAAAAGCGTCTTACCAACTCACGGTCTGATCAAATTCATCGTGCACATCCGTGTGCACGCCCCTGCGGGCGGCCTTCGGCCGTGCAAATCGTCTATCCTGACGATTGGTCAAATTCCGGTACCGGTTCCAGATTTTCCGATTCATCG
>JBGTCG010000219.1:0-5068 GCA_041748915.1 Methylococcales bacterium
GCTTACCCACCACGGGTTTTTTTAATTACAACAATAACTTGTTCGCGTAAAAAGATAACGCTAGACAATGGGGTCCGTTTTAACCAAAAGCGGACAGTTTATTTGCTACAAAACCGGACAATTCTATTTGTTGCTAACAGATTTTTTACTTCCGGCGATGCTTTAATTTCGCGGCTATCTGGTAATAATTGCCTTGTCATCGATTTTCAACGAGATTACACCTCGGTCCAATTGTAGATGCAACGGGTAGTCTGGTAGTTGTTGCCCTTTCCGTTCCATGTCAGGGATACCGCGGTCACCCGGTCACCCGTTGAGCCAGCCAGAATACACTTTTTCTCCGATCGCCGCTTCAGTTTCTTTCGGGCAGATTCGCTGGCCATGCTCAAACGTGTACCGGACACCAATGACATGTCTGCTGCGACTTCTTCATCAGTTTTCTCGGATACCATTATGGCGACGGTCCCCCAACGATTAGGAAGGAACAAAATCGGGCATCATCACTATCCAATTATTCATGTTAAAATGCCTTTCGGTTGAGGTAGGATCCAATAGACCCGAGTTTCCTGAATTGCCCGCCAGAATTTTTCCGAATTTTTACCTCGGCAAACAGTGAAAACGAAACGCCAAACTAATTCCAGCGCACTACACGTCACTCGATCGACTATCGTACATCCGACTGATTTAGTTTGGAAAGAATAATAAATATCCGAACAAAGCGGAGATCACCATGCAACACAAACTTACCAGCCTCGTTTTACTGATCCTATTCGTAATCGCCGCCTATGTCTTCTTAATCAAGGGCGTAAGACCCTTTCTCGAAGATGTCGTTTCCTCGGATCTTTTCCTAGTTAAGTCCGACGACCCGGCCGAACCGAATTCGAGGGTTTCTAACGAAAAGTCCAGACTCGCCGCGCTGCAGTGTAATCAATACCTGCGCAACAATTACGAAGGTGTCTCCATTGGAGAATTGACCGAAGAGGATTATACCGCGTGGGCACTTGGTAACTACACTTATATAATCAATACGTCCGTCGGGAGCCAAACTGCGATCGATCCATCAAAAGAAATATTTGTTTGTCAAATTCATTGGATGGAAGGCGACCCGCTCGAATATGATAACTGGGAAATTCTTCAGTTTGAGTATTCCAAGCCTCCAGCATGATGTCGCTAGGCCTACCAGATCGTTGGCGGCGGATCAATCACAAAAGAATTATTAGTGCGAAAACGGGTAACTTCGAATGGTTCATGCACCAGCAAATGGGCGCCAACAAGTTCGCGTAATAGTTCGCCCGCGCCGGCGGCGCAAGCTTGAAATTCGATCGCAACCTGCATAGAACCCATAGCACTATGGGTGCACCAGCGATCGCGACCGCATCGACCAGGCAATACCATGCCGCCACACCACTCGGCGGATTCCCCTGTGGTAAGCCTGACGCCGGATCGATCGGCACCCAATGCCATGTGCCCAAATGGGTCCCCACCAGCTCAAGCCAACTGGTTATAAAATATGCTCCCAAATAGATGCGTGGAGACGGACCTTTAAATAGACACAGAAAAAATACTAAAAATAAGAGTAACCCGACGACATCACTTCGGACAGCATAAGTCAATCCCCAAATCGCCCAAGCCGAACCAGACATTAAAACGAATAGGGTGATTGGCCCTTGATTTCGACAAAGCAAGTTTGAACGCGCGAGAACGACCGCCGTGAGATATACCAGGCCATGTCCTGGCGGCACGAAGGCGGGCACGTTCTGAAAACGATAAATGTAACCTTCCATATAAATAGAAGCGAAATGTTCGCCGAGCGTTGCAAATAAGATCGCAACACCCACCTGGATTCTGACCAGTTCCGGCTCTCCCGACAACAACACAAGAAGACAAAACCACGCCCCGACACCCAAGGTATTTTGAAACGTTTGGCTTGAACCAACGTCCAGATAAAAACAAACGGGCACGAAGAAAAAAGTGATTCCGGCAACGGCGTATTCACGACAGATACGGTCCGCCAGCCGGTTGGTCGCAAACGTTCTTGACGACATTTGGTCTGAAAACCGGATACAATTCAAAATACTGCTACAGATGGATTATTTTAGGGGCGTTATTCGAAATCTAAAAGGCGATTTTCAAGCCATGATTGTGACCGGAATGCCGGTTTATCCGTTTCGTATTCGCCCCCTCCAGATGAAGCAATTGGCGCGGCTTCCGACCTGTAGATAGGACAGCGGGCGCCACCACAAACCCGGTATGAATAGGTTCACGGCATCTATTGGTAATCACCAATCCGCCGCAATCTAACGTGCGAAGAGTTATACTTTAACCAAAGATATACACCACAACGGCATATCTCGCTAATTTTCCGATCAGAATCGCCGCTATCGAGCGCAGAATCGGGAACCCCAACCAGCCGGCGGCAAAACAAAACGCGTCTCCGACCACCGGTAACCACGAAAACAGCAAAGCCGGCATACCCCACTGTCTTACGCGATCGACTGCCGCAATTCTGCTTTTTTCCGCGAGCCGCCAGCGCGAATATCCTTTCTCGGCCAGCGCACCGAAACCAAGAGTGGTCATCGCCCCCAAGGTATTTCCCGCCGTCGCAATCGCCAATAACATCGGCGCGGATATCGAGGAATGCGAAACGAGCCAAGCCAAAACACCTTCAGAACCGCCTGGCGCGACCGTTGAAGAGATAAAAGCGCTGGCGAACAAACCCCAAAGCTCCAGATTATGATTGTCCAGCACTGATGTTCGCCGTCCCGCGAATTCGCTTATGGGCCATCGTCGTCCGCAGAAATCCAAATACCGGGATCAGAGCATAAGATCGATATCTTAGCCAATCAATAGACGCCCGGCGCGAATTTCAGGTTTTCATGGAAATCCTGCGGATCTGGGCGGATAAAAAATGATAAACGTTTTTTATCCCCTGTATCGAGACATTCAATACAGTTGCCGTAAGATCCGAGAGATAATGGTAAATTTCCTCTTTCGTCGTTCCTTCGAATTTCCTTGCGACCAATGGTGCGCCCAATAATCCGAAAGCCAATCCGATGACCAACATACCGGAAACCAGGGAATTCGATGCTGATTTTTGCGCACTGCCGGCAATAGCACTCGGTTGTGCGGCGGCAACGGAGGCCGATGTATTCGCCCCTGAAATAGCCCGGGCTTGATCGGCGACATCCTTCACCGAAACCGCATCGATATTGTAGATATCCGGAATTGCATATGGAGTCACACCCGGTATACTTGGCAGCGGCAGACCTCCTTTTCCGACAATCAATTGCCCTTTCATTCCTTTTTCCATATGTTGAGACATATCACAATGGACCAGATAGGTTTGGTCGTTCTCCGGCATGATCACGGTTCCGGAAATCTTCCCTGGACCGGTGACCTCGAGATGAAACATCCCACTTTTATAAATATATTTCGGGAGGCCATGCATCATGAATTGATGGCGGACATTGTCTTCATTGATAAAGTGAAATTTGATCCTTGTACAAGGGTTCACTCTCCATTCATGATTGTCGTACCCATAAATTGTGCCCGGGAATTTTGCCGCATATTTCCGGCCCGCTCGTACTGTAATTTCGACTTCGTCCCGAATCCTGTTACAGCTCATTGGCAATGTGTCCACGTTTTGACCCATGACCATACCGCCATCGAAATCCATCATATGACCGCCGCCATGGTCCATAAGCATAGAGTCGTGATCGACAATTTCCGGATCGGTCAAAGCGACCGCCTGGCCCATGGACACTAGAACAGCCATACCGAACAATAACTTCAAAATCATAAATCAGGCCTCCGGGCCATGAGCCATTACTACGCCTGCATGGCGATATGCCCCCTGTGTGCTGCCGTATCCATCACCGGCAAATAGATACCAAAACCAATATAACAAGCTCATCACAAAGTTCCCGAAACGGATTCCGCTGGGTTAATCACCGATAAAGGCAATGCTGACGACGCCTCGTTTAGGGAAACACCGAGTAATCCAAAATGGATTTCGCCGCGCCCGGCGTAATGGCCGACGGCTTTATCCCTTTATCCATTGAACCTTCGTTAGTTCGTTAGCAAGGTCCGAATGCAAACCCGCTTCAAATGCACCAAGAACAACATAGCTCTCCCCGGTGCGGGAAAAGCTATGTCTAACTTCAACGTTATTGTAAAGTGCGGCTAGATTCAATGGTCGGTCAGGCCGTTGTGTCGCCGGTTTTTTTACGCTCGACTTTCTGTCTCAAACCGGGCCAGAATAAATAGATCGCGACCAGCGTGACGCCGCCAACAATCAAATAGGTAGAAGTGTTGATATTGCCACCGGAACCTGTTCCGACCTTAAAAGCCGAATGGGCGTCTACTTTAGTACCTTCGTTAATTAAGGTAACATGTGCCAGGTAATCACCGGCGCCATGTGGAGTAAAATCAATCGGGATATTAAAGGTCCCGGTTTTCATCGTCGTCGCGTCCTGATGAAAGATAACGGTGCCTTCCGGCTCCTTCGTGATTTCAAACTCGACCGTCATTTTCCGTAATGCTTTGGTTTCATAATCGAACACGACGTTTGTCATTCCCACATCCGGGATTTCCCCGCAGTATTCAGTATCGGCGGAGGTCATGGGCGTATAAGCCGTAAAATGGACCCAATGCCCGGCAACAGGAATTCGGCACGTGTCGATCTCGATCGCGACTCCGCCGTGGGCCCAGGCGATATTCGCAGACATCGACCAAGCGATTATTGTAGAAACTACAAGGAACCAACGTTTCAAATAGTTAGGTTGCATAAATTCACCTCTTCATTATATTTGTAATCATCCAAACCGCTTGCTTCAAAAAGCCCCTGCCCGAGCCTGCTGGAATTCAAAGCGCCCATAACGGGATCGCAAACTTTAGCACATCCGGCCATGCAAATAAAGGCAAGCCAAGTCCCCAAAATCCGCGGCTGGAATTTGGCTGAAGCGCCCGGCTGCCATTTTCGGGCATTTTTTAGCGCCGGCGTCGCACGTTTGGCCTACTGGCGTGGGCGGGGTGGCGCGGATTCCTGGTTTTTCGGCTGGCTAACGCCTTG
>JBGTCG010000220.1:0-25323 GCA_041748915.1 Methylococcales bacterium
CGGACTCGTCGTCCCCGCGTCATCTTCCGTCCTCGGCGCGACCTCTTCCAGGATTTTGAAAACCGCCTCGCGCAGCGGTTCATCGGTATAAATCTGCTGCAGGCCCAACAAGAGCAGCGGAATATCGTCCCTTGAAGTCACATCGATGGCAATCTCGGCAACGCCAATCTGGCCGATGCTCGTTTGCGGGCAAAACAGGTTTCTCATGGCTGGCTTTCCGGCGAAGTTCGGATCGATTGATCCGGTGATTGAAGGCTGGCTTGCGCCAATCCACCTTGAAAAAAACCGAAGCGATTGTTTTTCAACCACTGGATGAAGAACAGCATGCTTTATACAAAACTCGAACCATTAACCTTCAAACCCTTATTTTACCCTAACTTATTGTTTGCTATCTGTTTATTATTATCCGTTCAGGCACTATTTAAACGAAAAGCCCTTACGGTGGGCATACCAGGCTCGATATTTATCGTATTGGTCTGGATGTTGGCTGTGTTCCTTCCGGAACCGGCAACAGTGGAGAACAACGCCACGATTGCAGACGAGGTGATTCCGCCCCCGATGGAACGCGAAGCGGCGGCGGATTTGGAACTTCTTGCACTGACCGGCGAGTTCGTGGATATTCCGGCAGGCGCCTTCCTGATGGGCTGCGCGCGTGCGGATCGCGATTGTGACGGCGATGAGCTTCCCGCGCACAGGGTATCGATCAAAGGCTTCCGTACGGGCAAAACCGAAATCACGGTCGGACAGTTCCGCCGCTTCGCCGAGGCAACCGGCTACCGAACGGATTCGGAGCGGGAACGTGACTGCGTCACCGTCAGGCCGGACGGCAAATGGGCGGAGCAATCCGGCAGGCACTGGCAAAACCCGGGGTTTGCTCAAACCGACCGCCATCCTGTGGTATGTGTGAGCTGGAAGGATGCAAAAACCTATGTTCGATGGCTGTCAAAACAGGGGTTGGGCCGGTTTCGCCTGCCGTCGGAAAGCGAATGGGAGTATGCGGCGAGCGCCGGTGAAAGTTCGCGCTACAGCTTCGGTGACAGTGAAGGGATGCTCTGCGGTTACGGAAATGTCTCGGACAGTACCGCTGGTCGGCGATTCCCCAACTGGATGGTCGGATCCTGCAACGACGGGGCGTTGTATACGGCCCCAGTCGGCCGGTACCGCCCGAACGGCTTTGGCCTGTACGATGCGCACGGCAATGTCTGGGAATGGACGGAAGATTGCTATCATAGCCGCTACACCGGCGCGCGCTCCGATCAATCGCCATGGCTCGCGGGCGGCTGCGCCCGGCGCGTGCTCCGGGATGGTTCCTGGGCCGACGAACCGAGGCTCGCGCGTTCCTCCAACCGACTCAGCGGCCCGCCCGGGTCCAGGAACGATGTTGTGGGTTTCCGCCTCGTCCGGGACCCTTAACGTTAAACTGCATGCTTTTACGTTTTTCGCTCGGCCGCCACGCCCGTGTGATATTTTTGCATGGATCTCCGCGTGCGCATTGCGCACTCTACGGTGGTTCGATTTGAAACCAGGCGTCGAGAACGTCGTGGGCTTCATCGATGCCGATTTTTTTCAAAGAGGAAAACAACTGGAGACTTGCCGCGGCTTTTCGATCTTCGAGCTGTTTTTGAACCTGTATCAATGCGGTTTTTGCGGCGCCGTGCTTGAGTTTGTCGGATTTGGTCAATAGCAGGTGGACCGGTAGATTCGAAAATCCGCACCATTCGACCATTTGCTGGTCGAACGGCATCATCGGATGACGGATATCCATGATCAGGAAGATCCCGCACAGTGATCTTCGATTTTGGAAATATTGTTCCATTGCATGGCGCCATTGTTGTTGGGTCGATTGAGCAACCTTGGCGTAGCCGTAGCCCGGAAGATCGACGAAACGGCGCCGCTCGTCGACCGTAAAAAAGACCAATTGCTGCGTCCGGCCCGGAGTCTTGCTGGTGCGTGCAAGCGAATTCTGCGACGTGATCGCATTAATCGCGCTTGATTTTCCGGCATTCGAACGGCCCGCGAAAGCGACTTCAATACCGGTATCGGGCGGCGCCTGCCTGACCTCGGGAATGCTGAGCAGGAAATTTGTTTTGCGGTAAAGATTATTCATGGTCAGGTGCGCGACTGGGTAATATAGAGTACAATTCAGGCCTGATTTTTTAGGCACTTGGGGATATCGCGGAATGAGCAAAGCAATCGGAGTTCTATTATTTTGCGTCATTGTCGTCGGCTACGGCAGCATAGCATATGGCGCGGACAATTCTACTGCCGGTACGACAAAATCCGCAGCCTGCGCGGGCTGCCACGGAAGCGACGGCAATAGTATGGCGCCCATTTTTCCGCGCCTGGCCGGCCAACACGCGAAATACATAATCCACCAGCTTTCCGATTTCCGGGACAAGAAAAGAAACGATCCTTCGATGCAGGCAATCGCAGCCGGGTTATCGGAACAGGATATCCAGGACCTGGGCGCGTTTTTTTCGGGCCAAAGGCCCCTATTTCCGGCCAGTGACGAAGACCAATACGTCGATGCGGATCAGGAAATTCCGGTTACCCGCGAATTGATCGCCGCGGGTAAAGCGGTCTTTAGTGCGGGCAATGAAGAAACTGGCGTCGCGGCCTGCATGGCCTGTCACGGACCCGCAGCCAATGGCAACGCCCCGGCCGGTTTTCCGAAGCTGAAGGGCCAGTTTTTACCTTATCTGCTCAAATCACTGAACGCGTATAAGGATGGCATCCGCAGCAATGACGAGGGCGCGATGATGCGAACGATTGCCGGAAAGATGTCAAAGGCCGAAATCAACGCCGTGTCGGCCTATCTTTCCAATCTGCGCTAGTTTCCGGGATCGCTTTTTCGAAAATTGTGCTTTCTGAACCGCTTGAGGGAACCCCTACCGGCGCCGGGAATGATCCGAACGATTCCCGCAGCGCGGTTCTTGGTTCAGCGCAAGCAATTAGCCGGAGCGGATTCCTGATTCACAAGCACTACGGGGAATGAGAAATGAAGTATCTACGGCTACTCGGATTGATTTTGGGGTTTTTCCTTGCCTCGGGTGTTTCGGCTCAGGATGGCGATGTTCCGGATGTCACCAAGGGCGAGGGTTTTGAGACGATCGTTCCCGCTCAGCCAACGCGGGAGCAGGGCAAGATCGAAGTCATCGAATTCTTCTGGTACGGTTGTCCCCACTGCTCCAGTTTCGAGCCCTATCTCGAAGAATGGGCCGGAAACCTTCCCGCGAATGTCCAGCTGGTCAGACAACCGGCGATTTTCAGTCCAAAATGGGAAGCTGGCGCACGCGCCTATTTTGTCGCGGAAGCCTTGGGCGTGATCGATAAGGTTCATGCGGCGCTGTTCGATGGGTTCCAGAACGAACGCAAACCGCTCGAGACCGAGGAGCAACTCGCCGAGTTTTTTGCGGCCCACGGGATCGATCAGGAAGATTTTCACCAGGCTTATAATTCCTTTTCCGTGGCCACGCGCCTCAAGCAGGCCGAAAGTATGCCCGCGCACTACGGCGTCAACGGTGTTCCGGCGATCATCATCAACGGAAAATACCGGACGAACGGAACCCTCGCCAAATCCAACCCGGGAATCATTTCGGTGATGAATGCATTGATCAAACAGGAATCCGGGACGCCGTAGCGTGCGCCGTGCGCACGCGGGAACGAATCGAACCATTGTAAAAAATGCTGGCCTATTACGCGTGCGTAGGGCGTGCCCTACGGCGATAAAGCCGGAAAGCACAGCGCCGCGAATGCATACAGCAGCAGTGCAAGCACCATCAACCATGTGAATCCGAACTGGACGGCGAGCAGGGTCGCCAGGATCGCGCTGATCACCGAGGCACAGCCGTTGATGCCCCAGGCCCAGGCCACCAGTGAAGGAGTTTCGGCCGCGACCGCGCTTAAGCCGACCGGAAACGGAACTCCGAGGAAAAATCCCAGCGGGGCGACCAGCAACACGGCGATCGGGATTTTAGCGATCTGCGGCAGAGCGATCAGTTTTACGAATAAAGGATTCAGGGCCACGATAAAAATCCCGCCCAGAACGATAATCGCGGTGCTGGAGCGAGCCACCGCGGCGAAACGGCTTTTCGCGGAATCGAAGCGTTGCGACCAGCGGCTGCCGATACCCGCAAAGATCAGGATTGCACTCAGAATTGCGGTCACCGCGTACAGCGGATGGTGCAGGAACAAGATGAATTTCTGCATCAGCGCGATCTCAAGAAACATGAATCCCAGGCCGAGCGCGAAGAAATACGCGAAAATCCTGGGTTGCGGCTTTTTCCCCGGAATCTCGGGGGACCTTTTTCGAACCAGGCGCAGCGGCAGCAGAATCAGAACCATGCTCACCAGAATAGCCTGCGCGAAGGTCGCCACCAATATCAGGTATCCGCTTTCCAGCAGCGAAATGCCGCCGCTGTCCAGCGAGTCGATGATTTCCGGCAGGGAACGCCATTTAAAGAAATCGGAAAAGTACGGTTGATCATCCGTCGCGGGCAGGATATTGAATTTGTAGTCACGCTGAAACGCACTCGCACGCGCGCCGAGCAGGGCTTGGGTTCCGAGGAAAAAATAGTCCTCCAGGACCTGGTTGCGGCGGTTCGTCTGTTCGGCGCGAATGCCTGGGAAATAGACCGGATCGAAGCTCCGTTCATCGCAAAACGACAGGGTTCGATCAATTTCCCGATCCGCAATCGCCCCGTTTTTCACGATCAGGGTACTGGTCTGCCAGCTCCGGATCAGAATCAATTGCCGGCCCGGGTATTCGACGCCGAGTTCCTTCAGGGCCCGGATCGCCATCGCAAACATTTTCAAGCTATCGCGGGGTGGAATTTTGGTCCATAGGGTCAACGCGAGATACCCGTCCGGAGCCAGCCGGCTTAGAAATGTGCGGAGGGATTCCACGGTATACAGATAGTTCTCGCCCAGCGCGTGGAGGCCAGCGGAGCCGCTCATCGAATCCAGCATCGCCAATTGAATCAGATCATATTTCGCGGTCTGGGTCGCGGCGAAACCGCGCGCGTCGGTGATCTGGATGGAAACGTTGTTCCGATAATAGAGATTTCCGGAGAACGCGGCGTATCGGTCCTGCAGAAGGTCGACGATCGCGGGATTTAACTCGATCGCATCGAGTCGTCCAGCCGAATGATGAAGCGCCCTCAGCACATCGGTTCCGGTGCCGGCGCCGGGAATCAGCGCTTGGTCAACGTGCTTGAAATGATAAGGCAGGGCCGACGTGGTCTGATCCAGCCAATCCTGTTCGCCCGGATCATCCACGCGGTTGATCACGCTCAACCTGTCCGCGTCGATATAGACCGCGAGCTGTTCCGGAATTTCGCCGCTCGCGTTCAGACTCAGGCCCGGCGCGTGCCGGATTGGAGTAATCCCGCTTTCGACGACGCTGACCCGGCCCAGCGGGCTTGAACTTTCATAAATAATCCGGTTGCCCGGAATCCGAAGAGCCTGACTCAGGCCTTTGTACGGCGAATAATGCGGCAGGACCCAGGATTGCGGGACCACGCACAAAAAGCATCCAACCATGCCGATCGCAATCAACCAGCCGATCGATTCGCGCTGCAAAGCCCACCAGGCCAACGCAGCCGCGAGCACGCCGCTGATCGAAACGGCAAGCACCGCGGATTCGGGAAAGATATAGAACAATAAAATAACGATGCCGAAGCTGCCGATTCCGGCCCCGAGCAGGTCGGCCGCGTAAATGCTTGCTATGCTCTGGGTGTATTTTAAAAAACTCAGGGCAATACCATTCGCGGCAAAGAAAAAAGGGCACATCAAAGTCAGGTAGACAAGCAGCAAATAAATGCTCTGACGCCAGTTCCAGATGAACTCTTCAGCGTTGAATGGGATGCGCTGGGCGAGCGCAATCGCGCTGATCGAGGATGCCGCGAACAACAGCAGATTCACGATCATGGCAACGGAAAAGCGCCGTTGCAGCCGGTCCGCGAGAAGACTTAGGAAAGTCCCGCTTGCACCAAAGCCGAGCAACGCGAGGCTGATGATCATGAATGCGAAATGATGCCACTGGATCATCGAAAACCAGCGCATCAGCAACAGCTCGTAAGCCAATGCTCCGGCTGAAATCAGCGCGATGGACAGGCGCAGCGATACAGGGCACGCTTGCGACATGGGAGGCGTGGAAAATCGCGTCAGGAATGATTACCGGTCAACGGCACAAAACGGACCGGAAGAATCTGCCGCGTCGTCACGAGCCCGTCCAGGTCCTTTTGAACCAGCAATAATTGCTGAACCATGAACCTGCTTCCGACCGGGATAATCATGCGCCCGCCGGGTTTGAGCTGCTGCACCAGGGGCGGCGGAACATGACTGGCCGCCGCGGTCACCACGATCGCGTCGAACGGCGCCTCCGATTTCCAGCCGAAGTAGCCATCCCCGGTGCGGGTATGGATACGCTCGTAGCCAAGGTTCTGAATCCGCTCCCGCGCGCCGTCGGCCAGCCCCTCGACAATTTCGATCGTATACACCTGCGCGACGATTTCCGACAGGACCGCCGCCTGGTAGCCCGAACCGGTGCCGATCTCGAGCACCCGGTGATCGGGCCGGAGTTTCAGCAGGTCAGTCATAATCGCGACGATATAGGGCTGGGAGATGGTTTGTCCGTATCCGATCGGCAGCGGGCGGTTTTCATAGGCCCATTCCAGTTGAGCCGCGGGCACGAAGCGATGCCGGGGAACCTTGCGGAGCGCCTCCAAAACCGCATCGCTCAAGACCTCCTGATCCAGGTACCGGCTGGTCTCGCGCACATCCCGCTCTATTTCAAGAATCATCTGATCTCTGCTGTCGGTTGAGTCATCCGAGCGGATCGCGGCTGGGAACGACCAAATCCAGGCGATTAGTAAAAGACTGACGGGACGCGCAAACATTGTTGGATTCATATTCCCTCCACTCGATCGGCAAACCGCAAACCTGTCGTTGGATCCCGGCTCTGGCCGCGCTGGTTTTGACAGAATATTGGATTCCCGATTTTGACCTTGATTCAAGTTCGGCATCAAAAATTGAATCACGGGGTCAGGCTTCCGCGGCGTTTGATCCGGTCGAGCAAAAGTTTGCAAATCCGGAAACGGAATTCCAACCAGACCATGCCCAATAGAATCAGACCGGTAACTACGTAAAATAATTTGCCGCGGCCGACCTGGAACGGAAACACCGCGCGGTAAATTTTATCGTTGGTGGGGTGTCTCGCCGTGACAATACCGATATAATCACCCGTCTCGCCGAAATCGTGCTCGACCATCAAAACACCTTCCGGGCGCAGCAAAGCGGGCTGGTAGAAGACACTGTAGTTTTCCGGATTTCCAATCTTTTCGAGATCCGCCCATTTGGCAAAGCGTCCCAGGCCGGTAATATCATGGATAATCCGGAAATCGACCGGCACCCGGCTGAGACTGTTATGCAGATAATACAACACAAAAATCGTGGGTCCGGAGTCCGGCAGGTCTTCGCAAAACTCCTTGTCCCGGCTGGTCGCCGGCTGATAAACGGTAAAATGCGCCTTGTAAAATCCGAACTTGATGATGCACTGGTCTTCCTCAATCATGACCCCGCCGTGGGCAAGCGCTTTACCGCAAAGCAGGATGAGCGCCAGCGCCGCGTACCGGCGGTTCGGGTTAACCAAATTCCGCATCATTTCCGGTGATCAACGCTTCCAGCGGGATTTCGAGGCGGCATCGATAAGGGCATTGGATTCGAGACACACAGCTACTATAACAAAGTCTCGGGGGAGACAGTCGCATTAACAAGACGCGGGGTATTTCCGGATTTATTTTCGATCTGGACGGAACGCTGGTCGATTCCGGGCTGGATTTCGATGCGATGCGGCGGGAAATGGGGCTCCCGGAAAACAGCTCGATTCTGGAAGAGATCACCCGGCTGGATGCCGGGCGCGCGCAACGCTGCCGGCAGATTCTCGAATACCACGAACTCGACGGCGCCCGGCGCGCCGTGTTGATCCCGGGCGCTTCGGATTTTATCCGGCGCCTGGATACCCTGGGCGTCAAACGCGCGCTCGCGACCCGGAACAGCCGCGCAATGGCCGAGCTCACATTACACCAATGCGGACTGACCTTCGATCTGTTGATGACCCGCGAAGACGGGCCGGCAAAGCCGGATCCGTGGGCAATCACCCACATCTGCGAAATCTGGAATCTGGCTCCGCGAAGCGTGGTCATGGTCGGAGACTTCCGGTTCGATATCGAGGCCGGCAATGCCGCGGGCGTCCGGACCGTTTACTTCACCCGCGGCCGCGGGGCCCTGCCCGGCATGGAGAAAGCCGATCATGTTCTGGAATCTTTCGACCGCGCGGACGATTTACTGGATGCGCTCGGCTTACGATGGCTAAGCTCTCCATTGGTTTGAACGGCATCGCGCTGGCCGGACCTGGAAAGACGGGCGCCCTGTGTTCAGCAAAACCAACGCGGCGTAGTCTGGTGGCGGCCATCATGACGACGATGCTGGTCGCGCCCGTTTCGGACAGCCGTTCTGGACCTGAGGACTGGTCGCATCGTGGGCGATGGCGGGAGCCTTGTGCGGCGGCTTCCTGAAGCGGCGCCGCGGGCTCGTCGGGAACAGCCGGGCGCGCATGCTTGATATAATCCCGGCACCGTAATTGCCAGCATTCATGATGCATCGGGAGATCGGTCCCGGTCCGCCCGAACTGGTTGCTGTGGGCGGTGTGTTTTCTTTGAAAGAGGTGTTGTTATCGCCCATTGGGTTTTGGCCGCGGATCAGGAAACCGTGTTATTCGACGATGAAGAATTCTTTCAACTTTTGACGTACTTTAATCGGAATAAGGTCCAGGGACAGCCATGGTGAATGTTCAGGACGGTGTCCTGTGCGCAAGTCCCTTGCGAGTGTTAACCTATAATATTCACAAAGGCTTCAGTTACGGAAAGCGGCGGTTCGTGTTACACCAGATCCGCCAGTCATTGGTCACCACCGAAGCGGACTTGCTGTTTTTGCAGGAAATGCAGGGCGAGCACGCCCGCCATGAAAAAACGATCGTCGGCTGGCCTGACTGTTCCCAGTTCGAGTTTATCGCCAACGGCGTGTGGCCGCATTATGCATACGGTAAGAATGCAATTTACAACGCCGGCCATCACGGCAATGCGATCCTCAGCAAGTACCCTTTCGAAAGCTGGGAAAACATCAACGTATCTCCGTATCCGTGGGCAAGCCGGAGCCTGTTGCATGGCGCAATCCGGTTTCCGGACTACGAACGGGTTCTACATGTCGTCTGTATCCATTTCGGACTGATCGGAGTCGAACGCCAACACCAGATCAAGACCTTATGCGACCGTATCAATAGTCATGTGCCCCAAGATGAACCGCTGATTATTGCGGGTGATTTCAATGACTGGACCGGACGGTCGGAAAGGCGATTTCAGGACGATCTGGAACTTGACGAAGTGTTTATGGCGTTGAACGGCCGCCACGCGAAAACCTTCCCCGCGTGGATGCCGATATTATCGATGGACCGGATTTATTATCGGGGTATAACAGCGGTCTCGGGGAATCGGCTCGCCCAGCCGCCCTGGCGTCGACTCTCGGATCATACACCCTTGTTAGCATCCTTTTGTCTATGAACAGTCAGTCCAGCTCGAAGCATTCGCTGTTGACGCTGCCGAATCTGCTAACCTGCTTTCGCTTCGCAAGCGCGCCGGTGTTGTTGTGGCTGGCATGGAACGGTTGCGGGATCACGTTTCTGGTATTGCTCGCGGTTGCGTTTCTGACCGATGCCCTGGATGGAATTGCCGCGCGCTGGACCGGCTCCGTTTCCCAGTTCGGCGCCAAGCTGGACAGTTGGGCGGATATGGTCAATTATTGCACCGTTGCTCTTGGCTCCTGGTGGCTGTGGCCGGAAATATTGATCCGGGAAGCCGTTTTCGCGGCGATCATTATCTCGAGCTATCTGCTGCCCGCTTTCGTCGGAATAATCAAATTCGATACGTTCACCAGTTACCACACCTGGACCGTTAAGCTCGCGGCCGTCTCGGTCGGCTTATCGCTCTATATCTTGTTTTTGAGCGGAACGGCCTGGCCTTTTCGGGTCGCCGCGTTCATCAGTATGATCGCGGCGACGGAGGAAATTTCGATCAGTCTGATCGCGCCCGAGCCGTACTCGAACGTAAGCTCCATTTGGGACGTCAAACGGCGCCTTGCGATCGTGCGGGATTCTTCGGAAACCGATGCGAAGTCCTAGGGAAACGCCGAATACATCCATTCTGGCTTTCTCTGGGGTCGCATCCCCGCACCGCTGGATGCTTCGATTCATTCAGAACTTCCGTAAAGCGAACACCAAACCGCCCTTCTTATCCGAGTGGATCAGCCGTGCCTGATAATCCGCATCAGAAAACCGTACCGACGGCGCTCGATCCGTAAATTCTATATCGTCATTGCGATCCGGAGCTGTTTCCGTTCGCGACTACTTTGGAACTCGAAGATCAGGAGCTTAGGCTGGGCCAATCGCGCGCGATCGCGGCGCTCGACTTCGGCGTCAGAATTCCGGACCGGGGCTACAATCTGTATGTTCTCGGCCGCCCCGGGAGCCATAGGCACCTCATCGTAGAAGAATTTCTGAAATCGCGGATAATTGGAAAAGCGCCTCCTTCCGACTGGTGCTACCTGAACAATTTCGATGACGAACGTAAACCGATCGTCGTTTCGCTGCCGGCCGGCAAGGGCGCCGAACTTCGCAACGATATGGCCCTGCTCGTGGAAGAATTGTGCGAGGCGATCCCGGCGGCGTTTGCGAGCGACGAGTACCGGCGCAGTCTCGAAGAACTCAATCAGGAATTCGAGGAGCGGCGCCGGACTGCAATCGAGGCCCTCCAGGCAGAAGCGAAACAACGGGAAGCCAGCCTGGTCCCGAAACCGCATGGTTTTGCGATCGCGCCCATGAGCCGCGGAGAACTCTTGTCCGACCAGCAATTCGAGCGGCTCGGGGCCGAAGAAAAGAGACACAGAACCGAAGCGATGGCCGAAATATCCGCAAAGCTGCGCCAGCATATCGAAAACCTGCCCAAGTGGTACAAGGAACATCGCGACCGGATCAAAGAGCTCAATCGCGAACTGGCTGATCGGGCGGCGGGGCTCCTGATTGATCAACTGTTTGCGCGGTATCGTGACTGTCCTCAGTTGAACGAATATCTGGGCAAGCTGCATGAAGACATTCTCGCCAATGCGCGCGACTTCGATCCGCCGTCGGAACAAACTTCACCGATCCCTGAATTCAACCCGAGATCCTCGTTGATTCGCTACGAAGTCAATCTACTCGTCGATCATTCCCTCGATCAGTGCGTGCCGATCGTCTACGGGAACAATCCAAGTATTCAGAACCTGCTCGGTCGGGTCGAACAGGTGGCCCAGTTCGGAGTGCTGGCCACGAATTTTACGATGATCCGCCCCGGCGCGTTGCATAAGGCCAACGGCGGCTACCTGATTCTCGACGCTGATCGGCTGCTGATGGAACCTTTGGCCTGGAGCGCGCTCAAGCGCGCCTTGTCGGCGGGAAAGATTCGAATCGAATCATTGGGCGAATTGCTCAGCCTGGTCAGCACCGCTTCGATTGAACCCAAGGAGATTCCGCTCGACATCAAGATCATTCTGATCGGCGAGCGCCGGATTTACTATCTTTTGAGCGAGTATGATCCGGACTTCAACGAATTATTCAAAGTCGCCGCCGACTTTGATAACCGTATCGACCGGACGCGGGAAAACACTCTGCTCTACGGTCAAATGATCGGCAACTTCGCCCGCCGCGAGGGACTGCTTCCGTTGAACCGTGAAGCGGTCGCGCGCGCGATTGAACACAGCGCCCGGCTGCAGGGCGATTCCGCAAAGCTCACAACCAGACTCCGTGACGTCTTTGATCTGGTGCGTGAAGCGAATTTCTGGGCGAAAGAAGATCACGAGCCAACCATTCGTGCGGAGCATGTCCAGAAAGCAATCGATTCACAGATTTACCGGCTCGGCCGCTTGCGTTCGGAGATTCAGGAAGAAATCCAGCGCGATAGTATTCTGATCGATACCGATGGGGCAAGGATCGGCCAGGTCAATGGTTTATCGATGATCCGCCTCGGTAATATCCGTTTCGGACAACCCTCGCGAATTACCGCCAGCGTATGCATCGGCGACGGCAGTATCGTGGATATCGAACGTGAAACTGAGCTCGGCGGGCCGATCCATTCGAAAGGCGTTCTGATCCTGTCTTCGTACCTGAAGTCACGTTATGCGCTCACGATTCCGTTATCGATCAGCGCGAGCCTCGTATTCGAGCAAAGCTATGGCGGCGTCGAAGGAGACAGTGCGTCGGTCGCGGAAACCTGCGCGTTGCTGTCCGCGATCGCGGGGTTGCCGATCCGGCAATCGCTCGGGGTCACGGGCTCGGTCAATCAGCATGGCCGGGTCCAGGTCATCGGCGCGGTGAACGAAAAAATTGAAGGCTTTTTCGACACTTGTGCGGCCAGAGGACTGACCGGCAGCCAGGGCGTCCTGATTCCGAAAGAGAATATTCAGCACCTGATGCTGCGGCGGGACATCATCGAAGCAGCCCGCGCCAAACGCTTCAGTGTGTTTCCGATCGAGACGATCGACGATGCGGTTACGCTGCTGACAGGCGTAACGGCCGGCGAGCGAGGTCCCGCAGGGCAGTTTCCGGAAGGTACCGTGAATTTCATGGTCGACACCAACTTGAGAAAATTGGCCGAACAATTTCGGGACTTCGAACACCAACCGGATCCGAAGCCTTCCAGGACGCGAAAAAGCACAAAACCGGCCGGCCCTGAAAGTAAGCAGTCATAACCCCCGGATCGCTCGAGAGAAGCCGCATCATCGTTGCGCTCGATGCAGCCGATCCGCGCAATGTTGCCCTGAGACGGTAATCAAGCGGTTCGGCATGCGCACACGGCGCGCCCTACAGTGGGTCCGGGTTACAGGATCTTTGTGAGGGTCGCCATGACTCCTGCCGCGATGACCAGCATTGCTCCGAGTTTGATGGTCATGCGGTATTCCAATTCCCTCATATCCCGAATCAATCTGGTTTCGAGTTCCTTGATATTCTTGCTCAAAGTCGCTCCGGTTTCCTTGATATCCCTGGTCAAAGCCGCTTCGGTTTCCTTCAAATCACGTTTGGCGACAAGGTTTTCTTCAATGAATTCCGCCTCCGCGGCGGCCAGGGCCTCGGCCTGCTGCTCGGTGAATCCAGCTTCCGTGAGGCGTTTGGAGAATTTCAGTGTGTCGAAAGCAATGACGGTCATGGCGGAAATAGTCCGGAGATGCCGTTCCAGGCATCGCGAAATCCCTGCATTGGGTCAAAAACACCCGGCCGAGATCTCATCCGCCAACGATTTAAATACCAACGCGTCCGGTAAGTTGTCGTCAAACTCTACGCGTGGGCACAGTGCACCCTGCGCGGATTTCGACTGCGGTCAAAAATCATCAAATCCATCGCTTTCGCCGGAACAGAAAGAGCAGTATTGCAACGGTCACGCACATGAATCCGATCACGGCAGGATAGCCATAGTACCAATGAAGTTCCGGCATGTTCCACGGGCTGGCCTGGTAATCGAAGTTCATTCCATAAATACCGACGATAAAGGTCAGTGGAATAAAGATCGTCGCAATCACGGTCAATACCCGCATAATGTCATTCAGCCGGTTGCTGATCGTGGATAGATAAAGATCCTGCATGCTTGACATGGTTTCCCGGTAAGTTTCGATCAGCTCGATGATGTGCACGACGTGATCGTAGCAATCGCGCAGAAATAATAGGGTCTTCTCGCCGATAAAATCTTGCTCGTTGCGCACGAGCTGAGTCAGGGTCTCCAGGTGCGGCCACAACATGCGCCGCAGCAGCAGCAGTTCCCGTTTGAGCAGGTGAATGCGGGTAAGTGTCGATCTGTCCGGCGAGTCCAGCACTTGGTCCTCGAGCGTTTCGATCAAGCCTCCGAGTCTTTCGAGTACTGGAAAACCCTGGTCAATGACCAGATCCACCAGCGCATAAAGTAGATAATCCGCATTCCGGCCGCGAATCCGGCCTTGCCGGATTTTCAAACGGTGATGGATCGGAACGAACGGATTCTGATTTCCCTCGGCAAAGCTGAGCACGTAGTTTTCACCGAGAAACAAACTGATCTGTTCGATCCGGATGGAACCGTTATCAAAATAGGGCATACTCAGAATCACGAAGACCTGGTCGTCGTAGGTCTCGGTTTTCGGCCGCTGGCCCAGATTGGCAATATCCTCGAGCGCCAGCGACGGAAGGTTGAAAGCTTCACCCAGCTGGCGCAGATCCTCGGGCGCGATACGGCCCTGAACGTGAATCCAGGTGGTATTCGGTCCGGATAGGTACTGTTTGCAAACTTCGGCGCTGACGGCTTGCTGCTCGAACAGTCCATCCTGGTTGTAATCCAGCAGCTCGATGGAGGCCGGCCGGTCATCAACCAATTCATCGTGCGTCAGGGTTCCAGGAACCGTTCCGGGAGGATGGTAGCGTTTCGTAAAATAGGTCATGGTGCTCTTGCTTGAATCCAGTGGGTTATCCCGTTCTATGTGTCGCCGGACATACCGTATGCTATCTTCAAAACCCGGAGGATGTGCGAAAATTCCGGCGGCGTAAATCTGCTTGTCAGTGCCCGGCCGCAATCATTTTAGCGTCCGGAACACAATTCCGGAACGAACGCGGAATTCAGGCATCCTATTTAATAGTTCCTGGTCTGCGTTGTCTGGTTACCTGATCATCCCCCATGCGGGGGTTTCTGGAATCCGGGTTGCATGGATAATTTAGGCTCGTCGTCCATGTCACCGGCGGCTCATGTTCCGGCCACACAACGCGTTGGTTTCAATAAAATTAGTAGAGAGGCCGTTTTTGATTGGCACTCCCGAAAGACTAAGACCCGGATTTCCCCCACGCGCACGCGCCGACATCGACCCGACGGAGATTTAATGAGAATGTCATTTCGTGACCTGGAAAACTGGATGTGGGCGGATGCCTGCGCGCTCCTCGAAAAGGCGGAACGCTTGCACCGCCAGTTTTTTCAGCTTGGCTCGTCTTACGGCAGCCGACTAGTCTGGGAGCCTCCCGCGGATATCTTCGAGACCGAGCGCGAAATCAGTATCTGTGTCGCGCTGCCGGGAGTCGATCCGGATCAAATCGAACTGCGCCTCGAGCCCGGCCTGATGATAATCGCTGGAGAAAGGCCGATCCCGGTAGCGATGCGCAACGCGGCGATTCACCGTCTTGAAATTCCTTACGGCCGTTTTGAGCGAAGCATCGAACTGCCGCCGGGCCGATTTTGCATCGACCGGCAACGGCTGGAAAATGGTTGTGTTCAGATAATCCTGCAAAAGTATACGGACGAACGATGACTGCATCCGACCTAAACAATCCTGAAGTTTCCGGCCGCGCCGGCGGGCCCAATGAAGGCGAACACGCAGTAATCGAAGCCGGCCCCGAAGTCCCGGAAGACGTGTTGATTCTGGCGCCGGTCCGCAACATGGTCCTGTTTCCGGGGGTGGTATTGCCGATCATGGTAGGACGCCCGCAATCGGTGGCGGCCGCGCAGGAAGCCGTCCGCAGCGAACGGCGAATAGGCCTGTTACTGCAGCGGGATCCGCACGCAGACTCACCGGAACCGGCTCAACTGTACACCGTCGGCACGGTGGCTACTATTCTTCGCTACGTGACTACCCCGGACGGCAATCATCATTTGATCTGCCAGGGCGAGCAGCGTTTTCGGGTTCTTAATTTTGTCAAGGGATTTTCTTTTCTGATCGCCCGTATCGAGCTAATCCACGAAGGGGCTCTGTCCAACTCCAAGGAAATCGAAGCCCGGTGGAACTATTTGCGGCAAAAAACGGAAGAGGCCATCAAACTGCTTCCGCAGGCACCGCCGGAATTGTTCGCGACGGTCCAGAATATCTCGTCGCCGGGCGCACTGGCCGATCTGGTCACGAGTTTCATGGACCTGAAGATCAAAGAAAAGCAGGAAATCCTCGAAACGTTCGAGATCCATAAACGCCTCGACCGGGTGCTCGAGCTGCTGAACCATCGCATCGAGGTTCTGCGTCTGACCAAGGAAATCGAGGACCAAACCAAAGAGTCGATGAGTGAGCAGCAGCGCGAGTACATGCTTCGCGAACAGCTCAAGATGATTCGCAAGGAACTCGGCGAAGGAGAAGAAACCAACGCCGAGATTCAAACTCTGAAAGACGCAATCGAATCGGCGCGGATGCCGGAGGACGTGGCTGCGGAGGCCAGAAAGGAACTCAACCGTCTCGAGCGGATGCCGGAAGCGGCGGCCGAATATTCGCTGGTCAGAACCTATCTGGACTGGTTGATCGCACTTCCGTGGTCGGTCGTCGACGAAGAATCGATCGATATAGCCAAAGCCAGGGACATTCTCCATGAAGATCACTATGGTTTGGATAAAATCAAAAAGCGAATACTCGAGTATCTGGCGGTCCGCAAACTCAATCCGGACGGCAAGAGTCCGATTCTGTGCTTCGTGGGTCCACCGGGCGTGGGGAAAACCTCCCTCGGACACAGCATCGCGCGCGCGTTGGGGCTCAAATTCGTGCGCGCGAGTCTCGGCGGCGTGCACGATGAAGCCGAAATCCGCGGGCATCGGCGGACTTATATCGGCGCGCTTCCCGGCAATATCATCCAGGCCATCCGCAAGGCCGGGACCCGCAATCCCGTGTTCATGCTCGACGAAATGGACAAGCTGGGCGCCAGCTTTCACGGTGATCCGGCCTCCGCCCTGCTCGAGGTTCTGGATCCCGAGCAGAACGCCACATTCCGCGACAATTATCTCGGCGTTCCGTTCGATTTGAGCAAAGTTTTTTTTATCGGAACCGCGAACGTGCTTGACAGTATTCCAGCGCCGTTACGCGACCGCATGGAAATCGTTCAACTGCCCGGTTATACGGAAGACGAAAAGCTCGAAATCGCGCGGCGTTATCTGGTTGCCCGCCAGCTCAGGGCGAACGGGCTGAAACCGGAATGGGCGGAAATCGACGAAGCTGCGTTACGTTCGATTATCAGCGACTACACGCGGGAAGCGGGGGTTCGCGCGCTGGAACGGGAAATCGGCGCGGTTTTCAGGAACGCGGCGATGCGGATTTCTGAGGGCAAAGCGGAACATGTTTTCGTCGGAGCCGAGGACTTGCACGCTGTTCTCGGGCCGCAGAAATTCGAAAGCGAAGTTGCGATGCGCACCAGCGTCCCCGGCGTATGTACCGGCCTCGCCTGGACTCCGGTCGGTGGCGATATCCTGTTCATCGAGACCAGTGCAGTGCCCGGGACCGGCAAGCTGATCCTGACCGGGCAGCTCGGCGAGGTCATGAAAGAAAGCGCCCAGGCGGCCTTGAGTCTGGTCAAATTCAGAGCCGGATTCCTCGGCATTGATCCGAAAGTTTTTGAGGCCAGCGACATTCACATCCATGTGCCGGCCGGGGCTATTCCCAAAGACGGCCCCAGCGCGGGCGTTGCGATCTTCGTGTCCCTGGTATCGCAGTTGACCGCCAGGACGGTCAGAAGCGATGTCGCGATGACCGGCGAGATCAGCCTCAGGGGATTGGTGCTTCCCGTGGGCGGTATCAAGGAAAAGACCCTAGCGGCTCTGCGCGCGGGAATCCGGACCGTCATGCTGCCGTCCCGAAACAAGAAGGATCTCGAGGACATTCCGGAAGGCGCGCGCCGGCAACTGAATTTTGTCTGGCTGAATACGGTCGATAATGCGATCGCGAACGCGATTGAGGAAAATGAATCCATTGGCTAGAGCATTTACACATCTCGAACGCGAGAAGGAGGACGAATGGCGACGAACGTTGATCCGATAATCGGCACCTGGTATCAGCGCGCGGACAAAGGGCAAGAATTTGAGGTTGTCGCATTCGATGAAGAAGACGGCTTCGTCGAGGTCCAGGATTCCGATGGAAATCTGGAAGAAATCGATATCGACACGTGGTACACACTGGAGCTCGAAAATATCGAAACGCCGGCCGACTATGGCGAGGAGGCCTTAACTGGCGATAGCGAAATTGAGCATCTGGAGTATGATGATTCCGAGGTCGACGACGAAGATTGGGATGAGGTTTAGGATCGCACAGGAAGAAGCCGTACGCGCGAATCGCCGGTCCGGCGGCAGTTGAAAAAAGGATCGGCCCCAGCTTGTTGCCGAAACCCTCGACGGCCGCCATAAACCTTCCGCGCGCATCGTCGCAGTGGCCCAGTTTTTTCATGTGCGTAATCAGCCGGCTCCCCTTTACTGCAAAGGAAAAGTCGTGAAGCGTCCGTTCCACCCAGCCTTGTATGGTGGCAGCGGCCGGAAGCCGGTAAAAATCTGTTGTTCAATTCAATACAGGAAAACCACTGCGCATACCATGAAAGCCACTGGCTCGCCGGCAGCTTCTCAGGATAAAATCGGCCTTTCCAGTGGCGGCGCCAGCCGTTGTACCGATGTGGATTGTTTCCGGTGGGTTATTTTCCGTTATTCGATGCCGGCGCGGAACGGTCTGGAACCCGCTCATTCTTCGGTAAACCGGTGGTTGCATTTCCTGGCCAACTAAAACTTAATAAAGGTTGAGCCTGAATAAGTTGTCACGTTATGAAGAAATCCAGTCTTTGGCATGCGGTAATGATTGCTTCGATCTTATTCGGATTGTGCTCGACCGTTTCCTCGGAGAGAGAAGGAATGAACATGTCAATGCAATTATCGTCGCCCGCGTTTTCCGGGTACGGCCAAATTCCGGAATCCTACACCTGCGACGGGGCCGACCGGTCCCCGCCATTGAACTGGAGCGGCGTACCGGAGCGCGCGCGAACCCTGACGCTGATTGTCGACGATCCGGACGCACCGGATCCGGCCGCGCCAAAAACAACCTGGGTCCATTGGGTGCTTTACAACCTTCCGGTTGCGGCGAGCGGACTTCCCGAGGGCGCCGGTTCCGGCGATCTTCCGCAAGGCACACTGGAAGGCTTGAATGATTGGGGCAGAACCGGTTATGGCGGCCCCTGCCCGCCGGTCGGGACGCACCGTTACTTCCATAAGCTTTATGCGCTCGATACGATATTGCCCGATCTGCTCGAAC
Organism: Methylococcales bacterium; assembly: GCA_041748915.1. Classification (GTDB taxonomy): domain Bacteria; phylum Pseudomonadota; class Gammaproteobacteria; order Methylococcales; family UBA1147; genus UBA1147. Next base: position 19,126 of record JBGTCG010000220.1, read on the forward strand.
CGACCAAGGCGGAACTGGAAAAAGCAATGCGCGGCCATGTTATCGACCAATCCGAACTGATCGGAACCTACCGACGCAACCGCTGATCAGAGGCCGTTTCCGGGCGGTATTCGAACGCAAGTACGAGGGTCGTGGCATGAAACCAGCCCGTTGTTCCGAAGAACTGATCATCGAATCACCAGCGGGACGCGGGGAACCGAGGTGTCCGGCCTTGTAATTGTTACAGAAATTGTAATTGTTACAGTCGCGCGCTGTAATATCGGGCCGATGCGCCCCGCAACGCGATTATGGGATGGCTTCCGGTAAGAAAGCTCGCCGCCAACAGATGGCACGGGTCTTGTCGGAACCAACCCACCCGGATGCCATGGCGGATTCTTTAACTTAATTTAAGAGGAACAAATCATGTTCAAGAAAATACCGATGATCATTCTTGCAAGTGCATTGGCTGGCGTTGCTGTCGCTGCGGAAGAATTTTCGCAGTTGGACTCGGATCAGAATGGCGCGATTAGTAAGTCGGAAGCAACAGCGCTGCCGGATCTATATAATAACTGGGACCTAACCGACGCCAATGCGGACGGACTGGTCGATCAGGCCGAATTTTCCAAATTTGAGGCAATGCCGGCGGAACCCCAGGAATCAGACGAATCCGAGGAATCTATAGAATAATCCCGAATCTACAAGGAAGTACCGGAATACGCGATCTCACAAAATTCAGTACACCCTCGCCGGTTCGGCAGCTGGAGTTAAACATTTGCCGCCGAACCCGGCGGAGGATGGATCCATGCCGGCAGCCGGGCATGCAATGCGAAAAGGAGAGTCGCTATTTTTGCGCAAGCTTGTCGTTCCATCCCGTTCCAGGCAAGCCGCAAAAACTTAGTGCGACCGCTATTGCCTTCGACGCCACGCCTGTCGTGCGTCTCTCTTTCCGGCCGACTTCCGGCCCCGACAAGGGTCCGGACGTTCCGCGCCCTGTCACGACGCCTTCCTTCCATGTCCGCACCACTCGCCGACCTCTGCGGAAACACATCCGGGGCCTTAAAGGGTTACCGGGGAACTATATGCGCGTTCGCTTCGCTCTCCGGGGGCGAGCAGCGATCGCTACGTGCAGCAGATGCACGGTCACGGGAGCGGCGTCGATCATATCCCCTGTGTTGGACACCGACGCTCCCTGCTGCCGGGACGACGCTGCGCCTTTTTTTATCATGGCTGGCTACGCGCGGGCGCTTGAATTGTATTGATCAGGAGACCGAGCGCCTTCAGATCGACGGGCTTGGAAAAACACGCTTCCACCTCGATATGCTCACATCTTTTATAGAGATTCGCCAGCGGCATTCCGGTAATAAAAATCACTTTTGATCTCGTGGCGGAAGCCAAAAGGCGTTCTGCGACCCAGATTCCGTCGCAGGGTCCCTCCAGAATCCAATCGCTAATCACCAAATCCGGCCGGAAATTTGTACCCAGCGCGATCGCGTCCTTGCCCGTCGCCGCGCTTTGGACCCAGTACCCAAGCCGCTGCAAATAGGCGACGAGAGCGGTACGCGTGTTGCCGTCGTCTTCCACAACGAGGATTTTCATCACACCGTCACCGCTATCCGCGTTATCGGAATGATTGCGTTGTAAATTAAGCATCCCTCGGTCTCGCCTCGGGGCTCAGCGACCAGAAACCCCAACGCATCCGGTTTGAATTTAGATGGGATTGGGGTTCGCGTTTTAACGAATGCATGAGGTCCGGGAACTTGATCGGATCCCGGACGAAAAAGACCGGGGTATTATTGCCGACGAAATCCCAATTGCCTTGCACGGTATAAAATTTTACCGCGAATCCGCGAGGGTCTCGTAATGTATCCGCAGAGCCCGATCCACCGCTGAGCGTCGAGAACCGGCAAAAGCATTCGGTTTGTTTACCGATTTCGGAAAATATTTTGGCCGTGGTAAATGACGTAATGTCCTGCGTCACGGTGAACCGGCCATAACCTCCGTACCCCTTCGCGTGAACGATTCGTTCGGGAATGCGCTCGCGGTTGAAACGGGCCATCTTCTCGATGAGGTAATGATCCTGCATCAACAGCGGGCCATGAGGGCCGGTGCTTAGTGAACATTGATTGTTCGGAACCGGATTACCGGATGCCGTCGTCAGGATTTTCCTTCGGCTCATCGTTTGTCTCCAATCTAACCGCTTAAGTGGTACACTAAGCAGAAACCGCGCCACAAACCGAGTTACCACGGTCCGGTCGGGTAAATCCAGACCAAGACGATTGGCTCGGAATAGAATGAATTCGGTGGCGGAATTCTGGTATAAACACAATCCGCCGCTCAAGCGGCGTTGTCAGGCCGGACGTTGGCTCCGTAGCCCCGCAGTGAAGCCGCCGGGTGAATTACGCGGCGTCATTTTGGGGGAATGTTTTCCGATAGGGCAGGGTGATAATGAATGTTGCGCCCTTGCCGATTTCCGAACTGACCTCCAATTGTCCGCCATGATTCTCAATGATCGTCCGGCTGACATAAAGGCCGATTCCGGTCCCCGTGCTCTTGGTCGTAAAGTGCATTTCAAAAATTTGAGCCTGCAGGGATGCCGGGATCCCAGGACCGTTATCGTGGATGGTCAGCCGGATGGCGTGTTGATGCGCGCTTAACGCGACGGAAAGGATCCCGCCGTTCGGCATTGCCTCGAGCCCGTTCAGGAGGATATTCAACACCGCGCTTTTGATCTGGCCGGCATAGCCGAAGTAGGGGACCGGGTTTTCCGGAAGCGCCAGTTCGTACTCGATCTGCTGCATGCGCGCCTGGGGTTTCAGCAGGCCGATCAATTCCCGGACCAGTTCCTGTAAATCAAACTGGTTCCTTCCCTCATCCTCGAGTTTCGTCTGATCGAGCAGCGTTTGCACCATGCGCTGGAGGCGCGACAATTCGATCTCCAAAACATTGAGATAATGGTCGCGACCTTCCGTGTCTGCGGTGTCTTTTAGCAGCGCGAGGTTTATGGTGAGCGCGTTCAGCGGCGCCTTGAGATCATGACCCGCTCCCAGAATCAGCGTAGACAGGCCGCGCAGACGCACCGCGGCGTGTAGATCACGGTTGAAGGCATCCAGACTGTCGCGGTCGCTGATCACCACCACGCAGCCGTGCCAGTCATCATGATCGATCGGATACAGCTCGAGCCGGAGCCGCTTGGTCGCCGGGTTCAGGGTAACGTCGAGGATTTTGCTGAGCGCCCGTTCTTTGCGCATGACTTCGATCGCTGCGGTAACTTCCGCCTGAATTGACTGAAATCGGGCGTCGAAACAATCATAATCGCTGTCGCAAAAAAGCTTTTTTGCCATTGGATTCGCAAACGCCAGCGATCCATCCGAATTCAGCAATAACAAACCGGATTTTATGCGGCTGGCGATCGCATCGAGCTGGCGGCGCACATACTGAGCTTCTCCCTTGATCGAACGAATTTCACTGCCAATCCGCCCGGCGGCGTAACGCACCAGAGAAAATTCGTCGCTACGGTTGGAAGGCTCTGCCACATCTCCCCGCGCGGCTGCCTCGAGCAGTTCCGTAAGTCCGCCCGTTATGCGCGTCAATTCCACGCGTAGGAGCAGACCCACGGTCAGGATCGAGAGTAGCGCAATGAATCCGGCGATGATCAAATCGGAGTAAAGTTGGTCATGCAGTCTTGCGATATTGCGGTCGCGCAACAAAATCCGCAGATAACCCAGGCGTACTCCATCCTGGAGAATGGGCGACCACAATTCATGGTTTCCGGTTCCAAACGGGCGGTCAAAGGAACTGCTGAACCGGGGCGTGTTCTGGTCCCTGAACAAGTACTCGGGAACGTCCAGGATCTTGCCGGGATTTTTCGAATCGTCACTGCCGACAATTTTTCCATCGGGAAAGGTGACGTCGATGGAGACAATCGTGTCGGAATGCAGCCTGGCCGTTGCAAGGATTTCGCGCAGTTCCCGATCGGAAACGTCGCTCCCTCCGGCGAGCCGATTGCTTACCGGTTTGTACAAGGAACTTACGATTTCCTCTCCAACGACTAATGCGGTTTGCCCCATTAGATTGGTTACCGTCGCTCTAAGGTGTCGCTCCAACAGAAAGCCAAGCACGGAAAACAAAAGACCAAACGTAACCGCGATGGCAAGAAGGGTTTTGGTCGATGTTCGCATGGCTTGATTCTGCGCAGATTTATCGGGATGCTAGGTCAGTCGTTTTCAGTTGCGGCGACTGCGGCAATTATATATTGACATCTATCCGTCGGATTTTGTGGGGACAGGAAACTACATTTAGCGGATTCCACAGCGAACGACGATCGTCCGTCGAACCAAATTCCAGCATAAACAAACCATTATGCCGAGTTCAGGCGCTAAAGTCAGCAACCCTTCTGAAACAGTAGCGGGAAACGTCTCAGTTTAGGCCTGAGGTAATGGTATAATTCCGCCGGACATGCATAACCTTCGCGTTTGCATCGCTTCATGCGGGTTCGGCCCCCGCAATTGCCGTTGCTCCGGTTTCTGGATCCAGGGACAACCTTGTTCGATCGTTACGGTCTAATTCGAAGGCTATTGATTTGCAGCCGGTGCAACAGGTATTTCAAATTTTTTCCCTATCCGTTTTACGTATGCGAATTGTGATTGATTTACCGCATTATGGCTGACGTGCTCATAGTCGATGATGACAGCAACTTTACCCCGGCGCTCGCCGAATATATTCGGCGCCACGGATTTTCGGTGCGCATGGCTAAATCGGTCGAGGAAGCGCGCACCGCGCTTTCCGAATCGCTTCCGAACGCCGTGCTCATTGATCTGGTTCTGCCCGACGGCAGCGGTCTCGATATCGTCGACGAACTCGAAGAAACCGCGACAAATGTCATCCTGGTGACCGGTTATCCGTCCGTGCCGACCGCGGTGGCTGGATTGCGCGCAAGGGTCATGGATTACCTTGTGAAACCAGTGGATCTGAAACGGCTCCAGGAATGCCTTGATTCGATTAAAGCCACCATACCCCGCAAGAATGCGAGCTTTGATGCGAGCAAGGACCTCGGCTTTGCCGGATTTATCGGCCGGTCCGAGCCGATGCGGGAGCTATACCGGATGATCGAGAAGGTTGCTCCGACCGGAGTGAATGTCCTTTTGCGCGGCGAAAGCGGGACCGGCAAGGAAGTTGCCGCGCGCGCAATTCATGACTTGAGCGACCGGCGCGATGGACCTTACCTGGCGCTGAATTGCGCCGCGGTGCCCGAGACCCTGATCAGCGATGAATTGTTTGGTCACGAACGCGGTGGATTCACCGGTGCCAACCAGCGGCGTAAAGGTTATTTCGAACGGGCCGAAGGCGGCACGCTCTTCCTCGATGAAATCACCGAAATGCCGATCGATCTTCAGGCGACGCTGCTGCGCGTGCTCGAGGCGAAAAGGTTCACGCGTCTCGGCGGCGAGCGGGAGATTACGACGAATGTGCGTATTATCGCGGCCACCAACCGGAACTTGAATGAGGCGATCGAAAGCGGTGGGTTGCGGGAGGATCTCTATTTCCGGCTCTCGGTTTTTCCGATCGAGCTGCCTCCGTTACGGGATCGTGACAGTGATATCGATCTGCTCGCAAAGCATTTCGTTCATCTGATCAATAAGGAGACCGGCGCCGCAAAAAAACTATCCGATTCGGTAATCTGTTTTCTATGCCAGCAGAATTGGCCCGGCAATGTGCGCGAATTACGAAATGCGATTGAAAGGGCCTATATACTGGCTGAAGACGAGCTTTTACCGGATCATTTCTGCGTGTTCTCGACCGCGGCTTCGGTATTCAATAATGGGCAGGAGCAGGGGTTATTGGCTGGTACGTCCATTGATGAAGCCGAGCGGCGTCTGATCATGGTGACCCTCGATAAGTTGGATGGTAATAAGAAACTCGCGGCCGAATCACTGGGCATCAGCCTCAAAACCCTGTACAACAAGCTCAACCGCTACCAGATCAAGTAAAGGTTTAATCCCGCGGGAGAACAGGGCTTGGCCCGCTTCCCGCCGAAATTATGAGTTCGGATGCCATTTCGTGATCGAAACCAAGGAGAGTCGCTATTTTTGCGAAAGCTTGTTTTGGGCATCCAAGCCCAAGCAAGCGGCAAAAACGTAACGCGACCGCTATCGCCTGCGGCGCCCCGGCCGTCCTGCGTCTCTCGTCCCGACCCAGCAAGGGGTCGGGACATCGTTCCAC
>JBGTCG010000221.1:0-42919 GCA_041748915.1 Methylococcales bacterium
CCTCAAACCCGATTTATTGGTGATCGACGAACTCGGTTATTTGCCTCTCGATAAAACCGGTGCGGATCTGCTATTCCAAATCATTAGCCACCGCTATGAACGCGGCGCCATCCTGCTCACCACCAACCGGATCTTCAAACACTGGCCGGAAATCTTCAACAACGACAGCACCATCACTGCCGCCATCCTCGACCGCCTCCTGCATCATGCCGAAACCGTCATCATCGAAGGCAAAAGCTATCGCATGAAGGATCAGATCGAAAATCCTTGATCAAGTCGAGTTCGTCAAAAAAAAAACCACCGCCGAATTACGTCGGTTTTTTATCCCAATTAGGACTTATCCAACCTCCATTTTTAAATCGGCTGAATTAAGCCTTTTTCAGGCCGCCGCTAGCATCAGGAAGTATTCCGCTTTCTTTTTTATGATTCGAAGCGTTTTTGGTTCGGGTATTGTCGCTTTTGTTGAAAACCCACTAAAAAGTAGTTCTGCTTTTTTTGCGATTTGGTTAATGTCTAAGTATTTTGTTGGAATCCAGGGAAACGGGATATGTCCATATTCATATTTGCGCCTTTCTAAACCGGACAATCTCGGCGACTGGTTGAATACCGGCTTCCTTTATAATGAAATCAGAAATTCTCTGCATTGGTTCGCATAGGCGTTCCGTGCTCGATATGACATAACCCGCAGTCACGTCTTCCCCGCCAGAATGGTTTAGAAGCCTCCGGATTGTGAGAGTAGAAATATCCAGTGATTCGGCGACGGTACAAAATGTTCTTCGTAGATCATGAACACTGAACGCAATGCCGCTGGCTTGCGTAACTAATCGCATTTGTTTGCGGGGTTCCACAATATGCCCAGTGACGCCAGTCCCTGGAAAAACGAATGGATTGATCGCACAAGCCTTGCGTCTGGACAGCAAATCGAACAGGAATGTTGATAGCGGCAGACAATGATCTTTGTGGTTTTAGGTGCAACGAACGATCAAGGTTTTGTTATTCAGGTTAACGTCTACCCATCGCAAGGTAGCCGCTTCATTGCGTCTCAAACCGGACATGATGATTAGCAGCAGGTAATCCCTCAATGTTTCATTTTGCAGATCCATAACAGCGGAAAACCATGCTTTCAGTTGGTGTTTTTCGATTAGCGTTGTCCGCCGTGTTGTCCGATACCATGCTCGTGATTGGCTAAGGCGTTTCACGGGATTTTCGGCTATCAACGAACGGCCGTTCGCGTCTTCATATTCCCCCGCCGCGAAGTTGAATAGCGCACGCAAGAGACGCATTGTCAGGTTCGCCCATGATTCCCCGTACTGTTCACCGAGCCGGGTGTGCCTCTTTTTTACCATGTCCTTGGTGATTGAAAGCAGCGGCTTCGTCCGCCAGTCATCGAATGCTTTATCGATGACGCGGTGATAGTCCTTAAGTGTCGTCGGTTTAAAATCCTTTCTCGTACTCAGGTAATCGGCGAATACTGTCGTCAAGGTGACGGCCTTAAGTTCAGATTCCTTTTTTTCAGCGATTGGGTCAATGCCGCTGGCAATCTTGCCGGCCAGCTTCACGGCCTCTTTCCGGGCTAATTCGGCGGTCAACTCGCCAAAGCGTCCTAAGGTGATGCGCTTTTCCTTGCCATGGATGCGTTTCTGAAAGATAAAGGATTTGGCGCCGGATGGCGTAACGCGAACACCGAATCCAGCCAGTTTTTCATCCCCGTAAATTTGATATCCGGAATCTGGCGATGGTAGGCTTACAACCGTGGTCTTATTCAGAATCATGATTCAGTCCCAATGGCATAACGGGTTAATCGGTCCGTGTAAGCACAGTGTAAGCAGGTTGCTTCAAACTCGGTAAGACAGGCTAAAACAGGCGGTTTTCTAATAAGTCATTAGTCGTCGGTCCGGGAACGTGCTGCTGCCCAGGGAAACGCTGAATAAATCCATCCTGGATTTATTCAGCGCTCGGCAACTCTGCCAATGTGATTTGGCGTTGCCTCACAAATCAGACGCTTACAGCGTCCGATTTTGGCAGTGCATCCCTGCACTGCGGGTAGCTCTGAATTAATCAGAGCTACCCCAGGATCGTTGCCCGTTTAAACCGTGAGCACAATCTTCCCGATATGGGCGCTACTTTCCATCAATTCGTGGGCTTTTGCGGCCTCCTTTAATGGGAATGTGCTATGGATGATCGGGCGAACGGTTCCGGCTTCAAGGATCGGCCAGACTTTCGTACGCAACGATTCGGCAAGACGCGCTTTTTCCGCAACGCTTCGGGGCCGCAGTGTCGAACCGGTCAACGTGAGTCGTTTCAACATGACCGGCAACAGATTAATGAGAGTCTTTGGGCCTTTTTGCAATGCAATCTGCACCAGTCGGCCTTCCGGCGCCAGGCAGGTCAGGTTCCGGTTCAGGTAATCGCCGCCGATAATGTCCAGGATCAAATCTACCCCGGCGTTCGCGGTTGCGGACTGAATTGCTTCGACAAAATCCTGTTCGGAATAGTTGACCGCGACTTGCGCGCCAAGGTTGCGGCAGAATTCGCATTTTTGCTCGCTGCCGGCGGTCGTGAATACCGTTGCGCCGAACGCGACCGCCATCTGGATCGCGGTGGTTCCGATTCCGCTGGTGCCTCCATGAACCAGAAAGCGTTCTCCTTCGACTAGCGCGCCGCGTTCAAAGACATTGGTCCAAACGGTGAAAAATGTTTCAGGCAGCGCGGCCGCCTGAATGCAGGTCAAACCCTGCGGGATCGGCAGACAAAGTGCAGCGGGTGCGAGGCAATATTCCGCATACCCGCCCCCGGTTACCAATACGCAGACCTCATCGCCCACGACCAGGTTATGGACGTTGTTGCCGAGAGCCGCAACCGTCCCGGCAATTTCCAATCCGGGGATATCCGACGCCCCGGGCGGAGGCGGGTACAGCCCCTTGCGTTGCATGACGTCCGGGCGATTGACTCCAGCCGCGGATACCTCGATCAGGACCTCCTGGTCGCCGGGGCGCGGGAGCGGGCGCTTGACCGGGGAGAGCACGTCGGGTTCACCCGCCGCGGTGATCTCGATAACGGTCATTGATTCGGGCAAGGACGAATTCAAGATTTTTTCCTAAGACAATCGAATGAAAAGGGCGGTTGGTTTTTGCGAATGCAAAGAGTAGTCTTCTCGGTGAATCGGGTCAATAGAGGGTATTTATGTTCCCCATGCCGATAGGTCCGAAATGCACCGGTCCGGAGCACGAAGTTACGGTCAATCAGAGAAAATGATTTTCGCCCGTTCTGGTACCCATAACCGGATCCTCGCGACCCAGGCTTATTAGCAATGAAGCTGACCATTGGTAAACTGGCGCAGATGGCCGGGGTCAATGTAGAAACGATTCGCTACTATCAGCGTATCGGACTTTTGGAACAACCCCCGAAGCCATTGGAAGGATTCAGGAAATACCCGGCGGACTTCGCGCGGCGGATCCATTTTATCAAGCGCGCCCAGCACCTTGGGTTTTCACTGCACGAGATCTCCGATTTGCTGCGGCCCGGAGATGGACAATGTGACCAGGTTAGAAAGCTCGCGGAACAGAATCGGGATCGGATTACGCGCCGGATCAAAGACCTAATGGCGATGCAAAGCGTTCTGGACGAGTTGATCGAATGTTGTCTGAGCGACCGGTCCACGGAACATTGCTCGCTGATCGATGCGCTGTCAGACCAACCGGGCGAATTACGCTGACCACAGCGCTTTTCCGGGGCGATCGAGCTTAAATTCCGCCGATTACCCCGATTTGACGGAACCTAAGCTGCGGCATAGAGGTGCCATTGACCGGGAACTCCCTTGAAAACGTGAACACCCCGGTCACTGAACTGAATTCCGGAACCGGCCACAAGGTCCTTCACCGTGCTCGAAACGACGATCTCCCCGGCTCCAGCTTCTGCGAGCACCCGCGCCCCAATGTGTACGGCGATACCATCGATGTCGTTGTCTGTGAACTGGATCTCGCCAGTGTGCAACCCCGCCCGGATCTTGATCCCGAGGGACTGAATAGCACGGGCGATCGCACTGGCGCTGTGAATCGCCCTGGCGGGCCCATCAAAGGTGATCAGAAAGCCGTCGCCGGTGAACCTGATTTCCCGCCCCCGGTATCGTGCAAGCTCAAGCCGCGTGATGTCATTGTGTAAGCCGATCAGCTCGCGCCAGGCGCGATCCCCAATGTCGGCGGCGCGCTCGGTAGAGCCGACGATATCGGTGAAAAGGACGGTGGCCAGGACGCGGTCTATTTCCGGAACTGTCCGCATGCCGGTAAGGAACTCCCGGATCTCCGCGATTATCGGTTCGGTCTCACCAACATAGAAGAGGTGATCCTCTCCGGGCAACTCGACGAATTTCGCACCGCGGATGTGCTCGGCGAGAAAGCGTCCATGGTCGCTCCGGATGAACCGGTCGCCGGCGCGATGAAGGATGAGTGTGGGTACCCGGATCGCGGGCAGAACGCTACGAAGGTCGCTTTGCCACCCCGCAGCCAGAATAGCTCGCGCCGCGCGCGGGCCCATGGCGAACCGCTCGAAACGAGCATACCGGCGGCGGAAATTCTCGTCCCGAGCCACGCTCGGCGCGATGAAATCAAGATTACCGCCGGTTCCCCATAGCTCTTCGATCCGCTCCAGGCGCAGGGGCAGCCGGTCTTCCGGGAGCCCCCACGGGTAATCGACATCCCGCAGGCGGCGCGCGGAGCTATTCACGAGGATCAATGCCGAGGCTTGTTCCGGGTACGTGGCGGCAAAAAGCATGGCCATCTGACCGCCCGCGCCAAGACCGAGCAGCGCCGCGCGCTTCGAACCGGCAGCGGCCATGACGGTTCGGACGTCATCGCTCCACTGCTCCAGCGTGGGCAACTCGGCCAACGACACGGTATCTGAAGCGCCCGCCCCGCGCTTATCGAAGCAAAGGAGCCGGCTGAACGTCGCGAGGCGGCGCAGGAAATGCGCGAGCGACGGCTCCTCCCACATCGCATCGATGTTGTTGAGCCACGAAGAGATGACCACCAGGTCCTGAGGGCCGTCTCCGACCACCTGATAGGCGACATTGCCGTCCTTACTCCTCGCGTACAATGTATCCGGGTAAACCATGGTTCCGGTTCGAAATCGTTTAACAACGGGGTGGATTTTAGCCGGGTTTGGCGCTAAATGCCATGTCAACGGTATTGCGCTGCTGTATCCAGACCTTCCAATTTTCGGGACGGAATGGTTTTTACACCGCAGCCTGAATTTCGGTTTTCCGCGATCGGCCGTGTCTACCGCGAGCCGCTTACAATCAGATCCGCTGCTTTCTCGGCGATCATGATCGTCGGTGCATTGGTGTTGCCGCTCACGATCGTTGGCATAATCGAGGCATCCACGACCCGCAAAGACTCGATTCCACGTACCCGGAGGCGGGAATCGACGACCGCGAGTTCATGGTTACCCATCCTGCAGGTTCCGCAAGGGTGCCAGGTTGTCGAGGCGGTGCGCCGGACGAAGGACTCGAGGTCGGCGTCGCTTCTCACGGCTGCCCCGGGCGCCACCTCTTCGCCGCGGATATCATCGAATGCTTTGGAATACAATATCTTGAGATTCCAATGCACACCCGCGACAGCGCACCTCATATCGTCGGGTATATTCAAGTAATTCGGATCAATGATCGGCTGGTCGAGCGGATCGGCGGATGCGAGCCTGACCTCGCCGCGGCTCACGGGACGATTGACATAGGCCGTAAAGGTAATGCCGTACCGGTTTGTCGCCCCGCCTTCGGGATATTCCGGTGGCAGGTTCGTCAGGAAGAATAGCTGTAGCCCCGGCATCGTCTCTTCCGGATGGCTTCTGACGAAGGCGCCCGCTTCGAGAAAATTCGAGGCGAGCGGACCGCTTCGACTCGCTTCGTACTCGCGAAGAGCGGCGGCCTTAAGCTCAAGCGGCAGCGCGCCAAAAGTCAGCGGTTGCGTGATCTCGCAGCGCACTCTTGTATGGAGGTGGTCCTGCAGATTCTTCCCCACACCGGGAAGATCCTCGCGCACGTGGATACCCAGCCTGTCCAGATCAGTTTTGGGTCCGATTCCGGAAAGCAACAGCAACTGCGGAGAGCGCAAGGCGCCGGCTGCCAGGATGACCTCGCAAGAGGCGCGTGCTTTTGCGGCGACTCCGTGGCGCAGATACTCGACTCCGATTGCGCGTTTTCCGCTGAAATGAAGCCTGGTTGCATAGGCGTGCGTGAGAACCATTAGATTCGGCCGGGAACGGGCCGGATGAAGATAGGCGTCGGCCGCGCTGCTTCGGGAACCGTTTCCGATCGTCGCCTGCAGGGGGCCGCAGCCTTCCTGGATCGAACCGTTGAAATCCGGATTGAAAGGGATTCCCGCTTCTTGAGCGGCGGTCAAATAGCGCTCCACAAGCGGGTTCGATCGCGGATGGCTCGTTACGGTGAGCGGGCCCGCAGTGCCGTGATAGCTGTCGGAGAGCGTTTGATTGGCCTCGGATTTCATAAAATAAGGCAGCACATCGTCGTACGCCCAGCTCTTGTTTCCACTTTCGCGCCACCGATCGTAGTCGCCTCGATTACCCCGCATGTAGATCATAGAGTTGATGGCGCTTGAACCGCCGAGCACTCTCCCCTGAGGCATGAAGATGCGGCGTCCGTTCAGTTGGGCCTGGGGGACGGTCCGGTCAGCCCAGTCGAAGCGAGTGTCCTGCAGCTCCATATAGCGCGCAGGGATCGGAATCGCGGGAGAGTTGTCCTCGCCGCCGGCCTCGAGCAACAACACGCGGCAAGCCGGGTCCCGCGACAACCTGTTCGCCAACACGCAGCCTGCCGATCCCGCCCCGACGATGATGTAATCAAACAATGTTTTTCTTTCCCACGAAAAAACTCTTAGCTACCCAATCTTTTTGCTCAAGGCGCCGGCCGCGACAATGATCGGCGAAAGAACCGGGCTGAAAGGCGGCGCATAAGCGAGGTCCGCATATTCCAGGTCCCGGCAATCGAGATTCCCGAGCAGGGCGGTGGCCGCGATATCGATCATTTTATCGACGGCCCCGGATCCGATCACCTGGGCCCCCAACAGGCGGCCGTTGGTCGCCTCGGCCACAAGTTTCACGGTCAGATCGCGTGCTCCCGGAAAATAACGCGCCTTGTCCTTAGCCGTGATCATGCTCGTAATCGGGTTGAAACCCGCTTCGCGAGCCGCGAATTTTGTAAGCCCCGTCCTGCCTACATTGAGGTCGAAACACTTGAAGATGGCCGTGCCCAGTACCCCTGGAAATCGGGCGTTCCCGCCGGCCGCGTTCTCACCGGCCACACGGCCGTGCAGATTGGCGATATCGCCGAGCGGATTCCAAACCGGCCTTTGCGACAGACGGTGGTGGCTCTCCGCACAGTCCCCGGCCGCGAATATTCCCGAGACACTGGTCTCCATGCGGGGATCGACCGCGATCGCGCCGGTTGGACCTGTAGCAATTCCGCCGCGCGTCGCTAGTTCGACATTCGGACGGACGCCGATCGCCAGAACCACAAGTCCGGCGGGCAGCCGCCGGCCCGAGGTAGTGACCACGGAGGAGACCCGGCCCCTTTGTCCGACGATCTCGGCGATACCATCACCTAACAGGAAGCGGACACCTTCCCTCAGCAAATATTCGTGGATACGCTGGCTCATCTCGGGATCGAACTCTTGAATCAATCGCTCGGATAAATCCACGATTCTGACTTCCAGTCCCGATTCGTGCAGGCTTTCGGCGAGTTCAAGCCCAATGTAACCGCCGCCGACGATGACCGCACTTTCAGGTTTTAACCGATCGAGAGCGGAGCGGAAGCCGTCGAGTTCGGCCATGCTGCGTAGCGTAACGACACCGTCCAACAAAGTCCCGGGCACGGCGGGAATCACGGGTCGAGCGCCGGTTGCAAGGATCAGACGGTCGTAAGAGACGATTCCGACCCGGTCCTGGTCGAGGTCATGCACCTCGATGGTTTGTTCAGTCGTGTTCAGGCCGGTGACGCGGCACCGGACCTGCACGTCGATCCCTTCGGCCTTGAATTGAGACGCGCTGCGGATAATCAGGGCGTCGGGGTTCGGAATCAGCCCGCTCAGATAATACGGCTGTCCGCAGGCCGAATATGAGACCTTCGACTCCTCCTGATACAGCGTGATCTCGATCATCCGATTGACGCGGCGCGCCCTGGACGCGGCCTTCGCTCCGGCAGCCACGCCGCCGACCACGATCAGGCGCATTCGTTCAACCATTTACCGTCTCCCGCGAAAAAGGCCGGTTCTCCACCGGTATGCAGAAACACGATGCAGCGATCGCGGTTCAAGCCGCGCTCCAGGTGATCGAGAAGACCCGCCATGGCCTTGCCGGTATAGGTGGGATCGAGCAGTACACCCTCGATTCGCCCAACCAACCGGATCGCGTGGGCGGCCTCGGGTGTTGGAATGCCGTAGCCGGGACCAATGAATCCGCCATGTACGGAGGCATCGTCCGGAGTGAATCGCCAGTCGAGATCCAGAAGAGCCGCCGCCTCGGTCGCCAGACGAGCAATCTGGTTGCGGGCTTCCCCGGGCTCCCGGCTGACCGTAAAGCTTTCGATTTTCCACGGCGCGCCGATTGCGCGGCTTCCCAGCAGCCAGCCGGCATGCGTACCGCCCGAGCCGGTGGCCAGGACGATTAGGTCCGGATGAAGTCCAAGCGCCTGACACTGTTCATGAAGTTCCGGAACCGCGAGCGCATGTCCAAGAACGCCGAGCGCGCAGGCGCCACCGCGAGGAACCGGATAGACACGCCGGCCTTTTTCGCGCAGATCCGTGCAAACCCGTTCGATTCCCCGGTCCACGGAATCGCGGTCCGGATCACCGGTAAACACGGCCTCGGCTCCGAGCATGCGGATAAGACGATAATTTCCATCGACCGATTCAGGCGCCTGACCCCAGAAAACGCCGACGCAATCGAGCCCGCAGCACGC
Source organism: Methylococcales bacterium (assembly GCA_041748915.1). GTDB lineage: Bacteria > Pseudomonadota > Gammaproteobacteria > Methylococcales > UBA1147 > UBA1147. Next base: position 8,966 of record JBGTCG010000221.1, read on the forward strand.
GGCGGCCGCAGCCGTTGCCCGGACATGATTCGATTGCGCGCCGGCTCCGGTCACGATTACGTCGGCGTTTTGCGCAAGGGCATCGGCGACCAGCAATTCCAATCCCCGAACCTTATTGCCCCCGAGTCCGAAACTGATCAAGTCATCCCGCTTGAACCAGATTTCTGTGCCTGCGGTTCTTTTACTCAGCCGGCGCATCGGTAACAAGGGAGTCGGAAACTCGGCCAGAGCCAGCCGCGGGAATCGGGTCAGAGCGCGCTGCGACTTTTCGGAAAACTTTGAGTATCTTGTTATTCTTGTTCCCCCAGGCGAGCGAATTTGATACTCCCGGTCGCGAGCCTCATCCGGTGGAACAGCGCTCGATTGTGTCTGCCGTTGAACAAGTACTCGATCGACCATTTCCGCGCAGAAGCCGGTGCTCCGCTCCAGATCGAAAAGGTAATCGAGTTCCGGGACACCGAGCAATGCTGTGATCCGGGGTTCGGAGAGTAATGCTTCCCGCAGACTGATGCCTCGTTCGGTAGCTTCCATCGCAATCCGGTACACAAGCTCATGCGCACTCTGCTTGCCGAGCGTCGGGGTCAGGGCCAGCATCACCCGTTCGGCCTGAACAAATCCGCGGGTTGCGAGCAGATTCGCGCGCATGCGTTCCACATCCACCTCGATATTTTCGAGCAAATCGTGGAGCAAGGCCAGACTTTTTCCGGTCGCGAGACAGGCTCCGGGAAGAATCGCCCATTCCCCTTTCCAGGAACGGCCATCGCGTTCGTGGTCGTGCACGAGATTCTCACTCATATGCGCCGCGTGATAACGCACCACGCGAGACAATGTACCCAGATGCTCCGATATCTCTGGATTGCGTTTCTGAGGCATGGTGATACTGCCGACTGTACCCGAAACGAAGCCTTCCCGGACTTCCGCGATTTCGGGCCGTTGCAGATTGTAGATTTCGTGGCCGATGCGGTCGGCCGTAGCCGTGATCAGCGCGAGGAGGTTCAGCCATTCGGCGATCCGGTCGCGAGACGCGGTCCAGGAAACCGCAGGCGCGGTGAGTCCGAGTTTTTCGAAGAAACGCCGTTGCAGTCGAAGAGCCTCGCAACCGAAGGACGAGAGGCTGCCGACACCGCCGGCCAGTTGTCCCACAGCGATCCGCGCTCCGCCTTCATCGAGCCGGCAGCGGTGTCGTTGGACCTCATCGAGCCAGCCCGCGACCTTGAATCCGAAGGTGATCGGCAAACCCGGCTGGCCGTGGGTCCGCCCGCACATCGGCGTATTCCGATAGTGGAGCGCGAGCCGGCCGAGCACCTCGGCGATGTTTTTCAACCGGCATCCGATGAGACCTCGAACCTTCACTAAATTCCGCGCCGTATGCGTATCGGTGATATCCTGTACCGTCGCCCCGTAACAAAGCCATTCCCCGCTGTCATTCGGGCAGCGGCGCTGGAGCGCGCGGATCAGGCCCAGCAGCGAGTGGCTGGTCCCCTCAAAATCTTCGCGTACTTCGGTGAAAAAGGCATCGTCGAGTCGCATGTCCCGACAGGTATCCGCGATTTGGTTCGCCGCCGACGCCGGAATCAATCCGAATTCAGCCTCTGTCTTGGCAAGTACGACCATTACCTCGATCCAGCCGGCGGTTACCGCAGCGTCGTCGAAAAGAGCACGCAGTTCGGGCGTGCTCCAAGAATTTCGATAGATGGCCGAGTCGCTGATATGCACCGACATCGCGATTTTTACCTAATTGGGGGCGTTGATTCTCATGAAAGACGTTCTCGGCAGGCAACCTGCCCTATCTTGGTATCGACGCATCGGTACCCGGCAGATACTCGCGTGCGATTCCGAGCAGTACGTCCTCTGCCGTTTGGAGTTTCTGGCGGCGGCGGTCGATCCAGGCCTTGGCCTCGGCCAACGCGTGTTCGCACTCGGCGAGCATCGCATCCACGGATTCGGCAGCCGCGCCTCCCTTTGTGGTACGCGACGCGATAGCGGCCTCGGGACTCAGGGCGTTACGGAGGACAGCCTCCGATATTTCGATACGCTGCTTCACGACCCGGTCGGCCGTTTCCGTCAACTCTTGCGGCGTGATTCGGGTCACATCACCGTCTAGCAAATGACTTCGTACGAGATGGCCCACCAACCGGTGCGCCTCACGGAAATTCAAGCCGCATTGGATTACCAGCACTTCGGCGAGGTCACTCGCGAGCGCGAAGCCCTGATCGAGGCGCGTCCGGGCCCGCCGTTCATTGAACCGCAGAAGGCTTACCACTTCACCCATCAATATCACGGCATCGAGGGTATCCTCAATGGCGCGCGGGATCAGGCCATAGACAGGCAAGCGGTTGTCCGGCTGGCCCGAGGGCGTGCGGCCCAATGCCGCGCTTGACGCGAGCGTCCCGAGGATCGTACTGGCGATGCCGCGGACATGGGTCAGCGCGAAAGGATTCTTTTTTTGCGGCATGATCTTGCTGGCGCGGGAGTGGCCGTCGTCCAGTTCTACGAGGCCGAATTCCTCGGTCGCAAAAATCTGCAGGTCTTCGGCAAGACGGTCGAGATTGATCAGGACCGCGGCCAATACCGCGCAGGTCTCGATCGGCAGATCCGCCTGCCACATCGCGTCTCGCGCATGTGTGACGAGCCCGTCGAAGCCCAGAAGATCGCCGAGGCGCTCGCGGTTCTGTGGCAAACGCGAACCGTTCGTGCTGCCGCAGCCCGCGGGACTTCGGTTCACCCGCCCATAAAGCGCTCGAATACGGTCGAGGTCGCGCAGCATCGGATAAACGAAGCCGAGCAGATAATGACCCAAAGTGGTCGGTTGAGCCGATTGTAGATAGGTGTAATCGGGCATTAACGTGTTGCGATATTCGCGGGCCCTGTCGCTGATTGATTCAGCGGCAATGCTTAGTGCTTCGGTCAGATCGATCAGGTCTTTCCGCAGATTGATCAGAAACGCGCACGTGGTTGCTTCGCGGCGCGCCCGTCCAGCGCCCAACCATCGAGCGGCTTGAGAGTATTCGAACAGCCACGCCTCCCGGTTGGTGTAGAGATCGCCCCTGGCCGGGTCCGGGTTGAAGTCGTCAGGGCGCACGTGAAGGCTGAAGAGCGCTCTTAGCAGTTCCCGGCCGGCTTCGGGCGGAACCGTGCCGGATTCCATCATTACCAGTGTGTGAGCGATATCGGTCAAACTCATGGCTCCGAACAGCGTTTCCTGGTCGGCCAGTTCCTTTTTGAACGCGGTCCGGACCAAGGTCTCTGATGGACCTTTTTCGAGGCGCGCGCCGATTTCGAGCGTCCGCCCGGAAGGGTATTCTGGTTGATTAAGGCTTGTTGAGGACATGGAATTTAATCGGTGCTTCGGTGCGTTTCGGTTCGACCTCACTCGGATTCCATGTCCCGGAGCGTACCATTTCATCGGTGACCGTGCGCATGGTATCGAAACGAAGCCGGCAGCGCAGGGCTTCCACCGCCAATACCTGATCGGGTTGGATGTTGCCCAGTCCGACATTGGTGCCGAACCTTTGGATCAGATACGCCTGCTGGTCTTGGAGCGGGGCTTCCCAGACAAGTCGTTCCGCGGCCTGTCCCATGCTTCCGATGATTTTCGCGACCGTCTCGTCGATGATGTGTCCGCGTTTGTCGTAGATTCCCACGGCCCGCCCGGACTCCCGGCCTTCTATGACGACCCAGTGGGCGCCCTGTTCGAGATCGGTCAGTGCCTGTGCCGCGATCTCTTCGGCCGAAGGCTGCTGCTTCGGGTCCTTCTTGCCGACTTCGGTGATCGGAACGAGCCCGGCGTCCAGCGCGCAGTGAATGATGTTCCTGCGCCGGAACGCGGGCATCGGGATAATGCCGTCGGAGATCTCGACCGCACCGAAGCCCAGGAATTTGGCGTGTTTCATGTAGTCCCGGCAGTGGTGTTCCACGAGCGCGACTTCGAGCAGCGTGCCCCCCGGAAAGGTCAGGATGTCTTGTTCGGCGAGCAGGCTCAGCTTGCGCTGCAGGACCTTTCGGGGGTAAAACACCGAAGTTCCGAAAGCGAGCTTCCAATGATCTATGCAATGATGCGCAAGCTCGAGAGTGTCGCCCAGCAGGCCGAGCCCCAGGCCGGTGTCGATGACCATCGTAACGCCGGTGGCGCGGGGTTTTTGCGCGCGGTCGCCGATCAGATTGCCGACTATGGTGTCCCAGGCGAATTCAGGCATAGTCCACGTCCCGTGCGAGTAGACCCAAAGCCCGTTCGACCATCGGCAGGTCGGCTCCCCAAGGGACCACCGCGGTCAACCCATCATGTTCTATATCGAACTCGAGCAGGCAGCATTTCAGCAGGGTCGGACACTCCGATGCCGACGCGAGCCGACGCGGACACATCTCAACACGCGGCGGCTCATCGCCGTAATAGTGGCGGTGGAACTCGAGGCTGCGTTCGCAGCCGATCAGCGTCCAGGGCCTGCGCACCGGCGGGCGCTCGTCGAGGAAGTATACGGGAGCACCGAGATGGTCGAGCCCCCCGGAGCGGCAGGGCACGAGGTAGGCCTCGGGTTGGACCTGCCGGCAAAGCGCACGCAGGTCGATTCGTTCGAGTTCCAGACAGATCGGCGGGAGATCGGCGTAACTGAGGACGTGTTCGGCCATTTTGTAGAGCTTCGGGGGTTCCGGGGGGGCGACTTCGACAATGCGCAAAATCAGGGGCTCCGGGCGATGAATGATGTTGATATGATCGAAGGCCCCTTGAACGACAGCGGTCCGATCCGGACCCAGCCCGTGCTCGCGCGCGATTTTGGCAAGAGCCGAGCGGTTGGCCGAATCGGTTTCGGGGGAACGCATGAACGTGCATTCGTCAGGCAGGGCCAATATTTCCATGTCATCAACTCGGGTGAACAGGGAGTCTGATTCGGCGCGCTGTACCGCGACCACCGCGAATGCCTCCACACCCTGATGCAGAACGATGATGTCGGTGCGGCGATAAACCTCGCGGCCGAGGACGTGCGCGCGGATTGTCGCGTCCGTCATGGCCCCGTCATAGGGTTGATAGCTGACCCGGCGATAGGGCAATGGCACGAAGTTTTTCCGGACCTTGAGACTGCCGACTTTCAACGCTTCACCGCCCATATCCGTTCCCGTTCGCTCCGGTACAGGCAAAGCTGCGGGAGCGATCTTCCGGCCTCAATTCCCGCTCGTGGATTTTCAGCGGATCGAAGGACCGGATAAACTCCACCATTTCCGCGCTCGGCAGGCTGACCGGGCCAAAGTCCGCGCGCACCGGGAACTCAAAACCCGTATGAATGCGGACTTCGTCAACCTCGATATCGGGGTAAACGGCGACGAGCCGCGCACGGCCGGATTCGTCGAAATCGAAAACGCCGAGTTCCGTGATCATCCAATCGGGACCTTTTCCCCGATAACGCATCGCGGCACGTTTTTTCGCCCGGCTCGTCCGATGCCCCACACTGGTGATGAAATCGCATTTTTCCACGAGCCGGAAGCGGCGTTTCCCGTCAGAAGCGGGTGCGGTCCGGTGCGCGGCGGTCCAGATCGTCACATGCGCGACGTCGCAGGACAGATTGCAGCCCCCACCTCCTCCCGGCAGTTTGAGTCCCACGCGCTCCCGTCCGAGCTGCGTCACGTTCAGGTTGCCAAACGCGTCTATTTGCAGACCGGACAGAAATATCCGGCCGATGCGTCCGCTTGCGGCGAGATCGAACAGTTGTTCAATATCAAGTTCGCATTCGGCTCCCCGATTCATTACCCAGTCGTTCGTGGTTGGACTCAAAAACGGCGGTGCGGGATTCACTCCATAGGTAGCCCCCGCCACCAGAGCGAGATTCGGGGCATGGAAACGCTTCGCGAGGTGCAACGCGAGTTGCACCAGCGGCGATCCAAAGCCATGGAACGCGACGATGCCGTCTTCGATCGTTCGCGCGATCTGATAGATCATGGCTTCGCCGATCGTGCAAGCGGAGTTCGATGAATCACGCATAGAGAGTCATCCAGGTGTCGGGACCTAGAATCCAATCGGAAAGGCGGTTGAGCTTGTCTTCACCACCGATGGCCTTCAGGTATTCGTCGTGAGTGCGACAGTCATAAACATAGGGCTTTAGATAATGATCACGAAAAAATTCGGCTCCTTCGCTAGCGTAGCGGTAATATTCGGTCGTGTGTTGCCGATCATAGGCATAACGCGGATAACAGGCCGTCGGGTGGGCTCCGTACGGAACTTCCGCCACGGCCGTAACATAGAGATACGGGATGGTCACGCCGCGTTTGGTGAGCTGTTTGCTCGGGACGATCTCTTCCACGGTCGCGAGCACTTTTTTGGAGGCTTTCGAAAAAAGGATATCGGCAACCGGCGGCCCTTCGATATGCAGGTTGCCGTGCGCGTCGCCAGCCTGCGCATGCAGGATCGCGACATCGGGTTGCAGCGCCGGAACGAGTACCAGTTCTTCACCGGTGAAGGGACAGATCATGGTTCGGTATCCGAGGTGCATCTTCATGAAATCGGTACCCCGAACCGAGCGAATGGGCATGAAGGGTAAACCCTGGATCGTCGCACGCAATTGTTGCACGAGTGTATAGCAACAGTTGTCCTGTACCTCGACCTGCCCGGTCTCGCAGGCACGGCGGTAATTCGGCGCCATCCCGAAATCCTGTTCGAACCCGACGTAGGATTCCGCGCTCACGGCCACAGCTCCGGCCCCGCAGAGCAGATCCACATCGATTCCATGAGCCGATCCCACGAGCGTCAAACCCCCGATCCGCTGGCGTACGAGTTCACGCAGTGCCGCCATGGGTTCGCGCCACGATAGGCCACCCCCAACGGCCACACAATTGCCCTGTTTCACGTGGTTGATCAGTTCATCGAGGTCACTGCGTTTGTCGGTTTGTGTATACATGTCTGATCCGCGTTCTCGCGGCCAACGTCTGACTGAACTGACAATCGTAAATCGATCCGGCCAGTCAGTCGTGTGTTTCATCGCTCGTCCCACAGCACGGGCAGCCCGCTCCATGGGCTGCCTCCAACGGGTGTAACACTGGCGGTGAATCGGCACGTGGTTTGGCTCGGTCGCTCCCGCATCGGGAGCAGACCCATTTTTCGGGCTCCCGGGTACCCGCGAAAACCATGCCGCTGAAGGTATGGCCACAGTCCGGACAGACTAGCTGATAGACTGGCATGGCACGGTTGTTACACGAGTCCCGGGACCCGCTGGACACGTTTCGATCGCAGGCCTTCGATGCGCATCAGGCAGCGACCTTTTTGGCCAGTTCCGCGCGCACCAGCTCCGATCCCGCGACCAGCGCGTGGAGCTTATCGATCGCGATATAGCGTTGCAGCAGAATCAACCCGCAGTCTGTGGTGACTCCGAGCCGATCGGCCGGTATAACCTGCAAGAGTCGCCGGATCCGGTCCGCGACCTGTTCGGCGGTTTCGGTAATGGTGCTTTTTACGTCGATGACCCCGGCCCAGAAGCAGACATTATCTGGAAGTGGATGTGCTTTGATGACTTCCAAACCGCTCATGTCATCGCTGCGCCGGCCGCAGTTTTCGAGATTCAGAACGTTAATGTGTGCCTGATAGGCGTTGGGTACCACGGATGCGGTCGCCGAAGGCTCCTTGCCACGCCGCTTCGTGAGATCAAAGATTTCCCCCGATTTGGCCGTATCGTCGGCCAGATAGGCAGGCGTACCCCCCCAGTTTCCCCAGCACACGTGCACGATGATCTGGGCATTTTTGACCCCTTCGACCGCCAGGTTGAAGGCTTCGATGGCCCAACCTTCAAAACCGTAAGGCCAGGTAAACTCGTCAAGCTGGATGAAATCGACCCCCAAGGCATCCACTTCACGAAGATCCTCGTTCATGGCCGCGGCGAGCGCCATGGCCCGATCCCGCGATGATTTGTAATACAGGTCATTGGTGCACTGGGCGAGGACCTGAACCCCGGTATACTGGACCTTCACGGGTTTGCGAGTCGCTCTTTTCAGAGCCCGCGCCTGTTCGACCATCAGGGAACCCTGTCGTTTGATCTCTTGATCCAGGGTTGCGGCATGCAGACGACTGTAGATCGGGAAACCCAGATGGCCGCCTCGAAGGTTATAACCCAGGCGCCTGAAATAGTAATAAAGCGCTTGATCGGCATAATTGTCCCCATGGAGCCGCCCGTCCGAAATGATATCAAGGCCCGCATTTTCCTGGTCCCGCGCAATTGCGCCGACAGCATCCTCCAAAGCTTCGCGCCATAGGGAGTCCGGGGGCTCCTGATCGCCGGTGAACGCGCGGGCGAACTCGGCGTCCCACCACCTTGGATTAGGGTAGTTACCGACCATGCTGGTCGGAATGAGTAGTTCCTGGTTGCGAATTTTCATCTGTCTTTCCTCCATTCAGGTTTTTATTGGTTCGATGGGAATTGTTGTGTGCCCAGAAGTTCGTTGTCCCCGAGGGTTTCGTTCCACTAGGCTATCCCTGTGTTTTGGCGACGCAAGCCTTATTCCATTATCGATGCGATGCCGGGGATTAGCCTAAGAAGAGGAAAACAGAAAGAATTTTATTTTCAGAGCCGGAATGGGGATGTCGAAAACCGGTGTCTGACCCGGTCGATTGCCGGATGGCCGTCAGAACTGCCGGCCGGCCGGCACTGAAAAATCTATCGCGGTCGAACGATTCCCAGTTTCTGCATTTTGTATTGCAGCGAAGTCCGTTTCATCCCGAGTTTCGCGGCCGCGCCGGAAGGACCCGAAATCACCCAAAGAGACTCATTCAATGCTCGAAGAATATGCTCGCGCTCGAAATCGAGCAGATTTCGTTCGCTGGCCGCGATGGCATTGCTTGGTTTCAGTTCGCTGAGCGGAATCTCAAGTGCGGAGCCACTGGAAAGAATCACGCCGCGCTCGACGAGATTTGCCAACTCGCGCACGTTCCCGGGCCAGGGATAACGACAAAGCGCAATCATGGTTTCCTGGGCGATGCTTGTGATCCGTTTGTTATATTGGTGTGCGTGACGCTCGGTAAAATAACGGACCAATTGCGGAATATCCTCTACACGTTCCCGCAACGGGGGGACATTGATTGGAAATACGTTCAGTCGATAATAGAGATCGCTGCGAAATTTTTCTTCCTTGACCAACTGTGCCAGGTTCCGGTTCGAGGCCGCGACGAGACGCACATCGGCGTGTATCGTGCGTGATGAGCCCAGGCGTTCAAACTCCTGTTCCTGCAATACCCGAAGCAACTTGGATTGAAGTTCCAAAGGAATTTCACCGACTTCGTCGAGGAATATCGTGCCTCGGTGTCCGAGTTCGAAGCGGCCGATGCGCTGTCCGACAGCGCCGGTGAAAGCACCCTTCTCGTGCCCGAACAACTCGGCCTCCAGGAGTCCGGTCGGAATCGCCGCGCAGTTCAGTTTGACGAAAGGTTTCTCCCTTCGATCGCTCAACCGGTGAATGGCGCGAGCGATCAACTCCTTACCGGTACCGGTTTCCCCTTGGATCAAAGCGCAGGCTTTGGTGGGCGCCACTTGACTCACGAGATAAAGAACATTCTGCAAGGCTTTACTTTGGCCAACGATTTCATGCCACTGTTCTTCGCGCTCCAGTTCCTGGCGCAGGTAGGTGTTTTCCGCGAGCACTTGATTTTTCATCCGTTCAACGGCCACGGTCCGGGCGCGCTCGGCGAGCACTTCCACCCGTTGGATTTCGATAATGGCTTGATTTACAGCGGTCCTGAGCAGGAGAGACTCGATGTTGCCGGGGAAGTCGGGTCTGGTCGAACCCGCCACGACCACACCTCTTTCCTGGTCCAGTCCGAGCCAGGCGCGTGCGATAGAGATCTCGCCCTCGGCGAGCGGATTGGGTACTCCACACGCTGATCCCGACCCATAAAGGTCCAACCACGGTTCCAGAACCCGGCCGATCGTTTCTGGATATGGATTTGTGTTCCAGTGGTCCGCGATCCGGCAAATCTCGATGGGACCAGGGTCTGCGGGGACATTCAGGCGGGCATAGGCGAAATCCAGACACAGCATTCGTACAAGAACATCGAGAAGTATGCCCAGAACCTGAGACGCATCACTGCCGGTCCACATCGCGGGTAAAGCGAGCAGGCTGACCAGATCGTTGATGCAGCTTTGGAGACGCCGGATGTTCTCGGTGTCGACCTGCATAATGTCACTGAATTCTCAAAGGATTGATTAAGATGCGAACGAATTTCCACCCCGGTTCTGGCGTTTTTGCAGCTCGCAGAGAAAATCCTCCGGCGGTACGAAGAATGGATTTTCCTGCAGCACGCCGCCAATGATGACCATCGGATGGGTGCGCATGATATCGATCACGGTGTCTGCCCCAAATTGGGCGAGGTCATATACACAGACGATGGGGTCCCGATAACGGTGCAGGAAGAAATTCAACCGGGTCTCATACTCGACAATGTCATTCACGCCCGGTCGATCCTCTAGAGCCCACTCCATATGGGCGACCAGACGGGTCAAGGGAAAGCCCTGCTCTCTGGCCTCGTCGAGTACGCTTTGCAGTAAAGCCAGCATCCTGTTTTGATCGAAATGACCGTCGCGCAGATAAGCATCGTGCCAGTTGCGCAGTTCCAGTTGGCCGCTTAGTTCGGCCTGTCCGGCGTCGATTCCCGCCGATTCCAGATGACGCAAGTGATTCTTGCGCAGATTGGGATCCACCACGTGAAAGGCTTTTTCACCACGATCGAGTCCTTCCTTGATGAAGGGAAGAAGTGCGGGATATTCTTCGTCGGGTGAATGAAAGAAAGCACAAATGTGGCACTGTCTGTCGAGCGTAGCGCCGCCAAGCCGGATCGGTTCCTGCGATTCGGCCCGGAGCCGTTTTCTCGAATGCATGCTGTGTCTTTCCGAGTTCATTATATTGGGTGTTCCTCATGTTATTGAATGAGCATCCGTCATGATGATTCCAAACACGCCCGAGGTTTCGTGAAGCGCGTTGAAGCCCAAACCAAGAAACTTTAAGTGATGACCGGAGCCCGCACGTGTTGAACACAAGTTGGTGTTAACGGAGAAACTATTGTAACTTATCCAGAGCCCATTGGTCTTCAGAGGCAGTAGCGATTTTTATCAACCACGGGCTAAATGAGGCGCGAGGCAATGAGTATCGAAAATTCGAAATCGGCGAGTGGGATTGGCAATTTGATCGATCGTGCGCGGCGAGCCCAGAGCGCAATCGAAGGCTATTCGCAGTCGGAGGTCGACACGCTGACCACCGCGGTCGCCTGGTCGGTGGTTCGTCAGGGTCGGGCCGAGGCTCTGGCACGGCTCGCGGTCAATGAGGGCGGATTCGGAAATTATTCCGACAAGGTCACTAAGATCCGGAACCGCGTCATGGGGACGCTCGCCGATATCGCGACCGTAAAAACGGTCGGTGTCGTTGAAGAGCTTCCCGAAAAAGGATTGATCAAGATCGCGAAGCCGGTCGGGGTCGTCGCGGCGCTGATTCCGACGACAGGACCCGATGCGACGCCCCCGCTCAAGACTCTGTTGGCGCTCAAGGGCCGGAACGCGATCGTGATCGCCGCGCATCCGCGTACCCAAAAGACTACCGCACTCGCGGTTCGGTATATGCGCGAGGCCTGCGAACAAGTTGGAGCCCCGGCGGATCTGGTGCAGCTCATCGATCAACCGTCCCTTGCGAAGACCCAGGAGCTCATGCGCGCGGCCGATTTAATCGTGGCAACCGGAGGCGAGGGGATGGTCAAAGCCGCCTACAGCTCGGGAACGCCGGCCTATGGAGTGGGTGTCGGTAACGCGGTGCATGTCGTCGATGAAACGGCGGACATCGAAGCTGCCGCGAATGCCATCGCGGCAGCCAAAACCTTTGACTTCGCGACCAGTTGCCTGGCCGACAATGCGGTGGTTGCAGCTACAGAAATTTATAACGATTTGGTTGCCGCGCTCGTGGCAAAGGGCGCCTACGTATGTAATCCGGCGGAGAAGGCGCGGTTGCAAAAACTCATGTGGCCGGAGCCAGGTGCGTCCATTCCTTCGATCGCCGTGGTTGCGAAATCGGCGGTACACATCGCGGAGTTGGCTGGAATCGCGATTCCGAATGACCGCAGTTTCCTGGTTGTCGAGGAGGACCGGGCCGGCCCCGATCATCCTTTCTCGGGCGAAAAACTGTCGGTCGTGCTCGCGCTTTACCGTTATCGAGGGCCTATCGATCACGCAATTGATCTGGTCAACGCGATCACCGAATACCAGGGACGAGGCCACACCTGCGGGATCCATACCCGTTCCGACGCGAATGTGATGGCCCTTGCGCTGCGAACCAGGACCGGCCGGGTTCTGGTCAATCAGAATCTGAACGCGGGGGCAGGCAGCCCCCAAAACGGCCTTCCTTACACATTAAGCCTGAGTTGCGGGACCTGGGGTGGCAACATTACCACCGAGAATGTGAATGCGAGACACCTGATCAACCTGAGCTGGATATCACGCCCGATTCCAAGTCGCGCAATCGACGAAAAAACTCTTTTTCAGGAGTACTGGATCCGATACGGCGAATGACGTCTGCCGGAACATTCGCGGCAAAATTCGAAATCCGATGGTGCGCCGGAGGAACGACGAATCCGTTTGCCGTTTACAAACCGTTAATCAAGAACGTTTTGTAGCGAAGAACAGTTCATTTTTTTGGGAAAGCTCGCAGTTCATTGGCGGAAATCACAAATTATTAATAATTACAGGCAGATAATCATCTAGAACAAGAACTTTCATAGCTGGCACGGTCACTGCTTTTCGGTGTTGCAAACAACGCAACCGCGTTGAATTGAACAGAATTTAACATCAGTACTCATTATTCAATCAGGAGAAATGACATGACAGCTTTTGAAATTCGCGATTTGGGAGCCGACCTGGAACTCGACCGTGCAGCGATGAAGGAAATTTGTGGCGGTGCCCTGGAAGGTTTGTTGGGCAGTGTCAATATACTTTCGCCGGAATTCTACAACAAGGTCACCCCGATTATCGGCCAGGCCAGCATTCCCACGGATCAAACCAACAATCTGGCACAGATTGATAATACGGTTGCAACGAACGGACTCGGGATCAACTTCGTGAGCAATAATAAGTTCGGGGATCAGATTAACGGTAACACGATCGCTGAGCTGCTGAGCCCGTTCGTTGGTTGATTGACTCTCTTCTGGAAAAAACGGAGGCCTCGAGCCTCCGTTTTTTTTTTGTCGGCGATCCGCTTCTGGACTCCAACTGGTTGCTTCAGGGCGAAGCTACCGATTGCAGGATTCCCCTGACGAGCGGGCCGATCAGTTGTTCGCGGCGGATTTCATAGCTCGGGTGTAAAAAAATGCGGTGGGCGATGGTTTCATAAAAGACCGACTGGAGATCTTCCGGTATCATCGCCTTGCGGTCGTTGAGCCAGGCGGTGACCCGGGCCGCTCGCAGCAACATGCTCATCGCGCGCGCGCTGGCTCCGGCCAGGATCAGCTTGCGCATATCGACCGCATCGATCGCGATTCCAAAACGACCCGGGTTCCGGGTGGCTTCCCAGAGATCCAGCGCGTAACGTTCGAGGGTATCCGAGGCGCGGATCTGTTGTTGAATGGTGGCCGCGATGTCGTTAAGTTGCTCGAAAGGCAGGACTCCCCGGCGGACCTCGTCCATCAATCGATCCACGTCGTGATATCGTGGATCGAACACCAGGGCCTTGCGCTCGTCGGCATCGCTCGGTATCTCGATATTCAGCTCCATCATGAAACGGTCGCGCGCGGCCGAAGGCATCTCGAAGGTTTCTTCTTTCTCCACGCGGTTGCGGTCCGCGAATACCTGAAGGTGCGGAAAGGTATATTCGCGATTGAATGCCGTGATACTGCGTTCCGCCATCACCCGCAGTAACAGCGAGTGGACCTGTGGGCGAGCACGGTTCACTTCGTTGAAAAAGAACGTTGACAATTTTTCGCCATGTTTGAGAATCACGCCGGGATCGACTTGGGGCCTGCCTTCCCGGTTGATGTAAGTGTGATAGATCAGATCGTTCGGCATTAGATCGATCGTTCCTTCGATCCGCTCATAAGCCCCGCCGATGCAGCGTGCTACGGCGCGAAGCAAAGTCGTTTTGCCCACCCCTACATCGCCTTCCAGCATCACATGTCCGCGCGCGAAAACGGCAGTGGTAATCAGCCGGATCGCCCGATGCAGGCCGACCACGGTATGCCCCAGCTCGGCTTCGAACGCCTCGGCACGTGCTTTCCAGTCGGCAAGGTCGTGGTCGGGTGATTGCAAACTCATTGTCGGCGTCTCCGGTCATTCGGTCGCGAATTGCGGTGTTTTTGATTCACAATTCAAATGTAAAAGGATTAAAATGAATATTTTATCTATATTCTTATTAAATAGTTCGGCCATCCGCCGCCGCCGATTTGAGTTCCAGTTGTATGGAACAGCAGTTTAGGGTTGCCGGAGCCTGGAATCTGCCGGCATGAATATTCATTTGATTGCCGCGGGCCAGCGAATGCCGGAATGGGTCCAGCGCGGATTCCACGAATATGCCGGGCGAATGACCGGAGAATGCCGGATACGCCTGGTTGAAGTCGCGATCCGCAAGCGAAAAAGCAGTCTTGAAGTTCAGCAGTCAGTGCGGCTGGAAGGTGCGCAGATGTTGAACGCCGTTCCATCCGGAGCACATATCGTTGCGCTGGATGTGGCGGGAAACCAGTGGAGTACCGTGCAGCTTGCCGGGTCGCTGGAAAAATGGATGGCGATGGGCAAGGATGTTGCCTTGCTGATTGGCGGGCCGGAAGGACTCGCGCCTGGCTGCAGGGCCGCGGCCCGGGAAACCTGGGGACTGTCGAAGCTCACGTTTCCCCATCCTCTGGTGCGAATCATCGTGGTTGAGCAGCTTTATCGGGCCTGGAGTTTGTTGCAGCATCACCCTTATCATCGGCAATGAACGAACCGGCGCCGCAACTCGTACTGGCGTCGGCCTCGCCGCGCAGACGGGAATTGTTGGATCAGATCGGAATTCGTTTTGTCGTACAACCGGCGGAAATCGATGAACAACCCGTGCCGGGTGAATGTCCAGAGCAAACCGTTCGCCGGCTCGCGGCCGAGAAGTCGGCGCGGATTTATCTCCGGGCGCGTGCGGAAATGCCGGTTCTTGGCGCCGATACGATCGTGGTCTTGGACGGCGTAATCCTCGGCAAACCCAAAGATATGGACCACGGAATTGCGATGCTCGGCAAGTTATCCGGTCGGGAACACAGAGTCCTGAGCGCGGTGTCCTTGCGGGGCCACAGGCATTGGATAACGATCAGTGCGACCCGGGTCTGGTTCCGGAACATGGAGATCCCCGAAATGGTTGCCTATTGGGAGACCGGCGAACCACGCGATAAAGCCGGCTGTTATGCGATTCAGGGGCTCGGCAGCCTGTTTGTGCGGCGAATTGAAGGAAGTTATAGTGGCGTAGTCGGCTTGCCGCTTTTCGAAACCGCGGCGCTGCTGGGCAAAGCCGGTATCCGCGTGCTCCAGAAATGACCCGGGGTGTGCGCGATCTATTGTTCTCGCGGGCAAGCGCTCGGAAGGCTTTAAAAATTTAGAATATAGTAAAGCGGTTCACCGCGTGTTCCGAAGTTTTTCCGGGCGGCTGTCGGCTCGTCGCATGAACGATCCGATCCGTGTTCGCAGTCCGGAATTTTTCGTAGGCTCGGTGCGGGTATTGAGCCATTTTTTGCCTCGACCATTGAACAGAGACCGATCATAAAAAACTGATGAGCGATGAAATCCTGGTGAATGTAACGCCGCAGGAAACGCGGGTCGCTGTTGTCGAAAACGGAGTCGTTCAGGAAGTGATCATCGAACGCACCAGAAAGAAAGGGTTGGTCGGGAATATCTATAAAGGGGAGGTCTGCCGGGTTTTGCCCGGCATGCACGCGGCATTTATCGATATCGGACTGGAACGCGGCGCCTTTTTGCATGTTTCGGATTTGTCCGCCCGCGACGCGGAAAAACTCGGTTCCGAGAACATTGATCACATGCTGGCCGAGCATCAGGATCTCGTGGTTCAGGTGATCAAGGACCCTCTCGGGACCAAGGGCGCGCGGCTGACGACTGAACTGTCGATTCCTTCGCGTTATACGGTGTACATGCCTTACAGCAAGGCTTGCGGGATTTCCCAGCGTATCGAGAGCGACGACGAACGGGCCCGTCTCAAGTCTTGTCTGGACGAGTTTCAAAGCGAATTCAACACCGGTGCGTTCATAGCCCGGACCGCGGCGGAATCTATTGACGAGGATGTACTCAGAACCGACATGATGTTTCTGGTCAAGCTCTGGCATTCGATCTGCGAACGGATTCATAGCACGCACGTGCGTACTTTGATTCACTGCGATCTTCCGTTAAGCATCCGGGCATTGCGCGATCTGTACCGGGAAAAAATCGAGAAGATCCGCGTCGATTCCCGTGAAACCTATCAGGCTCTGGTAAAATTCGCGCGGGAATTTCTGCCCGCCGTTACGCATCTGGTGGAACACTATGCGGGCGAACGTCCGATTTTTGATCTGTTCGGCATCGAAGACGATATCCAGAAGGCGCTGGATAGGAAAGTATTTCTTAAATCAGGCGGTTATCTGGTCTTCGATCAAACCGAAGCCATGACCACGATCGACGTGAACACGGGCGGGTACGTCGGTAAGCGCAGCCTGGAAGACACGATTTTCAAAACGAATCTGGAAGCCGCCCACGCCATCGTTCGGCAGCTTAGATTGCGAAATCTCGGCGGCATCATCATCATCGATTTTATCGATATGCGCGATGACGAACATAAAGTGCAGGTGTTGAAGGAACTCGAAAAGCATCTGGAAAAAGACCATGCCAAAACCTGTATCACCGAGGTGTCCATGCTCGGGCTGGTTGAAATGACCCGTAAAAGGACCCGCGGCAGTCTGGAGAACATTCTTTGCGAGCCCTGCGGTACCTGCAGCGGACGTGGCGTACTGAAAACCGCGGAAACCACCTGCCTGGAAATTTTTCGTGAAATTATCCGGGAGGTCCGGCAATATAACATGGAAAGTCTTCTGGTATTGGCTTCCAACGACGTGGTGGAAATTCTGCTCGACGAGGAAGCCGCATCGTTGGCTGAACTGGAGAAGTTTCTCGGTGTCCGAATCCGCTTCCGGGCCGAACGGCAGTATACCCAGGAACAGTATGATGTGGTTTTGTTGTAGGCTGAATTGCCCGGGCCCGGTTCGCCGCGATGTTGAGTGAGTGATCTTTTTAATCCACCTTTCCCGCTTCGTGCGGTGGTTTTTACTAATATCGGTTCTGTTTCTGGCGGTGGTTCTCAGTGCAGCCCGCATTCTATTGCCCGAAATCAGTCAATATCGCGCCGAGATAGTGTCCTCGATCAGCGCGTCGATCGGCAAACCCATCGAAATGGATCGAATGTCGGCCGGATTGAACGGATTTCGCCCCGAGGTCGTACTCAACGGAGTAAAAATTATCGATCCCGGCGAACGTAAGGTGCTGTTGCGCTTCGATCAGTTGCGCGCCGGGTTGAATCTGAAAGAATTTTTGTTGACCGGTAGTTTTCAGCCGCGCTGGGTCACCATCCGCGGGGCGAGGTTGTCGATTCGAAGGCAGCTGGATGGCAGTATCCGCGTAGCCGGGCTCGATAGTGGCGCGGAGATGCCGAAATGGATCTTTGAAGAAGGTCGGTTTGAACTGCTCGACAGCGAGGTGGACTGGCGCGATTTGAAATATCCCGCGCTGGATTTGCATTTTTCAAGGGCCGATATCAGGTTGCTGAATCTGGATCACCGGCACAAAGTTGCGATCGATGCTGATCTGCCGCGTGACTACGGTAAATCGCTGACTATCCGCATGGACTATGAGGGCGATATCATTCTACAGGACTGCTGCAGCGGAAGAATTTACGTCAAGGCTACCGATATCCGCTACGGTAAATTATTCGCGGAATTGGCGGTTGATGGATACCGTATAGCGCACGGTCGCGGCGGTTTCCGGGTCTGGACTGTATGGGAAAAATCGGCGCTCGTAAGTCTTTCCGGCGATGTGGATTATCGGGACGGAGTCCTGTCGCGTCGTTTCTCCGGTGGTGACGAAGCCGACGGGATTGCGGCATTACCCAAACTGGCCGGCGATTTCCACTGGACCCGATCCAATCAGGGCTGGAATTTGTCGGTACGCCGTCTGGCGCTGAACTTCGGCGGCGAGTCCTGGCCATTGACCGACTTTGGGTTGGGACAAACAACCGACCTTGCGGCTGGGAACGCGAGTTTCCATTTCAATTCGTCCTATCTTCGATTGGAAGAACTCAGGCAGTTAATCATGGATTTAAGGGTTTTGGTTCCGGACAATCATGGAATATTGGCGGCTGCCGCGCCAGGCGGCGAAATTTACGACCTGAAATTCGAGCATTCGAGTGGCCGGAATCAGGAACCGTTATGGTCTGTCTGCGGCCGTTTTGAGGATCTATCCTTCCGGCCCAGGCGAATTTTCCCCGGTGCGAAAAATCTTTCCGGGGCGGTCTGCGGCGATCAGGGCAACGGCCGGATTGTGCTCGCGGCCGCTCAAGCCGAACTCGAATTTCCGGAAGTGTTTCGTGCTCCGATTGGTTTAACCGAGCTTCAGGGTGATTTTTTCTGGCAAAAGGACGATCAAGCCTGGCGGATCGAAAGCGAGCGGGTCAGAGTCGTGAATCCGGCGTTGACGGCGGAGACCAGAGTGTTCCTGCAACTGCCGGTTCTGGACGGCGAGCCATTCCTGGATCTGCAAGCCTCGTTTAAAAATGTCGACGGAACCGCCGTCCATCGCTATTTACCGGTGGCCGTGCTGAATAAGCCTCTGATTAAATGGCTGGACGCCGCGTTCGTTTCGGGTACGGTTACCCGCGGCGGGACATTATTTCGGGGACCGCTCAAAGCTTTTCCGTTTCGCGGCGCGGAGGGCGTTTTTGAAACACTGTTTTACACCAGGACTGTGATTTTGTCTTATCATCCGGATTGGCCGGTCATCCATTCCGATTTGGCCGAGGTCCGATTTTTTCAAGCCGGGATGAGCATCCGCGGTGCACATGCCGATGTCATGGGAGCCAGTGTCAAAGATGTCCGGGTGCGTTGCGCCGATTTCGAGACGGAAGATTACCTGAATATCACCGGCGTCGCCGAAGGAACCCTTCAGCAGAGCGTTGACTTCCTGAAGAAGACGCCGCTCGCGCCGCTTTACGAACCTTTGCTCGAGTTCGTTTCACTGCGCGGCGATAACCGGATCGATCTTGAATTGAAAATTCCGATCCTGGAACGCATCGACAATGTCGTCGTGAACGGAACGGTAGATCTGAAAATGGCGAATTTGAATGCCTTTGGTGTGCCTATTGACCGGCTCAGTGGCACGCTGGATTTCAGCCGGGAGCGCATTCATGGAACCGGGATCCAGGGTGAAATGCTGGGCTCGCCGGTACAGGTGGAAGTGTCCAACAATAAGCGGGGGCTCGCTGCGCGAATTCACGGAGCGACCAGTGTGGAGGCCCTCGCGAAACGGTATTTCTCCAGTATCTGGAAATATTTTGCCGGGAAGTCGGACTATTCCATCGATCTGCAGATTCCAAAGCTCAGCGAAAAACTGTATGCGGATATCGATATTCATTCCAATCTCAGAGGTATTTCGATGAACTTGCCGGAGCCGCTGCAAAAGCCGGCGGCGCTGTCCCGCGGGTTTGGTCTGAAAATCCATCTTGAACCCGGTCAGGATATTCCTGCCGAGTTGACGTATGAAAACGTCGCCCAAGCCTCTCTGACACTGGCGAGGACGAAGGAAGGTTTGAATCTGGAGCAGGGCCGGGTCAAGCTGGGCCGGGTGTCCGGCGGCGATTTGCCGGATCGTGGGCTGAGTTTTTATGCGAATTTGAAAACCCTTGACTTGAAGGCCTGGAAGAATGTGCTGGCCTCACTGGATGGCGAGGGAAAGCTGGAGAAGGACTTGGGTCTCGTGGATGTTCAGATCGACAAATTGGCGATCGAGGATCTCGACTTGGGCCGATTGGTGTTGAAGATGCATCGAAACGACGGAGTTTGGGAAGGTGTTACCGATAGCGATCTCGCCAGAGGGCGGTTCAGCGGCACGAGAAAGGATCAAAAGCCTTTTGGTGTAAACGCGGCTTTCGACTACCTGAGAATCCCCGAGCAGGACGGTTTGCTGCAAAAAACATCGAAGGAAACACTGCATTGGGACCCGGCCCGTATCGTTGATCTCGATATCCGTGCCGAGCATTTGTTCTGGAAACAGGTCGACTACGGGAAATTGGAGCTTGCGTCCACCCAGCAATCCAATGGAATGAAGATCGACCGTTTGAATGTTTACGGAAACGGCCTGGACCTGAACTTATCCGGATACTGGACGGCCTCTGAATCGGTCGACCAGACTTCGATTTCGGGTGATTTGAAGGTCGCTAACCTCGGACAATTTTTGGCCAGGCTGGGCAAATCGAATGTGATCGGGGAGTCCAGCGTGCATTCGCGAGTGGCGCTGAAATGGAACGATCCGCTGTACGATTTGAGCTTTGCAACGCTGTCCGGCGCCGCGCAGGTCGAGTTCGGCGCTGGTCGGCTTCTGACCGTAGAACCGGGCATCGGCCGAGTGTTCGGGTTGTTTAATCTGGACGGGCTGAAAAATCTGATGCTTTTTGATTTTGGCAAGCTCTTTGGCCCCGGCCTTGCCTTCGAAGAAGTGAAGAGTTCTTTTCAATTGACGAATGGCCGTGCGAAAATTAACCTTTTTACCATTGACGCAGTCCCGGCTGAAATTATCGTGGCCGGCGAAATCGATCTGGTGCGGGAGCAGCTGGACGATATCGTTACGGTAGTTCCGAAAGGAATGGTCGCGGCCGGGGCCTCGATGCTCCTGACCCAGGAACTTCCGGGAACTGCGGTCGACGGTTTGATCAACCGCCAGTACCAGGTGATCGGGAAATGGGATGATCCGGAAATCGTTCGTCTGCCCGGCACCGGAAAGCCATTATAAGCCGGTGCGCTGCGTGGCCGTTTTTCGTACCGATGGGATTTTTACCGGACCGGTTCGGGTCGAACAGTCGAGTCCGGATGTTAAGCTTCCTCAATGCTCAATTGAAACCAGGAAACAATACACAAAACCGATGAAGAAATGTGCCGCCATTCAGATGGCTTCAAGTCCGTATGTCGACGCTAATCTGATCGAGGCCGAGCGGTTGATCGGCGCCGCGTCCGACGCGGGCGCCGAGTTGTTGGTGCTGCCGGAAAACTTTGCATTGATGGGTATGACCGAGTTCGACAAGCTGGACCATATTGAAGCGGATGGAGAAGGGGTTATCCAGGAGTTTCTGGCGGGAATGGCGCGGCGGTATTCCGTCTGGATTGTCGGCGGAACCATTCCGCTGGCGGCTTCGGTTCCGCGCAAGGCCAGCGCGAGCTGTCTGTTGTTCGACGATACCGGCAGTCGGGTCGCGCGCTATGACAAGATCCATTTATTCGATGTCGAAGTTCCGGAAACCGATGAACGGTACCGTGAATCCGATACGATCGAAGCGGGAACACAGCCATTGGTCGTGGATACTCCTTTCGGCCGCCTCGGACTCGCGATCTGTTACGATTTGCGATTTCCGGAACTGTTTCGGACAATGCTGTCCTGCGGGGTCGATCTGATCGCTGTTCCGTCCGCGTTTACGGCTAAAACCGGGGCGGCTCATTGGGAATTGCTGGTGCGCGCCCGAGCCGTCGAGAATCTTTGCTACGTGATCGCGGCCGGTCAGGGTGGATTCCATATGAACGGGCGGCAAACCCATGGCAGGAGTATGATAGTAGATCCGTGGGGAAAAGTGCTCGGGGCAAAAGAGACTGGGCCGGGCTTTGTTGTCGCCGAGATCGATCCGGAACTGCTGGCGAGGATACGCGGCGGTTTCCCGGTGCTTAAACATAGAAGACTGGAATGCAGGTTACGCTTATGACAGCCGAGAACTCTTTGGCGCTCGCCCGCGAATGGATATTGGCTCCGGCCGGATTGATTGACCGCGACCTCGATCATGTCATGGGCCAATTGTTGAGTGCGCCGCTTGATGATGCTGAACTGTATTTTCAGTCGAGCCGTTACGAATCCTGGGTTCTCGAGGACGGTATTATCAAGGAAGGCTCCCATAGCATCGAGCAGGGCGCTGGAGTTCGCGGTATATCCGGGGAAAAAACCGGTTTTGCGTACAGCGATGATATAGAACTTCCGCCCTTGCTTGAAGCCGCAACGAACGTGACCCGCATTGCTCGCGGCGGGAGCCAGGCCAGGATCGGTGTCCGTTCGTCGAAACCCGCGCCGATGCTGTACCGGCCGGTCGACCCCCTGGTTTCGATCCCGGAAGAGGAAAAGATCGAGCTGTTGAACACGGTCGACCGCGAGACCCGAAAACTCGACTGCCGCATCGAGCAGGTGATTGTAAGCCTGGTCGGCGCGCACGACGTGATTCTCGTGGTCGGCCGGGACGGAAACATGGCCGGCGATATTCGGCCGCTGGTCAGAATGAACGTGACCGTGATCGTCGAGCACAACGGAAGGCGTGAGCAAGGCAGCGCGGGCGGTGGAGCACGGGTCGATTACGGCTATTTTCTGGACGGGGACCACGCTTTGGAATACGGCCGCGAGGCGGTCCGTCAGGCGCTGGTCAATCTCGAAGCGGTCGACGCTCCGGCGGGTAACATGGTGGTTGTGCTCGGACCCGGCTGGCCCGGCATTTTGCTGCATGAAGCGATCGGTCATGGGCTCGAGGGCGACTTCAACCGCAAGCAAACTTCCGCCTTCAGCGGCCGTATTGGCGAGCGGGTCGCCGGAGAACTCTGCACCGTCGTGGATGACGGCACCCTGCCGGACCGGCGCGGTTCGCTGAGTGTTGATGATGAAGGAACCGTGACCGAAAACACGGTGCTGATCGAAAACGGCATCCTGCGGGGTTATATGCAGGACAAACTGAACGCGCGGCTCATGGGCGTCAAACCAACCGGTAACGGACGCCGGGAATCCTATGCACATCTTCCGATGCCGCGGATGACGAACACCTATATGTTACCCGGGCCGCATGATCCGGAGGAAATCATCCGTTCGGTCGGTAAAGGGTTATTCGCGCGGAATTTCGGCGGCGGCCAAGTTGATATCACCTCGGGCAAATTCGTGTTTTCTGCGAGCGAGGCTTATCTGATCGAAAATGGCCGGACCACGCGGCCGGTGAAGGGCGCGACCTTGATCGGCAACGGACCCGACGTGTTGACGCGGGTCAGCATGGTCGGCAACGATCTTCAATTCGACAGCGGAGTCGGTACCTGCGGGAAGGACGGGCAAAGCGTACCGGTCGGAGTTGGCCAGCCGACTTTGCGGATCGATGGTCTGACCGTCGGCGGAACCAGCGTTTGAGATCGGAGGTCCGTGATATTTCCGGCCGGTTGGAACACCTGCCGGCAATTTACCGCGTCCGCCAACCGAAGTTGGCAATCCATAAACTCATCCAGAGTCGAGGTCCCAACATTGACTAAACCTGCGCCCATTCGATTCGATGCCGAAGGATTGGTCCGGCTTCGGGATATGGTCGACGATCTGTTAGCGGAAGCACGGTCCCGGGGCGCGGCCGCCGCGGAAGCCGGAATCGGCATCGAGCGAGGATTGTCGGTCACAGCGCGCCTGGGTAGCGTTGAAACGATCGAACATCACAAGGCGCAGAGCCTTGCGGTCACGGTATATTTCGGGCAGCGGAAAGGTTCCGCGAGCAGTACCGATTTATCCGTTCAAGCGATCCGGGATACGGTCCAGGCGGCCTGTAGAATCGCGCGGTTCGCGACCGACGATCAGTATGCGGGCTTACCGGACAAAGAACAATTGGCAAATGAATTCCCGGACCTTGATCTCAATCATGCTTGGGATATCAGTGTCGATCAGGCGATTGATCTGGCCGTCGAGTGCGAGTATTCGGCACGTAATTATCATTCCGAAATAACCAATTCCGAAGGCGCCAGCGTGGATACCCACCAGGGAATGCGAGTATTTGCGAACAGCCTGGGTTTTAATCACGGCACTGCCGGTACGCGCCACAGTTTGAGTTGTTCCGTGCTGGGCCGGCGGGGGGACAGCATGCAGCGTGATTACTGGTTCACCGTTTCGCGCGACAGTAATGAATTGGAATCCGCCCCGGCCGTCGGCGTGAAAGCCGCCGAGCGTACCCTCGAACGGCTGGGCGCCCGCGGCTTGTCGACCCGTCAATGCCCGGTGATGTATGCGGCGGAATGTGCGGCGAGCCTGATCGGAAATTTTATTGCCGCGATCCGCGGCGGGAATCTTTACCGCAAGTCATCGTTTTTGCTCGATTGCCAGGGCAAGCAGATCTTTCCGGAATTTATGCGCATCCACGAGCAGCCGCAATTGCCCAAGGCGCTCGGAAGCACCAATTACGATAGTGAAGGGGTACGTTGCCGGGGCCGGAACATCGTCGATCATGGAATTCTGCAGGGTTACGTGCTGAGTAGCTATTCGGCGCGTAAATTGGGTCTGCAAACGACCGGAAATGCAGGGGGCGTGCACAACCTGACCGTGGAACCCACGGGCCGCAGCCGCCAGGACCTGGTTCGGGAAATGGGTAACGGTTTGTTGATCACCGAGTTAATGGGGCACGGAGTGAATCTGGTAACCGGGGATTATTCCCGTGGCGCGGCCGGCTTCTGGGTTGAAAACGGTGAAATTGCGTTTCCGGTGGAGGAAATCACCGTGGCCGGAAACCTTAAGGAAATGTTCATGAATATCGCCGGCGTTGGAAACGACGTCGATATTCGCGGAAATACCCGGGTCGGCTCGATTTTGATCGAAAAGATGACCATTGCCGGAACTTGATTCCATGCCGGCAGAGCACCAGACAGATCGCCTGGCTACCTGGCTTTGTTGCGGCACGGGAAACTTCATAACAGCAGTGGCGCTTCCATGTTTTTAAAAGAATTCTATTCGACTGACAATGGCAGAATTTCGATCGATGCCTTTCAGGGAAGCCGCTTCGCCAAGGAAGTAGCGGGCGACTTTAATCCTTTGCACGATGCGGATGCGAAACGGTTCTGCGTGCCCGGCGATCTGCTTTTTTCCCTGGTATTGGAAAAGTTCGGCTTGAGCCGGAATATGGGATTTACCTTTTCCGGAATGGTTGGCCGCGATGTTCAGCTGAACTTCCCCGAGACCGAGTCCTCCGCTTTTGATATTCGCGATGATAACGGAAAAGCCTACCTGGTCGTCGAACGTAGCGGTGAGACCAGTGTTGACGGAGCGTTGATCGAAAATTTCATTCGCAGTTATGCCGCTTATTCCGGCCCGAATTTTCCCTATGTCCTGGTGCCGCTAATGGCGGAGCGCAATGTCATGATCAATACCGAACGGCCGCTCGTTATTTATGAGAGCATGTCCTTTGAGCTGGACCGGTTGGATTTCGGTTTACCGGTTCTCGAGCCGACCGAAAGCACTCTGAAGATCAATGGGCGGCGCGGAGATGCGCTCCTGCATTTTTCCGTAATTGCCGGTAATGAAACGGTTGGCCGCGGTTTCAAGAAGCTGGTGATCAGCGGGATACGCGAATATGATAAGCCCGCCATCGACACCTTTGTCGAAAACTACCTGGCTCGAATGGAGTCCTACCGGGCCAGCGTTCACGAGCGCGTCAGCAGATAGATCAGGACCAGATTGCCGATCGCGAGCAGGGCCGTAAGTCCCTGCCAGAACGCGAGCGGATTGCGCTGAATCAGCGGCAAATTCGGGCTCGTAAGAAACAGCGGGTTCGGGTGATGCAGATCGTGGATGAATTCGCTCAGATCTTCATAGCGGCGTTCCGGATTGATGGCAAGGGCTTTGCTGATCGCTCCGTCGATCCACACCGGCACCATCGAATTCAGATGGATGCTGGGTACATATTTCAGCCTGGCCAGTTTTGCACGGTCCGGTTTTTCCGGCATGTTACGGTCAAAAGGCAATGCGCCGTTCAGCAGTTCATAAGTGATCACTGCCAGCGAGAACAGGTCCGCACGGGTGTCGCTTCGCTGACCCATCAGATATTCCGGCGCCGAATAATTGAGCGTCCCCAATATCGTGTCCTCATCGCCCGGATGCTTGATTTCCGCAATCCCCGCGATCTTTACCGATCCGAAATCGATCAGTTTGATCCGGTCCTCGCGATCGATCATGATATTTTCGGGCTTCAGATCCTGGTGCAGCATCTCCAGTCGATGGAACGCGCGTAATCCCCTGGCGATCTGGCACGCAATCCCGATCCCGGTTTTGACGTCCGGCCGTGGATGATCGTCCATCCATTGTCTCAACGTCCGGCCTTCCAGGTATTCGGTGACATAATAGATCCATTTTTTTGGCTGGTCGGCATCGAGCACCTTGAGCACATGCGGGTCGTTGATCCGGCGTCCGGCCCATTCTTCTTGAGAAAACCGCTCGATGTAGACCGGGTCGTCCTCGAAATTGATTGACGGCGTTTTGAGAATCACGCGTAGACCGTTTTGGGTATTGACGGCCTCATAGATCTGGGTACGTTTGCTCGCGTGGAGTTCCCTTTCAATTCTGTAGCCGTCCAGAACCATTCCGGGTTCCAGTGGCGGCGGAAATGGCCGTTTGGCATTCTGTTGTACGATTTCCGCGCTATCGGCCAGCGGCAGCGAATCGATTCTCACGATCTGGCAGGTCAGATTGTCATTGCTCCGGTTCGCGGCCGCGGCTGTGACGATCGCTTTGGCGCCGGCGTCCAAGTCCGCGATGTTTTCGATTACCAGCTCCTTCAACATTTTTTGTGCGATGAAATCATGGACACCGTCGGTGGTCAGGATGAAGACATCGCCCTTTTGCAATTGGAGTTTCCGGCAATCCACGTTCAGATGGGGCTCGATGCCCATGGCTCGGTTCAGATAGCTCTGGCCGTCTGCCGTGGATATCCGATGATCATGGGTCATTTGCTCGAGAATGTTCTCCCGAAGCCGGTAGATTCGGGAGTCTCCGATATGAAACAGATAGGCGGTGTTGGATTTCAGGATCAGAATGCTGAGCGTCGCGACGAGTCCCTTGACCGATTGATATTGAGAGTGCCCGTTGCTGTACAGCCAACTGTTGGTCGCCGAGAGAATTTTCTGGACCGATTTGTCGACGCTCCAGGAATCCGGCGTGCTGAAATAATCGGCCAGGAACCCGATCACGCAGGCTCGGCTGGCCTGTCTTCCGCCCTCGCTGCCGCTCATTCCGTCCGAGACGGCGACCGCGATCCCTTTATAGATCAATTGGGAAGGACCGGGTTCGCTGAATCCGTAGAAATCTTCGTTTTCCAGCTTGGTGCCCTTATCGCTGAATTGGCCAATGGTGATCTCAAGCTTCGGATTCATGTTGGGCCGGACAGGAGGAGGGGTTCAGGTTTTTTTACCCGAGACCGAAATTCCACTTAAAAGTTTCGCGCTGACTGAAACGCAATTTTGTTAAATTAATGAACGTGTGGATTTATCCGCTCGGTGCGAATGAATTCGCACCTGCAAAGCGGCGGCTGCCCCCGTTGCGGACTTTTTATCAACTGATTTCAATCATTTCAACCGTACCGTCGGGCTGGATTTCGGCCATGTGGCCTCTGGGTTCGTCGATAAACTGCACCGCGACCAGAACCACGAGCGCCGATCCCGCGATGGCCATAAAGAAGGTTTGCGAAGAAACGAAAGATAATACCGTCAGAAACAACACACCGCCCACATTTCCGTAAGCGCCGACCATCCCGGCGATTTGGCCGGTCATGCGGCGCTTGATCAGGGGGACCATCGCGAATACCGCGCCCGCCCCGCCCTGCACGAAGAATGAGCACAGCATGGTCACCGCGACGCCAAGCAATACCGGCCATTCAGAACTGATCTGCGCTATGCTCCAGTAACCGCCTGAAAGACCCAGCAGAAAGATGGTCAAACACAGCTTCCGCCCGACCTTGTCGCTGATCCAGCCACCGCCCGGGCGTGCGACCAGGTTAATGAAGGCGAAACCCGAAGCGAGCAATCCGGCTTGAACCATGGAGACGTTCTGGGTGGCATGGAAAGTCTCGTAAAAGAACATCGGCAACATCGAAACCACGGCTATTTCCGAGCCGAATGTGACCAGATAGGCAAGATCGAGAATGGCGACCTGCTTGAACTTATAGCGATGGATTTCGTCGATCGGCTGTTTTAGGTGCGCGTGGTTCAAATGAAAAATTTTATACACATTGTAGAGGAACAACAGCCAGATGCCGCTGTAAATGCCGGTGCAGGCAGGCATCGATAACAGGCCAACTTCGGCCGGCGAGAGCTTCCAGGTCAACAGGGTCAATGTCGCGTACATCGGGCCAGTCATCAGGACATAGAAGAACAGGTCGCCGTAGCTCGTGACCTCCATCGCGCCTTTTTTATTGGGTTTGAAATAGGTGGATCCTTTCGGGGTGTCCGACACATTGAAAAAGTAGATCGCCGAGTAGACGAGCGCAATCAGGCCGGTTGTCCCGATCGCATAGCGCCAGCCCTGTTCGCCCCCGTATAGCAGGGCCAGAGTCGGCAGCGCCATCGCCGCCGCCGCGGCGCCGAAATTTCCCCACCCCCCGTAGATTCCTTCCGCAATCCCGACCTGTTTGGCCGGAAACCATTCGCCGATCATCCGGATGCCGATCACGAATCCCGCACCGACAAGTCCAAGTAGAAAGCGGGCCAGAGCGAGTTGTTCAAAATCATCTGCCGTCGCGAATAAAAAACACGGGATGCTGGCCAGGATCAGCAGTGCGGTGTAAGTGCGTCGCGGGCCGTATTGGTCGACCAGCATCCCCACGATGATGCGTGCGGGAATGGTCAGTGCAACATTGAGGATCAAAATGGTTTTGACCTGGGCCCCGGTCAGTCGCAAGGATTGTTCAATCACCAGCATCAGGGGGGCGTGATTGAACCAGATCACAAAAGTGATGAAGAAGGCTACCCAAGTCATGTGTAGAATTTTGGTCCGCCCGCTGAAAGACAGAAGCTTGAGTTGAGAATCCGACATTGTTGATCCCTATTGGTAGTGTCTGGAACCGGATGGAATCCTGGAATGAAAAAACCGCAATCTTAAACAGGGCAAGGTTAGTGCCATTCAATGAGATTGCCTGAAAGACCGGAACGGACCGACATTTCAATCGGTGCGTAGGTGACCCATGTCAGTGCAATACTGAACCAGAGTGGATCCGACAGGAGCAAGTTGGAACAGCGGACAAAATACTCGAGGGCGAGTGCGAAGGCCGGAACGGGCTCGGCTTTCACGGGCCGAAAGGATGGTTCCGAGAGCTTCCTTTGGCATGTTGCCTCGTCCCGCCGCGAAGAAACCTGACTTGAGAGCAATCGACCGGAGGCCAACGAAGCGCGCGCACTGTTTGGGTACGGGTCGCACCAATACTGGGATCCGCGAGATGGATAATCGAATCACGCACGCCGCGGAAATGCCTGTTTTTCGGTGAATTTACCAGGATAACCGGTTGAAAAATAATGGCAGGAAGTTTGCTTTGGACAAAAGCGAGCAGAGCTTAAATATTCCAAATATAAATCACCTTTGCCGCCGCCCTCGGTCAGATCGGGACTGCACGTTCGTGCTTATTCCCGCGATAGACTGCCTCGAGGCCCCGGAACTGCCGAAAAATTAGTATCGAGGCTGCCTATGAACAAGCAGAAATTGGTTGTGATCGGAAACGGCATGGTCGGCCAGAATTTCCTGGAAAGTCTGGTCAATAGCCCCAATTGCGATCAATTTGAAATCACTACATTTTGTGAAGAGCCCCGCCCCGCCTACGATCGGGTTCACCTGTCGGAATATTTTTCCGGCAAAAGCGCCGACGACCTCTCGCTGGTCAAACCGAGGTTTTTCGAGGATCATGGGATCACAATTCGGATTGGAGACCGGGCCGAATTTATCGACCGCGCGCGCAAGATCGTCCGCTCATCCAGGGGCGTTGAGATTCCGTACGATAAAATCGTGCTCGCCACCGGCTCGTATCCCTTTGTTCCTCCGGTTCCCGGCCATGCCCGCGAGGCCTGTTATGTGTATAGAACCATCGAGGACCTGGAGCGAATCGTCGCGGGGGCGCAATGCGCGCGGATCGGAACCGTGGTCGGCGGCGGCCTGCTCGGACTCGAAGCCGCGAAGGCCCTGAAAGACCTGAAGCTCGAAACACATGTGGTTGAATTCGCTCCGCGGCTCATGGCGGTGCAGGTCGACGATGGCGGCGGCGTCCTTTTGCGTAAAAAGATCGAAGAACTCGGGGTGACCATCCATTGCAACCGGAACACCTCGAATATAATCGATGGCGACACCTGTAAACACAAAATGGTCTTCGCGGACGGCGAATCGCTGGAAACCGATTTGATCGTGTTTTCAGCCGGAATCAGGCCACGTGATGACATCGCGCGCGAGAGCGGCCTCGAGATCGGACCGCGCGGCGGCGTGGTCATCGACAATCGATGCCGGACTTCCGATTCGGACATCCATGCGATCGGTGAGTGCGCATTGTGGAACGGCCAGATTTTCGGTCTGGTCGCGCCCGGATATCAAATGGCGAGAACGGTCGTCGATTCGTTGAATCAGGGTGAAAGTCTCTTTACCGGCGCGGATATGAGCACCAAGCTCAAACTCATGGGCGTCGACGTTGCGAGTATCGGCGATGCGCATGCCCGGACTCCGGGCGCCTTGAGTTATACCTACAGTGACGAACCGGCCAAAATTTACAAGCGCATGATCGTGAGTCAGAATGGAAAGCATCTTCTCGGGGCGGTTCTGATCGGCGATGCGAACGAATACGGTACGCTGCTGCAGTATTGCCTGAACGGGATCGAACTGCCCGAACATCCGGACAGTCTGATTCTTCCGAACCGGGACGGATCGAAATCAACCGGCCTCGGTCCCGATAAACTGCCGGCATCGGCGCAGATTTGCTCCTGCTACGACGTGAGCAAGGGGCGAATATGCGAAGCGGTCGCCGCCGGCTGTACCGACCTCCCCGCGCTAAAGCGCGAAACCAGCGCGAGTACCGGTTGCGGAGGGTGTGCGGCGTTGCTCAAATCGGTGCTCGATGCGGAACTCACCAAACTCGGCATCAAGGTCAACACCGACCTTTGCGAACATTTTCCGTATACCCGGCAGGACCTCTATCATCTGCTTCGGGTCGGGCAGTTCAGGACATTTGACCAACTCATCAGCAAGCATGGCCGCGGCCGCGGCTGCGATATCTGCAAGCCGGCGGTCGCATCGATGCTGGCGTCGAGCTGGAACGATTATGTGCTGACCAGGCAAAACCTGGCGCTTCAGGACACCAACGACCATGCGCTGGCCAACATGCAAAAGAACGGGACCTATTCCGTGGTGCCGCGGATCGCGGGCGGCGAAATTACACCGGACAAGTTGATTGCGCTCGGCCAGGTCGGAAAGAAATTCAATCTGTATACCAAGATTACCGGGGGGCAGCGGATCGACCTGTTCGGCGCGCGCCTGGAACAATTGCCGTTGATCTGGCGGGATCTGATCGATGCCGGATTCGAAACCGGTCACGCTTACGGCAAGGCGGTTCGTACCGTGAAATCCTGCGTCGGCAGCACCTGGTGCCGCTACGGCGTCGATGACAGCGTCGGACTCGCGGTGGAAATCGAAAACCGCTACAAAGGCTTGCGCGCCCCGCACAAACTCAAATTCGCGGTCTCCGGCTGCACCCGCGAATGCGCCGAAGCGCAGAGCAAGGATATTGGCGTGATCGCGACCGAGAACGGCTGGAATCTATATGTTTGCGGTAACGGCGGCATGAAGCCACGGCATGCGGACCTGTTCGCGACCAATCTGGACAAGGCCACGCTGATCCAATATATTGACCGCATCCTGATGTTTTACGTTCGAACCGCCGACCGTTTGCAGCGCACTTCGGTCTGGATGCAGAAGATGGAGGGCGGGCTCGGGTACCTGCGATCGGTGGTAATCGACGACCGGCTCGGCATTTGTGACGAGCTGGAGCAGCAAATGGCGCACATAATCCGCACTTATGAATGCGAATGGAAGAAAACGGTCGAAGACGAGGCGCGGCTGAAACATTTCCGGCAGTTTGTGAATAGCGATCAAAAAGACGATAATATCGTTTTTATTGAGGAACGGGGCCAGTTACGCCCCGCAACCGACGAGGAGAAAGAACTGATGCCGGACGCCTTGGCCAGCTAAGGATTCTGGATGAGTACAGCAGCACAACAGAACATTCCGGAATGCAATGGGTCACGGTATGCGAAGTCGATGATTTGAAAGCGAACGCTGGCGTTTGTGCGTTGGTTGGCAAACACCAGGTCGCCATATTTTACCTGGAGCCGGAAGACCGCATTTTCGCAATCGACAACTACGATCCGATCGGTAAGGCCAACGTGTTGTCGCGCGGGGTCGTCGGCGATAGCAAAGGCCAGCTTGTCGTTGCCTCGCCCCTTTATAAGCAGCATTTTAATTTGGAAACCGGGCAGTGCCTCGAGAACGAGGCGATCAAAGTCGCGACTTATCCGGTGCGGTTCGAGGGAACCGCGGTCCAGGTCCGTTGCGAATAGCCGATCGCCCGCGACCGCGCCGTCCTGGCGCCAATTATAAAAATAGATCGCCGGGAGTAACTTTTGGAATACAGGTTCTATACCGCTGACGTCTTCACAAATCGACCGTTTCAGGGCGTTCAGATCGCGGTTTTCCCGAAAGCCGATGGTTTGGATGTCGGAATCATGGAAAAGATCGCCAACGAATTGAACCTGTGGGAAACGGTATTCGTGTTTCAGCCACAAGGCAAGCCCAACGCACGGAGAATGAGGATTTTTGCACCGGGCGGAGAAATCGATTTCGCCGGCCACCCGATCATCGCAACTGGTTATATTCTCGCGGAGATCGGCGATTTCCCGCTGATTTCGCCGACGACCCCGATCGAACTGGTGCAGAATACCGGCCCGGTCAAAACCCATATTTCCGTGCAGGATGGCAAACCGGTGCTGGTTCAGTTCACGATGAAGCCGGAACCGATCATCGACCGCTTTGTGCCCCGCGAAGCCGAGATCGCGGAATTTCTGGGTTTGCCGATCAACGCGATTGATACCAAGAAATATCAGTCGATGATGGTATCCTGCGGATTCCCGTATCTAATGGTTCCGCTGACGTCCTATCAGGCGGTACGCAATGCGCAGTTTGATTTATCCGTATGGAGCCGGACCACGGCCCCCGCGACTTCCGCCCAGGAAATTTTGCTCTTTTCGGCGCAGACCGCAAACCCGGTCTCCGATTTCCATGCCCGGCTGGTCGGGCCTCGAATCGGCGTCAAAGAAGATCCGCCTATCGGATCGAGCATCCCGGCGTTTACGAGCTATCTGTGCGCGCATCCCCATGTCCGGACCGGAACCTATACGTTCGCAATGGACCGTGGAACCGAGGGTGTTCGCCAAAGCCTGCTGCACATCGAAATGGACAATAAGGGCAAGAACCAGCTCAGCATCCGGGTCGGCGGGGAAGCGGTGTTGATGTCCAAAGGAACGATGGATCTCCCTCTCACGCTTTGACAGCGGTTCACCCGAACGGAAAAATCGAAAGGTTCAACGAGCAGTTCTTCCGGCGCGCTGCAAAAAATCTCCTGATTAGCAAGATGTTTCAGCAGAAACGTCATACCGGCACGGATTGCCGGTATCCAGACTACGTGGATGTAATGTCTGCAGGCCGTCCCTGGCTTCTGGGTTCCGGCAATCCCTTATATCTGCCGGAACGACGTAATTTGAGCCATAGCTAAAGCATCTTACTAAGCCTAACTTTGACCATCAGAAAACAGTCACTTATTGATGTATATGACGGTTATCATGCAATCCAGGGAGCGTTACTGGGTACGTTCGGGTTTGACGCCGAGGAGTTGGAAAGCCTTTTGTTGCAAAAGGGTGGGACG
>JBGTCG010000222.1:0-7123 GCA_041748915.1 Methylococcales bacterium
TCGTTTGCTGACCTTTCAGCGCTTCTATGGCAACCTTCGCTTTGAACTCGGATGTGAATGATTTGCGCTTCATGACTTCCCCTCTATTTCAGTGGTTTCTATCTTAACCGACTGTCTCAATTCGAGGGTCCACTATAAGTACCGACAACTGTGCTTGGATTGGTAGGTATGTTTTCCTGAGTGTCGGGTCACCCTACAGGAATAGAGAAATATGTTGTAATCCATGTGCCCAACCCAGTTAAGGGATTACCCTAACTGGAGATTGGAAATGACGACGAGAAAGAAATATTCGAGAGAATTCAAATTGGGCAATTAACCTAGTGTTAGAGCAACGCTATACAAGCGCAGATGCCGCGCGAAGCTCGAAAATCAACCCGAACATGCTGGCGCGTTGGATTAAAGAACACGAATCGGATGACGGGCAGGCGTTTCGTGGAAACGGCAAGCTGAGTCCTGAACAAGCCAAGATTCGCCGGTTGAAGGAAGAGAACCGGCGCTTGAAGAGGCAGAGAAAGATATAGTAGAAAGAGCCGCCAAGGATATAAAGCCGTGATCCGGCCGGATCGGTTGCGAGCAGCGGACGCAGATTTTCGAAAAAATGAATATAGGTCTTTGGAACTTCGTACGGCGCCCGGATTGCCCGATAAATCACCCCGCGCAATTCGCCGATCGGTGCGACCGGAAGGCTTACGATCGGCGAGATCCGGACTGGTGTTTCCAATTGTGGAGACAGCATCCTCGTTGACTGGCGGCAACAGCCGCAAGAACATGCCATGGTTCAGCTCCTACCGTGTCCTGCCGCCATACCGAAATTTTTGAATCGGCAATACATGCCGCGGCGCTTGCATGGCCGGCGTATGGGCAGGCATCGGCGCCGCGGGTTGCGGAGATGGCATGGCGGGTTGCTGACCCGGCATCGGCATGCCGGCATGCCCTCGCGCGCGACCTTGGATAAAGGCGGGAATGACCAACCTGACCGGCCGCATCATCGTTCGCTTTTCTCCGAACTCACCGATACCCTCGATGACTTCATAATGCTGGCCATCGAGCGCTTGCATGATTTCGCCATCCACACCTAACAGTCCGACTTTTTTAAGGGTGCCGTTCCGGGAGCGCCAGCCTTTGAGCAGATGTACATGGGTGGTCCATTTCATTTACCGCTTGTGCCTGATAATGTCCTTGGAGCAAACGCTGGGCCAAGACAGCGCGGAGGTCGGGGCCAATCGGTTATAGTGAAATTTCAATAAGTTGCCGAAATCTACTTCCCGATAAAAATCTTGCCCGAAATTTACAGATCATAGCATCTATGATCCGGCGGTCACTTGAAGACTACAAAAGAGGCGGTCGGATCCAGATAAGACAAGGGAGTTGGCGATGGCATAGATCTTATGCGTACGTATAATCCGCCGAAATTCGATTCAGCGACCTCGGTTACTGAATATTTTTGGAATTTCGAGGGTCGAAGCACCTGTAGCTGTCGTTCCCTAAACAAAGAGGAATTGAGTGATTAGAAGATACGAAATTTACGGCCGGCCGTTTTTTGGCCCTTGCAGCCCGTCTATCCGACTGGCCATCGCTCAATGATGGAACGCGGGGGGAAGGTTGGCCACGGTGAGGACCCTCAGTATATTATCGACCGCTTTGCGCAAACCCGCGGCAGGTCGCTCGATTTGTGCGCCCGCCTGACCCCTGAAGATATGCAGGTGCAATCGATGGAGGATGCGAGTCCGGCCAAATGGCATCTCGCGCACACGACCTGGTTTTTCGAGACCTTTATTCTGAAGCCCTGGGCGGCGGGGTATTCCGAATTCGATCGGGATTTCGAGTATCTATTCAATTCCTACTACAACGGGATCGGGCCGCAATTCAAGCGCGCAAATCGTGGACTGGTCACGCGACCGTCCCTCGACGCCGTTTTTGCGTACCGGAATCACGTGGACGAGGCGATACGTGCATTGCATCCGGAGCGGAACGGATTCAGTGAAATTCAGCCGCTGCTGGAACTCGGGATCCAGCATGAACAGCAGCATCAGGAATTGATACTCACGGATCTCCAGCATGCATTCTTTCAGAATCCGAAGTTTCCATGTGTTGCGCCTGATCAGCACGTGGAGACCATTCGACACGCCTCCCCGCTGCAATGGATCGCATTCGACGCCGGGATTTATGCAATCGGCTGCACGGGAGACAAATTTCATTTCGACAATGAAACGCCGCAACATCGAACCTTTCTCGAGGCGTTTCGGCTCGCATCGCGTCTGACTACCAATGCGGAATACCTGTCATTTATCGAAAGCAGGGGTTATGAACGGCCGGAATTCTGGTTGTCAGAAGCCTGGCAGATGCTGCAAACCAACCCTCGCATTGCACCCCTGTATTGGCAGAAGCGCGGGAACGAATGGTTCCAGTTCACGCTGCGCGGCCTTCAACGTCTCGATCCCGCCGCGCCGGTGATGCATGTCAATTACTACGAGGCCGATGCATTCGCACGGTGGGCCGGAAAGCGCCTTCCGACCGAACAGGAATGGGAGGTAGCCGCCGGTTCGTTGGAACTCGGTTCCAATCTCCGTCATTCGACCCCAACTCTGTCGCCAGAATACGATGGCCGAAACCTAACGCAAATGTTCAACTGCCGGTGGCAGTGGACCAGCAGCAGCTATGCGCCCTACCCCGGCTACCGGCCGCTGCCGGGCACGGTCGGGGAATACAATGGCAAGTTCATGGTGAATCAATATGTTTTGCGCGGAGGCTCGGTCGCGACACCGGAAGGCCATATCCGCAAAACCTATCGGAATTTTTTCTGTCCGGGCGCGAGCTGGCAATTCAGCGGCCTCCGATTAGCGGAGTCTGGTCCATGAAAACGCGTCGAGCCCGCAATCAACCCCGGACCCAGCCCGAATTTCTGACCGATGTGATCACCGGCTTGTCGAAAACTCCGAAATCGCTGCCGAGCAAATATTTTTACGATGCGACAGGATCGCAATTGTTCGAGCGGATTTGCGGGCTGGACGAGTATTATCTGGCCCGCGTGGAACTCCGATTGCTGGCATCGATTCGCCGGGAACTCGGCGCTTTGATCGGGCCCGATGCCGCGATCATCGAACCCGGGGCCGGGGCCGGGATCAAGATTCAAACACTGCTCAAAACACTCGAATCGCCCTCGCTTTATGCCCCGCTGGATATCTCGGAAGACTTTTTGCTGAACAGCGCCGAGATCGTGCGGCGGCGCTTCCCTTCGTTGCAGATCCTTCCGCTGATCGCGGATTTTACCCAAACCGTGCGCTGGCCGATAACCCGGGACACACACCGGCGGATCGTGTTTTTCCCGGGCTCGACACTCGGGAATTTCGAACCGGACGAAGCCGTGGCGTTTCTGAAAAATATGCGAAATTTGATGGGACAGAAGGGCGCGCTGATATTGGGCGTGGATATGCTAAAACCCATCGAAATCCTGGAAGCCGCGTACGACGACCCGCAGGGCGTCACCGCGGCCTTCAATAAAAATCTTCTCGTGCGGATCAACAAGGAACTAGGCGGGAATTTCGATCCAGGCCGGTTTTCCCATAAAGCTGTTTTTAACCCGGAGGACAGCCGGATTGAAATGCATCTGGAAAGCCGGATCGACCAGGAGGTCCGGATCGATGGCCATCGCTTCAACCTACGAAAACAAGAGTGGATTCATACCGAAAATTCGCATAAATACACGCTGGCAAGCATTCATAAACTGATCGATCGTGCTGGACTCGCGTGCAGATCCCATTGGCTCGATGACCAGCAACGATTCAGCATTCATTTTCTGGAATCGTTCACCGAAAGATAAGGAAAAGAGCACACCCGTTCACATTCCGCCTTTACGGCTGCGCATCCAGCCCCTGGTTTTTGCGGCGTCTTCAAATATCGGGACATTTGACTACACTTGGTTCGATCCGAACCATTTTTCTGCCATGACCCGTTTACAACCTGTCAGTCCAGTAATCGGCCGCTCTGTCGTTGCACAATGAACCAAAAAGGAGCGATGGCCGAGATTATCCCCCATTGAACAGACAGCCTCATCGACGGCTAATATCGCAGGAACGGCAGTGACGCATCCCTCCGGTGCAGTCTATACCTTCATAATCATGCTGATTACCTGTGCTCGGGATGTTGTTACCGCGATCACCTCCTGTGCAGTTATCTTTTCTGTTCGCGAGAAACTCAGGGCAACTCTTGGCGCCGTTTTGGCGTCTTCAATGTTACTGCGAAAAGTTGAAGACGAATGATTAAGCAATTGAGACAAACTAAAAAAACTTTACTAAACGTGAACGCTTAATTTAAAAATCGACGTGTTTACGTTGATCCGGAATCGGTGTCCATTTCGTCGGGATACTCAAATTACTCCACGTGTAATGGTATCGAAGACGAACAATATTGGTATCGCAAAGGCAAACCAAAAAGGTAAATCGCTTGTATGAATTGGATAATCGAACATCTTGGAAAATTTCATCTTTCACTCGGGAAGCTTCAAGGAGCACCACTTAGCATCTTTTTGCTGGTGGTTACATTGACAATGTTTTTTCTAATTGGATATGCCTTCAAGGGAACCCAAATTTATCTTCAACTGAGAGCGGCACTTAGGGGCGTGAGATCTGTTCAAAAGACCAAGAACACTCCACGTCCCGAAGATATCGGCAAAATCTTCCGGTCCAAGCCTCTGACCCACTTGTGGGCTGAATACTCAGATACGTTACATGAGGTAAGGCAAGCGTCGTCTGGCAGTTTGGTTATGGCTGAAATCAGAGCGACTGTACCCGCTGAAACATTTTTTACCCGCGAAGTTTTAGTCGATAGCCGTCTTTTTGATGACTTCACCCGCCATTTGCCTGGTGTTCTGACGGGCCTCGGAATAATCGGGACGTTTTCAGGCCTGCTTCAGGGTCTTGAGAAGTTCGATCCAACGTCATCTGCCACTGCGGTAGCGGGCCTGAAGCCGCTCTTGGATGGAGTCAGTCACGCGTTTATCGCCTCCGGCGTAGCGATTGCCTGCGCTATGGGCATTGTGTTCATCAGCCGTCTGGTCCTTGCGTACTTTTATCGCTTGGTTGAAAAACTGACTCACGGCATCGACAGTCTGTACTCCACAGGGGCAGGTGAAGAGTACTTGGCTAGGCTTGTAAAGGCCTCCGAGCAGAGTGAGTCCAATACCTCGCAGTTGAAAGACGTACTTGTAGAGGATCTTACGAAACTCATGACAAACCTCGTGGACAGGCAGATTGCCGCCCATGAGGTTGCAACGAAGGCTCTTGGGGAGCGAATTGGCGAGTCTATCTCTACCGCTATTGCAGAACCGATGAAGCGCGTTGGAGAGGCCATGGAAAATACCACAAGGGGCAACGGCGAGCAGGTCTCGAACATGCTTGAATCTCTCCTTACCGCCTTCATGGCCAAGCTCGAAGACACATTCGGTGGCCAGATGCGGAGCATCAATGACCAAATGCAACGGTCAATGGATGCCATGGCGGCAGTCCAAGCGTCGCTCCAAAGATTGCTCGCGGACATCAAAACCACTAACGAGCAGGCTGCAAACCAGTTAAGCGGGAAGCTAGAGGAGGCCATGACGAAAGCTACCGACAACCAACAGCTTCTGACTGATCAAATGCGCCAATTTGTTCAGGACTTTCGCAATCTGGTGAATGAAGAGCAGGAGAAGTCCAAACGTGCAATGGACGATGCGGTGATGAAGGTGCTCGGTGAAATAAAGACAGCGATGGACCACATGGAAAAAGTACGTAAAGGCGCGGTAGAGGAAGAATCTGGTCGCAACCAAGAGCTCAGCAAGCATACGGCGCGACTCGTAGGCGGTTTATCCACCCAAGTTGACGGCTTGCTCGAAGCCGTTACCGGCCAAATTGCAAAGACCCAAGAAAACATTGAGGCATTGGGGACTGTCTCGCTTCGCGCCATTGATGGAATGAATCAAGGCGCGCTCATGATGGGAACAGCTGCTCAGAAGTTCGAAACGGCCGGCAACTCGGTGTCCGGTGTTATCGATCGGTCGTACAAGCTGTCGGCGCAAATGACTGAAGCAGCATCTGGCCTCCAGGTAACGGCGGTCGCGGTCCAGCACGGGTTTGAACAGTACGACTCGACTCGAAAAACGGTTGATGCGCAAGTAGCTTCTCTTACGGGCCTCATTGAATCAGCGCGAAAAGAAGCAGGGGTTTCCACGGATCTCATTGAGAGCATCAAATCCAGTGTCGAAGCATTACGACGTGCGGAGAGCGATAGTAGGGCTCACCTGAACAAGGTGAACGATGCTCTAGTCAAAAGCTTCAACGACTTTGGCAATGCGCTTGTCAGCCAAGTTAAACACACCATAGCAGAGACAGACCGACACTTGTCGACGGGTACCGGTCACCTGAATGGAGTTGTCCAGGAACTGGCCACCGCGGTTCATCGCATGAAAAAGGCTTGAAATGCTGGGACGAATCATTCTGAAACGGGGCGCCAAGCAAGAAAGCGAAAGCCCGTTCTGGATATCGTTCTCTGATCTCATGTCAGCGCTGATGGTGCTGTTTTTGGTGGTAATGGCCGTTACTCTTATCGCTGTGACTAAAAGCGTAACGGCCGAGGAGGAAGCCAAGATTCAGCGCGAGAAAGATATCCGTGCCGTGATGGCACAAATCAAGAGTGATTCCGCAGAGAAAAACGTCAACGTAGATGGAGCGACCTACCGAATTGATCTCGGTGAGATCGTTCGGTTCGAGAGTGGTGATTACTCTATCAAGCCCGAAGCAGCGCGATTTCTACGTGACTACATCCCGGTTTTGCTTAAAGCTAAGTCGTCTGAAGAAGGGCAGAAGTGGATGCGCCGCGTAGTCGTTGAAGGTTTCACCGACCAGGATGGGACTTACCTTTACAACCTTGCTCTGAGTCTGAACCGAAGCCGTAGTGTGGTATGCACTCTATTTTCAAAGCCTGGGCCAGACGAACGTCTACTAAGTGAACCCCAAGCCGTTGACTTAATCTGTTGATGAAAAATAAATAATGTCTTCGTAGTTCAGGGGTGCCTGAGCTAGTCCAAGGCGTTCGGCCGGCGTCTTGCCATCCTTGCCGGTCAAGATGTAATTGTGGACCGTCCGCATGA
>JBGTCG010000223.1:0-14750 GCA_041748915.1 Methylococcales bacterium
CAGGCCGCGAATGTAGCCAATATTCCCGGACTCCGATAAAGTTCTCTTAATCTGGTTCTGTATTATGTTCATGCCGCCAAGCATGCACGACACAAATCTCCTTGTCCAGTCTTTTATTATGGGTAAAGGGCAGGGCTAGCCCGCGTAGGGCTCCGGGGGTCTGCTCGCCTTTGCTTCGCTCTCCATGGCGAGCAGCGTTGGTAAATTATTCCAGACCGCCCGGATTACCGTTCCGGATCCGGGCGCAGTTGAAATTGAAAAACGCCCCTTAGACAAACCGATTCGTTCCTTCATCACGCGCAATCCCATTCCGCTGGAACGGTACGCACCGGTGAAAAGTTCGTTCAATGAAAACCCTATTCCATCGTCTGCTATCGAGAGCCGGAGAGATCGATTGGTACGCTTTAAACAAATCGTGACTTTTTTAGCTTTCGCGTGTTTAGCGATGTTATTCAGAGCTTCTTGAATAATCCGGTAAACCACCGAATCGAGATTGTCTCCGAGCAAGAACTCGCCAGTATCAAGCCGAGTTTCGATTTCGATCGATCCATACGTCAATTCGAATTTCCGTGTCAAACAGCGTATCGCTTCGGTTAAATTCAGATGGTCCAACTGGAGCGGGCGAAGTGACACAATGCACCCACGCAACTCGTCGGTTGCCGTTTGGATTATTGGAAGTAATCCCTCGAGAAAATGTTTCGTCCCGCTTTGAGGTGTAGAAAATTGGATAAATTGTTGAATTTTTAGTTTTAGCGCGGATAAATATTGGCCCACGCTGTCATGGAGGTCGTTGGCGATTCGTGTCCGTTCTACTTCCTGAACTGAGATCAGTTTGTACGACAATTTGATTAGCTCAAGTTGCGCATTGCTCAATCGACGTTCCAATTGCTTCTGGCCGGTAATGTCCACCAAACTGCCGAGCCGTGCAATTCCGCCCGCAAATTCGATGGGGGTGCAGGTATACTGAATCCAAATAACGTCCCCGTTCCCTTTACGAAACTGAATTCGCTGTGCAGAGCCGGATTTACTTTTTTGGACAAGGGTCAATAACTGGTTGGCGGCGTGCTCGTCGGTATCAGCACCTAAAATTTCTACTAGTCGACCGTTTAATGCGATTATTTTTCCATCCTGCTCGATAAAACTTGCCTGTAGTGGGCGTCCAATGGTAGCACCGTGTGTAGACGGTAATCCTTTCCGCAAATACTCGGGCTCATCGTGATTCGCAAAACTTGTAACAAGAACAATGATCAAGGATTGAGACCGTGTCGCGTCATCGATAAATAACGGGATTACACGCAAACTAATATTTCTACTATCCGTTCCGGTCCAATTCAGGTCGAAGTATAAATTATGTACGCTCGGGAGTTCTTCAATTTGTTTGTCAAATCGAATTCCGCTGTTCGTATCAAGTAGCTCCGTGATCGGCCGGCCTTTAATCTCATCGAATGAATATCCCATAATTTGACAAGATTTGGCCGTCGCGTACTGAACGCGACGGTCGGAATCCAATACTAGAAACGCGTCATCGAGGGACTTAGAGAGTTCATCAATTCCCGGGTCGTATTTTCCCCGAACGCCTTTCGAGGTGACGTTATTGTCACTACCACACGAAGAATGCCGTGCGACACCGTTATTGCTTACCCGTTTATTAGACAAAGTCAGACTCCATCAAATTTTGATCCTTGGCGTCCAGCACATTTAGTGCCAGAATAGTTTATTTATAGATTTATCAAAATATTCCATTTAAGAAGGAACTTGAATGCACCTTTCTGTAAAAGTTTCTGATACACGAATCGGTCGTCGCAAAAGAAATGTACATATAATTTTG
Source organism: Methylococcales bacterium (assembly GCA_041748915.1). Lineage (GTDB taxonomy): Bacteria > Pseudomonadota > Gammaproteobacteria > Methylococcales > UBA1147 > UBA1147. Next base: position 1,829 of record JBGTCG010000223.1, read on the forward strand.
TCGTGATTGGCCCGCTACGAGGATCGGTGTTTGTCAACATAGTACCTGCCGAACCCGGATATTTCATTATTCGGCAATGTCGACCAGTGGTAGTTTTTAGGATGCGCCGACGCGGGAGGCGCATCGATCGATCCCGAGGCCCAGCCGCTTGATGGTGGGTCGCCTGCCGGTATCCGCCCTACGCTTGTTCTTCGACGCCCTCGTAGATCAGGTCCAGCGGCAATGGCAGGTTCAGCGATCGCAGCATCGCGGTCTCGGTGCCTTCGTAAGTGTCCACTTCCCAAAGGCCGGCTGGGCTCGGGCGGTAAACTTCGACGCGGCGCGTGTCCTGGGCTGCCATCATATATTCCTCGAGACTCGCGAGGCGCTGGTAGGCGAGGCGCTTTTCGCGCCGATCGATATTTTCCGTGGCCGGCGACAGGACTTCCACGATCAGTTTTGGAGCTTCTAGGTAAAGGGCCTTGTCGTTCCGTGGTTCGCAACTGACCGTCACATCCGGATAATAAAAAGTGTCTGGACTTTTTATCCGCACCTTCATATCGGCCATGAAAACCCGGCACGATGTGCCGCGCAAGTGGGAGTGCAACCGTGAGGCGATGTTCAATGCGATCACGTTGTGCGCGCGGCTGGCGCCGACCATCGCGAAAAGCTGGCCGGAAACATATTCGTGCCGGACTTTCCCGGCTTCTTCGTCGGCCAGGTATGTTTCAACGCCGATCGCGGATATCACAGCATGGGAAGGCATGGTGAAGTCTTTTCCAAAAGCTTTGTGCCCTCCGATCATAGCATGTCTGCCAGGGCGGGTTGAATTTCCAGCCGGCCCGGGAGAAATGCGCAATGCAATGATCGCGATTGGCGTTGGGTTTTCTATAGCATACGGGTCGGAGAGCGGGGCTTTTGAGCCACTCGCGGGCGAGTTCGTTGCAACGAGGTCCGGTGCGGCGGTGCAAAGCAACAGGACCGGAGCCAATCCCGGCAGGATTAAGCTGCGGGTCGACCGGACCTATCCGGTCGCCGGACTGAACAAGCCCGACGGGGAATATGTGCAAATCACGATTGCGGGAGCCGAACTGGAACGGCGGTGGGCCGAGCGCAACTGCGGCAGATTGAGTACCGAGCCCGGACACCGGCCGCCCTGATTCCGCGGATCACGTGCTGGCTCTGAGCTGGCAGCCGGCGTTCTGCGAAACCAGACCGGCCAAGACCGAATGCCGAACTTAGGTTCCTGAACGTAGGTTGTTAGCGCGGTTGTCAATCCTGGTGCCTAATCCTCGATATTGTGATAGTTCGATCATTGCACCTGTACCATCGGACGCTCTACCGTGTGTTCGGCGTCGATTTTGACGCCAGACCCGTTGGTCTGCGTCGCTGGAGGTCTGTGATCCCATTCAATAAAGGGGGCGTTGTAAAAGCCGTATCGAGATGCATGGAGCGGGAACTGCTTTGATTTTGTTGGGTTACGCTGCGCTAACCCAACCTACAATTCTTGCTTTTGCAACCCTCTACTGCGGAAAAGTTTGAGGCTTGCGCAAATTGAAATAACGCCCCGGCGTGCCTGCGTCCGCAGTACAAAAAGTTAGCTGCAAAATGCTGCGCGGTCTGGCTGGCTCCGCGATACGATTGTACGGCTGATCTCGTCCATGCCATGCCTTACCGCGCCACGCTAGTCCAGAAGTTCCTTCGGTATATTGCCGCCGTTCTGGGCGAGTTTCTGCAGTACGGTCTTGTGCAACCATATGTTCATCTGCGCTGAATCGCCCATCTTGTCAGCGGGGCATCCGAGCTCGGTCGCGAGTTCTTTGCGCGTTGCAAAGCCGCTCTCGAGACCGAGGAGTTTCAACAGGTCCACAATCGAAACCTTCCAATTAAGCTTTTCGGGGTTCGAGGCGGCAAGGCCATCAAGCTTGGCCACGACATCGATCACCTGGATTGCGGCCGGAGCTGCGGACGTCGCGGGCGCGGCCTGTGCACCAGGACGATTGAACCCGAGTTTCTCAAGAATGTTGCTGAATAGACTCATGTCAGATCCTTTCGATTTGAGGTGAAGGTTTTAAGTTGCGACCCTATAGCTTACTCCAATTCGCTAACGAAGAAGCGGATTTGAATAATATTACATCTGGAATTGGTTCTGGGTCGCTCATTGCGCCAACAATGATTTTCCTGGAATCCTCTACCGCGACCCCCCTGAAGGAATATACCGACAGGCCCTTGCGCCGGATCGTCGAAATCACTGAGCACGCTACGCTGGCCCGTCTTGGGACCTATACGAAAGAGCAGATTCCTGGGTGCCGGGCCAACGGTCAGCTTCGGGATAAAACACGCTAGCGGACTTCCCGCCGCAACAAAAACGACCTAGGCTCTATTTGCGGTTTTTCCGCGCGAGGCTTTGATGATGTACAAGCGGGTTGAGTCCTGTTCCGTCGATTCCCCCTGAGTATCGGACTATACGCGCTCCTGTTTCCAAATTGATCTTGACCAACGCTTGACCTTGGCATTCCCTATCACTCCCTTTATTTTCCGAGCGTTATCCACTATAAACCGCGACATAGAGGATTGTCCAGATCCCTGATGAACTGAAATACGAAGCCTATGGGACTAAACGTCAACGATCCTGTCGAAGAAAGTATGGTTTTTTGAACAAGGCCATTATTCTTACTATTTTTATTTATCCGGAGATAATTATGCGAAGAATCACCTCTCTTCTCCCGCGTCTATTCCTTTTCATGATGCTTCCCGCAGGCTTGGCGTGGGGCCAGGAAAGTTTGCTCGAAAAATGCCTGAATGCCGCCAAACAACAGCAAAGCGGGCGATTTACCAAAGTCGAATATCTGATGTCCAACGGCAAACCGGCGTATGAGTTCGAGGTTCTCGACGACAAAGGAGTCGAACACGAATTGATGTGCGACGCCCGGACGGCCGAAGTTTACGAAACGGAGACTGAGGTCGATTCGGCATCCGACGAGCAATTTAAGGCCAAAATCGATCTCGAAACCGCAATCAACACCGTGTCGAAACAATATCCCGGTAGGGTCGAGGAAGTTGAATACGAAATCGAGAAAAACGGGATGCTAACCTACGAGATCGATGTGGTCGACAATCAGGGGCGCGAAACGAAAGTAGAAGTCGATGCCGTAAGCGGGAAAATTATCGAAGTTTCCGAAGAGAAATGGCAGATCGGCGAAGAATCGGACGAACGTTCACGCTGATCTGATAACGTCCGAGGAATATTAAGCCGCGGGTTAGACTGGTTTTTAAACCCTTCCGTTGACGTCGGCAAAAAATTCCAGGTCTGCGGGCAAGAATAATTCTGCTTGATATTCGAAATAGCCGAGTATTCAACCTCTGATTCGGTTATCCGATTCGTTAGCGTAAGCCCGTTAACTCCACTTTGTCAGATTACATTACCGATATCTTCAAGATCGTCATTCCGGCAGGGAGCGCCGGAATCCAGGATCCAGGGATGGTTTCGAGCATGCCGTCCATGCGCACTGGAACCCGCTTCCCAGCCGGTATGACGAGCTTGCGGGCTAATCTGACCAATTAGAATTAACTAACCGTTCGGAGACGGTAATCAATGGAATCAGATTTCCCCCCAACTCAAAATCGGTACCGTCCGGAATTCCAATCCGGCGCCTTCGAATTCCCGTTTCAGCGCCGTAATAAAATCGACCACCCGGTCTTTTTGAAGCGGTAGGCGGAAGGTTTGTTGTTTTTTTTGACCGGTAACCTGTTCCGACAGTGAATACCCGGCATGGGTGCGCCGGTGGCTGGATACCGGTAAGGTTGTGAATTCAAGTTCGCTGTCGTATTCGAGCAGGAAGTCGATCAGCGATTCCTCGAACTCCGGCGGAGAATCGAGTATGAACAGGACCATTTCGTCATTCATTTCGGGTCACCTCCGGTTGACCATAGCGGTGATACAGGATCGGGAGTAGCAGCAGCGTCAACAACGTAGAAGTAATCAGTCCGCCGATTACGACGATTGCCAATGGCCGCTGAATCTCAGAGCCGGGGCCGGTCGCATACAACAGCGGCACGAGCCCGAAGGCGGCGATACTCGCGGTCATGAGCACCGGCCTTAAACGCCTTCTGGCGCCCCGGGTCACGGTTTCAAGCAGATCGTAGCCCTTGCTGTGAAGCTGATTAAAATAGCCGACCAGCACCACGCCGTTCAGAACCGCGATGCCCAAAAGAGCGATAAAACCGACCGAGGCCGGAACCGAAAGATATTCTCCGGATATCCACAGCGCAAAGACCCCGCCGATCAAAGCCAGCGGAATGTTGGTCAAGACCAGGAAAGCCTGGCGGACCGAGCCGAAACTGGTGAACAATAACAAGAAGATCAGACTGATCGCAACCGGAATGACCAGCATCAGTCGTTTGGCGGCCCGCTGCTGATTCTCGAACTGCCCGCCCCAGGTCACGTAGTAGCCGGTTGGAAAGTCGATCTTGTCGGCCACCCGTTGTTTCGCTTCGTTCACAAAGCTGACCAGATCGCGGCCGAGCACGTTGCAGCGCACAACCGCATAGCGCTGGCCACGCTCGCGCGCGACCGAAACGACCCCGTCGCCGTCGTTGATGCTCGCGACTTCGGAAAAAGGCAGGCTCCGGCCGTCCGGCAACGAGATCGTCAACGATTCTAGCGACTGCCGGTCCCCGTAAGCCTTCAATGTCAGCGGAGTCCGTTTGATTCCCTCCTGAACGGTGCCGATCCGGCGGCCTTCGATGATCGCGCGCAACAAGCCTTCGAGGGTATCGATGTCGAGCCCGAAGCGTCCCGCCGCGGTGCGGTCGATCACAATGTTCGAATACAACACCCCTTCGTTCCGCGTCGCGAAAACGTCGGAGGATCCCGGAATCTTCCGGATCAGATCCGCGATTTCGGCGGCCTTTTGATTCAATACCGCCAAATCGGTCCCGAACAGCTTGATCGCCACATCACCCCTGACCCCGGTCAGCATTTCGGTCACGCGCATCTGGATCGGTTGGGTAAATCCATAGGCAAAGCCGGAAAATTGGTCCAGGACGCCGCGGATCTTTTCGAGCAACTCTTCCTTACTGTCAACCAGCCATTCCTCGGGTTGCTTCAATACGAAAAACGCATCGGTATCATTCAGCCCCATCGGATCCAGGCCGATCTCATCCACCCCCATCCGGGAAATGATTTGTCGGACTTCAGGCACTTGTTTTAGAATCGCTTTTTGAACCTGCAGATCCATCTGAACCGATTGCTGAAGCGAAATCGACGGCAGCTTTTCGAGTTGCACGACGATATCGCCTTCGTCCATCGTCGGCATGAACGATTTGCCGACCTGCGTGAATACCAACAGGGCGCTCAGGAACAACACCGCCGTACTCAGATAGATCGCTTTTGGATGCTTCAGGTTCCAATCGAGTACAGGCGTATAGAGCTTCGTGAGCTTGGCCGGCAGCCAGGGTTCCTGCGCCGACGGGCGGGTGATCAGATAGGACGAAATGACCGGAATGATTGTTAACGACAGGAACAGCGAGCTCCCGAGCGCCAGCACGATGGTCTTGGCGACCGGCGAGAACAATTTGCCTTCCAGACCTTCAAGGGTCAACAGCGGCACGAACACCAGCATGATAATGAAAATACCGGTGGTCACCGGAACCGCGACTTCCTTGACCGCGCGATAGACGATATGAAGCCTGGGCAGCCTCGAATGCGCGGAATGGGACAGGCGCGCACTGATGTTTTCCACGACGACCACAGCCGCATCCGCCAACATTCCAATCGCAATGGCGAGGCCGCCAAGGCTCATCAGATTGGCTGTGAGGTCGATTTGGTACATCACAATAAAGGTGGCGCAGGCCGCTAGCGGGAGAACAATCGCAACCGAAACCGCGGCCGGAATGCTGCCTAGAAACAAAAAAAGCAGGACGAGCACTAATACGACGGCCTCCATGAGCGCCTTGCCGACCGTGGATATGGCCTTTTTGACCAGATCGCCGCGATTGTAGAAGGGCTTGAGTTCGATGCCTTCGGGTAAGGAAGGTTTGATTTCATCGAGTTTTTTTTCGATCGCGATGACCGTATTTTTGGCGTTGCTGCCGCGCAGACTCAGGACCAGTCCTTCGACCGTTTCGCCAGTTCCATTCTGGCTCACCGCTCCGTAACGGGTCAGAAAGCCGTATTCGACACTGGCCACGTCGGAGACCCGGGTCGGCAGCCCGTTTCGGGTCTCCACAACTGTATCCCGGAGGTCCTGCAGCGATTCGATTCGCCCTTCCACCCGAACCAGGATCGATTCCTCCCCATCCGAAATGCGGCCCGCTCCGTCATTGCGGTTATTCGCGGTGAGCGCCTCGACAAGCTGCTGCATCGACAGGCCACGCGCGGTCATCCGGGCCGGATCCGGTTTCACCTCGAAGGTTTTGACCATCCCGCCAATCGCATTCACATCGGCGACCCCCTCGACCGTCCGGAGCGCCGGGCGGATCACCCAATCCAAAAGCTCGCGCTTGCCCCGCAGATCAAGCGTATCGCCTTTAATCGTGAACATGAACATTTCACCGAGAGGGGTCGTCATCGGCGCAATGCCGCCTTCCACGCCTTCGGGCAGAGTGCCCCAGATCCCGTTGATCCGTTCGGCGACCTGTTGCCTGGCCCAGTAGATATCGGTTCCTTCCTGGAAATCCAGCGTGATGTCGGTGAGCGCATAGTACGCGATTGAGCGCAACATGGTCTGGTTCGGAATCCCGAGCAATTCGACTTCGATCGGCGCGCTAATCCGGGTTTCGACTTCCTCCGGCGTCATTCCCGGTGATTTCACGATGATTTTCACCTGGGTCGGCGAAACGTCCGGGAACGCATCGATCGGCAGACTGACGCCCGCCTGGTAGCCCGCGAAACACAGCCCGGCTCCGAATACGACGACCAATAACCGCTGCGTGAGCGCAAAATGAATCAACCGATCGATCATTCTGTGTCCCCGAATCCAAGCCAGTGCGCTTTAATGGCGATCGCGCCCTGATCCGCGATCTGATCATTCAGGCTCACGTTGCCTCTAACGATGATCTTGCCATCGGTTTCCCCCAACGTTTCAACGACGCGCGGGATAAACCCGTGTACCGAACGGACGAATACGAAGCTTTTCCCCTGCTGCCGGACCAGACTGGCCTTGGGGGCCTTAAACAAGTCCTGCTGATCCGAACGGCGCAGGGTGACCTGGATGCTCTGTCCCGGTCTGATGCGGCCCTCGGGATGATCGACCACGGCCCGGACCAGTACACTCTGGTGCTGTTTATCGACTTTGCTGTCAATCAAAGTCACGCGACCGACGGCCGCGGTCCGTGAAATTTCCATTACATCACCGATGCGGATCTGCTCCAGGTTCACCTGGGGGACGGCCGCTTCCAGCCAAAGAATGGACAGGTCGGCAATACTGAACAGGGGATTATGATCCTCGACTCTCTGTCCCGTGACCACGAATTTGTTTAATATCACGCCAGCCGCCGGTGCGGTGATTATTCTTGAATTCTGCAGCCGCTCGGTACGCATCAACCTGGCGAGTTCCGCATCGGAAAAACCGGCAATGGACACCATTTGCCGGGCTTCATCCCGCGAAATGCGGGCCTGCTGATAATTCATCTCGGCTTCCTGGAGCCTTTTTTCGGCAATCACCCCTTGCTCGAACAGCGATTTTTCGCGATTGAACTGGCGCAGCACGAGGTCGTGATGGGATTGAGCGATCAAAAGATCTCTTTGCAGCCCCAGTAAGCCGGAGCTAATGATCTCGATCAGTTTTTGCCCGCGGGCGACGGTTTCCCCCTCGGACACGTAAATCTGCTTGACGACCCCGCCGGTCGGTTCGGTCACCACGATTTCACTGGCCGGCGGCACCGTTACGATCGCGGGCGCCGTAAACAGCGGGCGTTGTTCGGCTTTTACGAGCGAACTGGTGGTCAACCCGAGATTGTGAATCTGTTCCGCGCTGAACACGATTTCTTCCTCGACGTGCACTTGCCCAAAGCTGCCGGGCAAATGCATCAACAACATGATCAGGACTTTAATTTTCATGGCAAAACCCCGACCACCTGGTTATACAGCGCAATATCGCGCTTTAAAAAGATCTGTTGTTGCTCCAGATTCTGGATTGCCTGAAAGGCGCGCTTGCGCGCGATCAGCAGTTCGCTCAAACTGATTTCGCCGTTCTTGAACGCGATCTCCTGGGTTGCGATATATCTTTTTTGCAGATCCGCGCGATCCCCGGCCAGTTCCAGGTTGGCCTTTCCGATCTGGATAAGATGCTTGGCTTCATGCAGCCGCAGATCAAGATTCCGCATCAGGCTATCGCGTTGCGCAATCAGTTCGTTCAGCGCGACATTCGACGAAGCTGCCAGAGCATTCCGGCGCTGCGGCGCGCCGAATGGCACATCAACGGTCACCCCGAGGCTGTTTTGACCTGGGGAGCCAAACGACTCCTGTTGCCTTGCATAGCCGAGACCGACCAGCAATTGGCTGTTGGTTTGGAATCGGAAATACGTAATTTTGGCTTTTTCTTTCTCAACGCCAGCATTGATCGACCGGATCGCAACATGGCCGGCGCCGACGGTCTCGATCGGACTTTTCGGTTCCTCGAAATTGTCTGGGATCTCGTCCAACCCCGTTATCGAACTATACGCCCGGCGCGCATGCATGAGTTCGGCTTCAGCCTTGATCAGCTCCGTTTCCGATTCCAGAAACTCGGATTTCGCCAAAAGGAGATCGGCTTGAGCAAGATCTCCAGATCCGACGCGGATCGTTACCGATTCGAATAATTGTTTCGCGAGGCTGTGGATTCTCCGCGCGTTTTCGTATTCAAACCGGGTCAAAGAAACGCGCCATACGGCTTCCCGCACCAGTTCGGCGACGGTGTAGAGCAAAAAATTCTGATAGATGGACTGGTCGGAATCCGCGGCTTCGGCGATTTTTTCGACCGCGCTGTTTTCCCCCCATTGCCACAGTTGTACCTGCAGGCCGAACTCGAGTCCTCGTTGGCCCGTATTATCCACGGGCCGATCGTCCGCATAACCGATACGCCCGATATGTTCACCGGCGAATGGCGTGTCTGCGAAAGCGCGGTAAGCGGCTGCCTCTTCCGCTTTTGCTTTAAGCAACGCAATGGTCGGATATCGTTCGGCGGACAGTCTGACGACCTCTTTCAAGGTAAGCGAGGCATTGGGCCTGAGTTCATCGAAATGATCGACATGGAAGGTCGATTCGGCCGGCAGCGCGGTCGACACACCGGCCAGACACAGCAAATAAAACAAAGTTGGCATAGAAGACCTTTTAACGCTGGACCCGGGAATTCGTTCTCAAGAATTGCTCGGGTCATTCAGTCAGGCTTGAAATGTCGCGGGCGAATCGTTCGTTGCGATACGCGAGGGAATTGCTAACCACAAATTAAAAAAATGGTGGCTATCAACCACGAGTACGATTTCCGGACACTGACAGAACCGGAAAATGAAGATCAATCCGTCCTTGAGTTGCGGTTGATTGTTGGTCGATTAGAAACGTGGAGGCGCACGGGATGGCAGGTGGGTCCAGCCAACAGGGATCGTCGGGGTCAAATCCCGGGTGGGCGAAGGTGCGATCGTCAAAGAATGCATTATCCCGGAAAAAACCGGGATAATCGGCGCGAATAACGTTTGCGCATCGAAATTCACCGCATCCGGATATCTGGTTTCGATGCCACACGCAACACTGACGATCACGTCGAGTCCCTGGTATTGGATATCGGTGATGCCGATACCGGTCTCGGCGCCCATCTTCGACAGGCTTTCGAAGCCCGGTAGATGAAAACCCCGAATTGGTTCCGCGTAGCCGCCATGACCGTGGATCAACGGCAGCAGACTCTGTGTCATGATCAATAATATGACGACGAGAGGTCCGCTAATCCGGTCGCTACGGTGGATAAGCCGCACAGGTTCGATCCTGCAATAAAAAAAAGTCATATTATAATCTAATCAGCATAGTTTTTGATTGGTTGAACCGAATCAATCGATGAAAAAGCCCTTCCTAGAGACAGCGTAGAGAGTTACGGAGATTCCAGATGCCCATGCAGTCGTTAAAAAACCCACCCCCCATCGCCTGCCTGAGCGATCCTCCGCGGCTCGGCATGGATTCGGCGTCCCTGGCCGTGGATTTCAAAAAACATTATGGGATCACCCTGGCGCGTGACAAACACTGCCAGTCGATCCATTACGCCTACAGCGCGATCGCCCTGACGGCTCGGGACCGCCTGATGGAGCGCTGGAAGGATACGAACCAGGCCTACGATGAAAAAAATTGCCGGCAGGCCTACTATCTTTCGATGGAATTCCTGATGGGCCGGGCATTCGGTAATGCCATACTGAATCTCGGGATCAAGAACGAAGTCGCGAGGGTCGTCCACGAACAGTCCTTGAAACTCGAGGATTTGGCCGATGCCGAACACGATGCCGGGTTGGGCAATGGCGGGCTCGGGCGGCTGGCCGCCTGCTTTATCGACAGTTGCGCGACCTTGCAGCTGCCCGTTCGAGGTTACGGGATCCGCTACGAGTACGGAATGTTCAGGCAGCGCATCGAAAACGGCTATCAAATTGAAGAACCCGACCATTGGTTGCGAGAGGGCCATGTCTGGGAACTCGAGCGTCCGGAATTAACCCAGCGGATTCGCTTCGGTGGCCGCACCGAATTTTATCCGGGGCCGAACGGCGAGACCAGAATCCGGTGGATCGATACGCACGATGTGTTCGCGGTCCCGTACGACAATCCGATTCCGGGCTACCAAAACGGAACGGTCAATACATTGCGGCTATGGAAATCGGCCGCGACCGACGAATTTGATCTTGATGAATTTAACGCCGGCAGTTACCCGGAATCGGTTGCCCAGAAAAACAGCGCGGAACACATTTCGATGGTGCTTTACCCGAATGATGCGAGCGAAAACGGCAAGGGTCTGCGTCTCAAACAACAATACTTCCTGGCCTCGGCCAGTCTGCAGGATGTGATCCGCACCTGGGTCGAGGCCCACGAAAACGATTTCTCGGATTTCGCCGCGAAAAACTGTTTTCAGCTCAATGACACGCATCCCAGTATCGCGGTGGCCGAATTAATGCGCCTGCTCATGGATGAGCACGGTCTGGGCTGGGACCGCGCTTGGGAGATCACGTCCCAGACCATAGCCTATACGAATCATACGTTGCTGCCGGAAGCGCTCGAAAAATGGCCGGTTCGTCTGTTCCGGCACCTTCTACCAAGACTCCTGGAGATCATTTTTGAAATCAATGCGCGATTCATCACCGAAGTCGCCCGGCGCTGGCCCGGGGATAACGCGCGCCTTGCCGCGATGTCGTTGATCGAGGAAGGAGAAGAACAACGGGTCCGCATGGCCTATCTGGCGATCGTCGGCAGTTTCTCCGTGAATGGGGTGGCCGAGCTGCATTCGAGATTGCTGCAACAGGGTTTATTCAAGGATTTTCGCGAGTTATGGCCGCACAAATTCAACAACAAGACCAACGGAGTTACGCCCCGCCGCTGGATTGTCCACTGCAACCCGAAATTGAGCGCGCTGATCACCGAAACCATCGGGAACGACTGGATCCGCGATCTGAGCCGGCTCAGAAGCCTTGTCCGGTTCGTGGACGACGCGGAATTCCGGGCGCGGTGGCGGGCCATCAAGCGACACAACAAACTCCGTTTGCTGGGGCTTACAAGATCCGAGTTCGGGATCGATATCAACATCGACGCCCTGTTCGACGTCCAGGTCAAGCGAATTCATGAATATAAACGCCAGTTGCTGAATGTCTTGCATGTGATTCATCTCTACGATCGCATCAAGCGCGGCGACACGGCAAACTGGGTGTCCCGGTGCATCCTGATCGGCGGCAAGGCCGCTCCCGGTTATGCAATAGCCAAGCTGATCATCAAGCTGATCAACAATGTTGGGAACGTAATCAACGAGGACCCCGAAGTCAAAGACCTGCTGAAACTGTGCTTCCTGCCGAATTACCGGGTTTCAGCCATGGAAATGATTTGTCCGGCCGCCGATCTTTCGGAACAGATATCGACGGCCGGCAAGGAAGCCTCCGGAACCGGGAATATGAAATTCATGATGAACGGGGCGCTGACGATTGGAACCCTGGACGGAGCGAATATAGAAATCCGCGACGAAGTTGGTGATGAAAATTTCTTCCTGTTCGGCCTGACCGCCGATGAAGTCGAGAGCCGGGGCGGGAATTACCATCCGACCTCCATCATCGAACAGGACCCGGATCTGAAGCAGGTGGTGAACCTGATCGAGTGCGGGCATTTCAGTCAGTTCGAACCGAATATATTCGGCGACCTCGTTCGCGTGATTCGGAGCGAGCACGATCCCTGGATGACCGCCGCCGATTTTCGAAGCTTCGTCGATACTCAAACGCGTGTTTCCGAAGCCTTTACCGACGTGGAAAAATGGACCCGCATGAGCATCCGGAATTGCGCCGCGAGCGGTAAATTTTCATCGGACCGGACCATTGCGGAATACAACAAGGAAATCTGGAGGCTCGAAAGCGTATCGCCGGGTGGAATCTAAGCCTTCCCGCAACATTAAAGGGGTCAAGTACGGTTTGACGGCAGAGGCACGATAAAGTGGCAATGCGCGGCTTCCGTCAAAGCCGCCGGTAATTGAAAACCTTGCTCCAACTTTGGATCCATGCCGCCAATCTGCATGATACCAAGGCCGGTTGGGCAATGTGTTGAAAGCCGCCGCAGAAAAACACGCGACCCTCCAAGCCTTTTCCGGAGCCGCCGGATATCCAAGCCGTTGACTTAATCTGTTGATCTCGACCCGATAACGGGCCTAAGATGGACCTCCGCATAGGCTTTTCTATTTGGATCATGCAGGAGATATTTTCCGTAGCCTCTACTGGAAACCACCCTCGGATACCGCCCGAG
>JBGTCG010000224.1:0-3516 GCA_041748915.1 Methylococcales bacterium
CATAGGCCTTGAACTCCCCTCCCTGCCGCTCCGCCATCACCTTCGTCAACGCCGCCGTTAACGTCGTCTTCCCATGGTCAACATGACCAATCGTTCCCACATTCACGTGCGGTTTGGTGCGTGCAAATTTTACTTTGGACACTGTTGTTTCCTCCTTCTTTAAATTGAAATGAGCCGATTATTAGGATGCTTTCTTGATGATACCCTCGGCGATCGTCGAAGGAGCTTCCCTATATTTTTCAAAATGCATACTGTAAGTCGCCCTGCCCTGTGTAGCCGAGCGAAGGTCCGTCGCATAGCCGAACATTTCAGCCAACGGTACTTCACATCGGATTACTCGGCCACTGGGTGTTTCATCCATGCCCTGCACGATTCCGCGCCGGCGATTAATATCCCCGACCACATCTCCCATGTAATCTTCCGGAGTCACGACCTCGACCTTCATGATCGGCTCTAGCAACACCGGATTCGCTTTTCTGGCACCCTCTTTAAAACACATCGAACCCGCGATTTTGAAGGCCATCTCGTTCGAATCAACATCGTGATAGGAGCCGTCGAAAATCGTAACTTTGACGTCGACCACCGGAAATCCCGCGATTACTCCATTCCCCATTTGCTCCTTCACGCCTTTATCCACCGCAGGAATGTATTCCTTGGGCACCACTCCGCCGACGATGCCATTCACAAATTCGTAGCCCGACCCCGGCTCCCGCGGTTCGATCCTCAGCCATACATGGCCATACTGCCCGCGACCGCCTGTTTGCCTGACGAACTTTCCTTCCTGCTCGACAGGAGTTTTGATCGTTTCCCGATAGGCCACTTGCGGTGCACCCACATTGGCCACCACACCAAATTCGCGCTTCAACCGGTCAACGATGATTTCGAGATGAAGTTCACCCATCCCCGAGATGATGGTCTGACCCGATTCCTGGTCCGTATGCACCCGGAACGAGGGATCTTCCTGGGCCAGTTTACCCAACGCAACGCCCATTTTTTCCTGATCTGCCTTTGTCTTTGGCTCGACCGCCACCGAGATTACCGGCTCCGGAAATTCCATGCGTTCCAAGGTGATGACATGATTGAGTTCACAGAGCGTATCGCCAGTCGTAACATCTTTCAATCCGATCGCAGCAGCAATGTCTCCCGCACGTACCTCTTTGATTTCCTCGCGGTTGTTAGAGTGCATCTGAACAATACGTCCGATGCGCTCTTTTTTCCGTTTCACCGGGTTGAAAATCGTGTCTCCCGAGTGAAGAACCCCGGAATAAACTCGAAAAAACGTTAAGGCTCCGACAAACGGGTCCGTTGCGATTTTAAACGCCAATGCAGAAAAATATTCGTCATCGGACGAACGCCTCTCGGCGACGGTCTCTGCAACGTCGTCCAGAACGCCTTTAATCGCGGCAATCTCGGTCGGCGAAGGCAGATAATCAACCACCGCATCGAGCATCGCCTGAACACCCTTATTCTTAAAAGCCGATCCGCACAACGCCGGCACGATTTCATTTGCGACCGTTCGAGCCCGCAGCCCCTTCTTGATCTCGTCGACGGATAGTTCGCCTTCTTCGAGATATTTTTCCATCAAGTCGTCGTTTGCTTCGGCGGCCGCTTCAATCATTTGCTCACGAAATTGATGTGCTTGATCGAGCAAATCGGCCGGAATTTCGCGTTCGTCAAACTTCATACCCCGACTCTCCTCGTCCCAATAAATTGCCTTCATCTTGACGAGGTCGATCACGCCTTTGAATTTTTCTTCCGCTCCAATTGGCAATTGCACGGGCACGGGATTACTGCCGAGCCGCTCTTTGACCTGGCGAATTACGCGCAGGAAATCTGCGCCGGAACGATCCATTTTATTTACGAACGCAAGCCTTGGAACCCGATACTTGTTGGCCTGCCGCCAAACCGTCTCGGACTGTGGTTCTACACCGCCGACTGCGCAAAATACCGTGCAGGCGCCGTCCAATACGCGTAGGGACCGTTCGACTTCGATCGTGAAATCAACATGCCCGGGTGTATCGATAATATTGATCCGATGCTGCGGAAACTGCTGGTCCATACCCGCCCAGAAACAGGTCGTTGCCGCGGAGGTTATCGTAATACCGCGCTCTTGTTCCTGGACCATCCAGTCCATAGTCGCCGCACCTTCGTGTACCTCACCCATTTTGTGTGATATACCGGTATAAAACAGGATTCTCTCCGTGGTGGTGGTCTTGCCAGCATCGATGTGCGCCATGATGCCGATGTTCCGATACCGTTCAATTGGTGTTGTACGTGCCACTGCTATCTCCTATGCGTTCAATTCGATTATCCCGGAGCCTACCAGCGGTAATGAGCAAATGCTTTGTTCGCTTCTGCCATCCGCAATGTATCTTCCCTCTTCTTGACCGCAGAACCGCGGTTTTCGTTAGCGTCCAGCAGTTCGCCAGCCAAGCGCAAAGCCATTGTCTTTTCACTCCGCTTTCGCGCGGCGTCGATCAACCAGCGCATGGCGAGCGTAACCCGTCGGGATGGCCTCACTTCAACAGGAACCTGATAAGTCGCACCTCCAACTCGTCTGGATTTCACTTCGACTTTGGGTTGCACATTCTCGAGCGCCTTCACGAATACGTCCAACGGCGTGGTCTGACCTTTAGACTCGATGTTCGCCAGTGCACCGTACACGATTTTTTCGGCAATCGATTTCTTCCCGCTGTCCATCACCATATTGATGAACTTGGCCACGGTTTCGTTCCCAAATCTCGGATCAGGATTGATCACGCGCTTTGCAACAAATCTTCTTCTAGACATACGAATTCTATCGTTCTGCTCTGTTAACTTTTAGGCCGTTTCGCACCATACTTTGACCGCCCACGCCGCCGGCTTTCTACGCCCGCCGTATCGAGGCTACCGCGCACGATGTGGTAGCGAACTCCCGGCAAATCCTTTACCCGTCCGCCACGGATCAACACGACTGCGTGCTCTTGCAGATTATGACCTTCCCCACCGATGTAACTGGTAACCTCCGCACCGTTTGTCAACCGCACCCGAGCCACTTTTCTAAGAGCGGAGTTTGGCTTTTTCGGGGTTGTGGTATAAACCCGGGTACAAACGCCTCGCTTCTGCGGACAAGCCTCCAGCGCCGGCACGTTGCTTTTTGCTTTCTTTCTTGTACGCGGCTTCCGAACCAACTGGTTGATCGTGGCCATCACTGCTGACTCCAAACCTGAATTTATTGAGTGGCTAGTCGGGGAGAAATCCCGCCCTACTTTCCCCCACGCCAATAGTGGAAAAGCTTTCACCATTCGTAACTACCCACTTAGCAATGGGTTAGTACGAGCGATGCGAGCCGCCTATAGTAGAATTCACAATAATCTATGTCAAGCACTAGTTCTTACCCAAAATCCGCGGCTGGAATTTGGCTGAAGCGCCCGGCTGCCATTTTCGGGCATTTTTTAGCGCCGGCGTCGCACGTTTGGCCTACTGGCGTGGGCGGGGTGGCGCGGATTCCTGGTTTTTCGGCTGGCTAACGCCTTG
>JBGTCG010000225.1:0-42834 GCA_041748915.1 Methylococcales bacterium
GTAGCCTGCGCCGAGCTTGCGATGGTGTGGCGAAGCGGCGCGGACGCAGGGCGGCCGGGGCCCAATGGTTGTCGCGTAGGCGAGTCGATTTTGGTGACTTGGATGTCCCAAAATCTTTCACGAGGTAGCGACACACTTTAAAATTTCACTGATTCGATTTCCAATTTCGGCGCTCTTTCCGATCCAATTCGTGGTTTTGTACTGGTGACCAGCGATTCCGAATCGATTTCTCCGCTTCGAGTGCTTGAAATTAGCGAAGCGAATGCCACTCAGCGAATCGACAATTTTCTGATTTCTAAATTAAAAGGGGTTCCCAAGAGCCGTATCTACCGCATGATCCGCTCTGGCGAGGTGCGCGTTAACAAGGGACGGGCCAAAGCCGAATATCGTTTAAAGACTGGGGATCTGATCAGAATCCCTCCGGTTCGCACCGCGGAATCTTCGCCAAGCAAAATTTCGATCGCCAGGGTCGAAGATCGATTGGGTAATCGTATCCTTTATGAAGACGCGGATCTCCTGGCCATTAACAAACCGTTTGGGATTGCGGTCCATGGCGGGACCGGCTTGAGCTTCGGTCTCATCGAGGGCTTGCGCGAACTGCGGAAGACTGACCGGTTTTTTGAACTGGTCCATCGTCTCGATCGCGATACCTCGGGTTGTCTGTTGATCGCAAAAAAGCGGAGCGCCCTGAAGAACCTGCATGAGTCGTTCAGAGCCGCCCGGGTTCGCAAGACCTACACAGCATTACTGAGCGGGGTTCTCCCGCAAAAGAACATCACGGTCGATCGTGCGCTGCGAAAAAACGTTAAAAAGAGCGGCGAACGCATGGCTGAAATCAGCGACCAGGGGAAACCGTCCCGAACCGATTTCGTTCGTCAACGCAAGTATGCCAGTGCGACTCTCGTAGAAGTTTTTCCAAAAACCGGCCGTACCCATCAGATTCGGGTCCACGCCGCATTTCTGGGGTTCCCAATCATCGGCGACGAACGCTACGGGAATGCCGATCGTAACCGGTTTTTTCGCAAATTAGGCTTGAAACGGCTTTTTCTGCATGCGAGCAGCCTCGAATTCGACCACCCGCAAACCGGACGGGAAATGCGGATCGACGCGCCCCTGGACGACGCGTTGGCCGCTTTTCTGGAAACGCTCGCGGGTGAACAAAGCCTTTGATCACGTCCGTTTAATTCACTGGTGTAAATTTGGGAAGTATTGCGCGAATACCACGGCGGGTGATGAAATACTGGAGACTGTGGAACTCTCCCGGTTCCCTGGTGAGAAATTGAATTGCTGATCCTCAGAGATAGAAAGCGGAACTGAAACACCCATACAACACGGGGAGTAGAAATAACCATGGCCGGTGCCGGCTTCAACCAGGACCCGATTCAGTTCGTCAACCTAATCGCGGATAACCTGCGTGATCGGTATCAAACCGGTTTTCCGGTACTCAAGGAGTTGATACAGAACACCGACGATGCGCTAGCATCAGAGTTCCACTACGGACTTTCTTCCGGCCTGCCGAAAGCTGTGCACCCTTTGTTGCGGGGACCTGGGCTGTTTCTAATCAACAATGGGAAGTTCAAGGCCTCTGATGCCCGCGGAATTCGATCCTTCGGCCTGAATTCCAAGGCTGCGGACAAGGCCAGTATCGGTAAATTCGGCTTGGGTATGAAAAGCGTTTTCCATTTTTGCGAGGCGTTTTTCTTTCTGGCGCACTACGGTAACCAAACCTACGCGGAAGTTCTGAATCCATGGAGCGGACCGGATTCCGAACAAACCCTGCATCAAGATTGGGATCAGTTTCGCGACGAAGATGTTCAGATTATCAGAAACCGTTTGTCCGGGATCATCGACAAAATATCGCCTGATCCGGGCGGGTGCTTCATCCTTTGGCTGCCTCTGAGAAAAAAGGCCCATCTCGACCTCCCCAATGGAAAACGGACGGGGTCGATCGTTTCGGAATATCCGGGCGACGACATGGCGTTGCTCGATTTTCTGGACGAAGATGACCTTGGTGTCAAAATCGCCACATTGATTCCTATGCTCCGTCATGTGAAACGGGCTGCCTATTGGAAGATCGACCGAATCAGACCGCCTGTCGAGCCCAACTTCTACGTTGTCCTTGGCGACGGCGCCAAGAGACCATCGTTGGTTAAATTGGAATCCGATATTCCAGGTGACAACCGAAAAGTTTTGAAAGGTAGAATCCATGTGATCAGGAATGAGGTAAATCAGACACTGGACTTTTCCGGGATGGAGTATTTTGGTTGGAATCCCTCTCTGACTGCTATGCATAGTCACGATCTTTGGCCCAGTAGTTATGTAAGGGATAATCTGGGACGTTCCAGGGAGGCAAAGGACAAGGCACAACCCCATGGCGCAGTTTATTTCTCCCGCACGCCGGGCATGGGGCGACTCATAACCAATTGGTCGGTGTTCCTGCCTCTCGACGAAGCTCGCGATTCGCAAACGATCCGGTGCGACGGGATCCACGACTTTCGTCTCACATTGCACGGTTATTTTTTTGTCGATGCTGGCCGCCAGGGTGTGCATGGATTGGACGACTGCGACGGCCGCAGCAGCAATAAGTTCGATAGTGAAGAGACCTTGCGCCGGGCCTGGAATTGCGAGTTGTTGCGGATTGCGGTACTCCCGCTCCTGCTACCGGCGCTGGATGCATTCTGCACCGATCTGTCGTTGGTTGAAAACGCGCGAACGGCCCTTTCCGACGCGCTGAATCGGACTTCTTTGCTGAACCGATTCCGAGACCCAATTACAGAACGTCAGAGCTGGCTAAGAGAAATTACCCAAGACGGGGTGAGATGGGCGCTTCGAAGCAACGTTAAGAAGGTGCTGGGTCTTCCAGTGCCTCCTGCGGCCGATCCAACGAGGCCCTGGCGGCTTTTCGCGGGCCTCCAGGCCATCACAAACAAATATTGGCTGTCCGTTACAGGCGCACCAAACATCGTACACCCTGAATCGGTGGTGCAGTGGAACGAGCAGGATCTTTTCGATCTCATGGAATCCATCGATTCCCGAGCGCTTTTTTCAGAATCTACGCTTTTGGATTACTTCGCCAGCTTCCTGAAGGAGTCTGCAGGACCGTGTATCCGTGTCGGGACGGTTAACAAGACCCTAGCGAATTTATTCAAACAGGGGATCATTCTTAATGACGAGGATAAACTGGGTAAAAACCAGCAACGCGTTCGGGAAATCATCAGTCATATTGACGAGAAGCGATGTTTCCAGATAGAAAATCAGCTCCCTTCCACTCTTCTCAAACAGTTGTTCTCCATCGATACCGATATTTTACTGGTCCCGGCTCGTTTCTATCCGCCAGCTTGGACAAGCAGTGCGTCGCTATCGGTTGAGGACGCAGCTAGTCTGCTTAGGAAAGTGCATGACGCGTTGGATATAGAGAGGTCACCGAGTAAAGGACTTCAGAAAGCGGCTTTGACGCTTTCCAGACGGATCATAGAGGGGGTTCCGGTGGGATTCCGGGCGAACCTGTTGCATCGCTGCACAGATTTGCATGTGTTGGAGGCGTTCGACTGCCGAGCGGATGAAACCCTGGCTGTTTCCCCGGGAGAAATACGATCTGTCAGGGACAATGGACTTTTGTTCGGCTATAGCCAGGGTCTTAGTCCGCTGGAGAGATTGGGGCTGGCGCCCGCTTTTCAGAAAGTACTGCCCCGTGACCGGGTCGTTCTCATCAACAAAGAAACTGCGGAACTAGCTCTCAATCAGGAACGCGCGATCGCGCCATGCAACGGTGGCGCTGTTCTCCGCGCTCTGGGGCAAAAAGCCAGAATCCTTGGAGACCTAAAAGGAAGAGCGAATCTTGCTGGAAGCGTTGGCGCGCCCGACGGGGACACGGAGATTCGAGGACTGCGCTTGCTTCTGCATGCAGATGTCGACCAATTTTTTAACTGTGGCGATTCGCTCTGGATCCTGGGCGAAGAACAGCATCCGGTTTGGCGAAAGCTGTGGGCTCAATTAGTCGAGGATGAAGAGGATCCCTGGAATCTGCTGAAAAGCGATATCGCCGATCAGTTATCTCGCGAGACTTCACGGATGGTCAATATCAAGGAAATCCGTGCGGATTCTGTAGTCGAGGAGTTAATACGACGAAATCTTTCAGTAATCGATTCCTCGCGATTCGACCAAAAAGAGTGCGAACAGATTCTCCGGGAGGTTACGGACGACGCTCTCTGGCTCTCTCTGCCGTTTCATTGGACCCGCCAGGGTAACCCGGTTCGGGGTGATGCGGAAAATGTCTATCTCGAATGCGATGGGACAAACATTCAGGATGAACTTCTCCTAGGCGTAGACCTGATTCCGTGCAGTCAAGACGTGGAAGTATCGCGACGGCAGAAAGATCTCCTGAAACCGCTGGATGAAAGCGCGGTTATCGAAATCGCTTTGAGGCGTCCGGATATGTCGAATGTCTGGCGTGTGATTGTTGACGCTCTGCAGTCACAGAGTTTATCGTCTAATTCGCCATCAACAAAGTTGATCATTCGCATAAAGGGCGTTACCTGGGTTCCCTCGGACGGCGAGGCGCTTTATAGTCCCGACGATATTATTGATTTCGAGACAATCGAAGGAGAGTTGGATCGCATCCTGGCCCAGGCGCCGGGAACCTTTATTACGCCATCACGATTGGATGCAGAGGTCAAGGCGCATCCTTTCTACCCGAAAGTCAGGGAAAGCTATTTTGTGGGTGAGCAAGAAGGCTTGGAACGGCTGGCCTTGGTGTTGGCCGACCTTGACCAGTACCAGATTGGTGGCGTCG
Source organism: Methylococcales bacterium (assembly GCA_041748915.1). Classification (GTDB taxonomy): domain Bacteria; phylum Pseudomonadota; class Gammaproteobacteria; order Methylococcales; family UBA1147; genus UBA1147. Next base: position 4,793 of record JBGTCG010000225.1, read on the forward strand.
CGTTCGAAGATTCTGATGCACTCCGTGAAAGCGCTCAGTTCTTGTCCTCCTATGGGCATGCAGGATGGCGGCTCCTGGCAAACCTCGTGATCAAGACGGATGGAGACCTCGATCTAACACCGGTGGCCTCATCCATGAACCGAGCGATGAGCCTGGATGCTATCGTGAACCTGTTGAATTGGGTCGCCGACCGGGGGAGCGATTCGAAACAGGCTGCACACGTATTCAATCGTTATCTCAAGGTCTTCGCCAAGATGGAGAACGCGGCGGACGCAGTTTTCCGCTTGAAACTGCTCAATCAGGCCAACCGCTGGGTGCCTAGCAAAGAACTGGTCAGCGGCGTTGTCGGGGTAGCGGTAATCAATGTGCTGGATCTCGAACAAGCGCGGATACTGGATAACCTGATATTCCAAGATCAGGGTACCGGGGATTCTGCGAAATATCCCGAAGAAATCGACTCTACTACGCAACTCGCTGCCTGCGCTGAGATACTCCGAGAATACTTTCAGCTATGGGTGGGCCGAGTAACACCCGCGTTGACAGGTGCGTTAGTGCTTTTGTTCGGAGCCGATGAATCGATCAAGACGCATTGTGAGGATTGTGTTAGACCGCATTCGAGAGTATGGCTTATCGCACAATTCCCTTGGCAGACACCGCAGGGGACAGAGTGTGGAGGTGCCAAAACCTGGCTGTCCGGGTTCTCATTCGAGAGCGCTCTGGAATATTTTCGGATGACTGTTCGAGTCCATGACGCCCAAACGCTTCGGGTCCATTCGATTCTTGGTGAGGTAATCCAAGTTGGGCTGGAGGAAAAATTTTCTACGTTGTTTGTCGGGAAGCCGAGCTATTTCCCTCTGGATAAGCGAAGTGGATATCGGGTCGATCTCGTTCTTCGGAAAATTGCGATTGAGCAATGCTCCGAAAAACAGCTGTCCTCCTGTCTGCGGAATTCGACGGATTACCTATTGCGTGAGGTTTTTAACCAGACACAACCCCGTCTCGATGCTCTGTGGAACGAATTGGATAAGTCGACCAGGTAGACATCGAGTTGGCTCGTTCGCTGATCTTGCAGTACATTCCCTTCTACCTCAAGCAATTGGGAGCCCACAAGCATCCTGAGCTAAGCGCCGGCTTGAATCGGTATCGCGAGGAGGAAAGAAGAGAAATAGAGTTCACTGGTACAGCAGAGTTCACTGGTACAGCAGGGAAACAAAAATACAGAAAGGCTAAAGAAATTGCCCTTTCTGAGTTGCAAACAACTATTGAAATGGACGAGGGGGTGCAGCAAGCAATATTAGAATCAGTACGCCGCAAAATCCGCGATTTTCAGTACCAAGCGGAGAGCGTCCCTTTCGAACTTTTCCAAAACGCCGATGATGCGTTGCATGATCTGGAGTTGATCGATGCGTATCCAGCAAAGCCGGGCGGTCTGGCGGTTGATCCGCTGCCCCCTTCCGTTTGTCGATTTGTTGTGGAGGCGACAGCGGATCGACTCGTCTTCCTGCACTGGGGGAGAGCCATCAACCAAATTGGCAGCAACGGGTTTCCCGGGCGCGACTGGGGATTTGATCGGGATCTGGAAAACATGCTGATCTTGTCCGCGTCGGACAAGGGGGAAGATGTTACTGGAAAGTTCGGCTTGGGGTTCAAGAGCGTTTGGCTGGTATCCGACCGGCCGACACTCGTCAGTGGTCGGCTCCAAGCAGAAATTGTCGGGGGCTTGTTGCCTGTCCCGACCCTCAATGACGAGAGCCAAGAAATCCGGCAGCGGCTGTCCGAGCGCCAATCGGATAGCCGTTGGCCCGGTACAGGTATATATCTACCGCTTGTCGGAGTAACAGAAGTCGAGGTCCTTGGTCAATTCTCGAAAGTGGCTGGTATCATGGTCGCCTTTTCACGAAATATTCGCACTATCGACATCGAGGGAACGAAAGCGAAAACATTTTCAGCGAGTTGGGAAGGTAAACGACTTCCCGGTTGCGAAAACATCTCGGTAGGACACGTGCGTCAAGAAGATGCCGATCTTCTTGTAATGAAGATTGTGCTTGCCGACGGCGCGATGCTCGTAGCAATCGGCACGCAAGGATTTATCGAGTTGCCCAAAGAAATTCCCAACCTTTGGGTGACCGCGCCCTTAAAGGAGCAAGAGCGGCTTGGCTTCGCAATCAATGCCATGTTCGAAGTGGACGCGGGGCGTTCCCGTCTTTCCGCGAGCCCGACAGGAAACCAACAACTGGCGCAACGGCTAGGGAAACAGCTGGCTTCTGAATTAGATCGGCTTCGCGAATCTGTAATGAAGCAGTGGGAAGCGGTAGCTGCAGCAATGCAATTCGCTCCCAAGCTCGAACCGTACCACTTCTGGTGTTCGCTGTGGAACGTATTGATGGCGCGTTTACCCCAGATGCCACGTGATTTCCGCTCCCGGGTTATCGCTACTTCATTCCTCGGCGAGGGGCTTAGAAAACTAGCCGCAGACCACGATTTAGTTCCGAATGGCCTTCCAGAAGATTTGAAGCGATTAATCCGTTGGTCGGACGTGAGGACGGTGCTCAAAGATGCCCTGTTGGATGATTGCGTCTTGCAAGCCGTGGCCAAGGCGTCCTGCTTCCGGCCCGTATTGAATACGAGTACGGCAGTGTCCTCCGAAGTGGCGACCTGGCTAAGGATACTCGTGCCGGAGTTTGCCACGAGTACGGCGCAGTGGAAATCAATGAGTCTGTCGAATCTGATCATTCAGCTGGATAATCACAAAGCTATAACCCCGGCAGACGCAAACACGCTGGGCGAAGCGCTGAATCCAGGAAAATTGGACAGATGGCAACAGCCTGAAAAAAAGATTCCACGCGAACAGATCAACGACCTCAAACTTGCCGTAGATAAGGCAGGAGACCTGAGATTTCTTTCCGCTGGCGGTACCGCGGAGAAGGCGAAGGCTCTCCTTACCAAAAAAAGCGGTAGCGAAGATGAGGCGCTTCGCTGGGCGTTCGCACCGGATAGTAATCGGTTGGCAAAAGAATACTGCGGCAACGCTGTCGATTTTTTCCTCTTATGCCGCGACAGGCTCGAAGCGCCGACGGAGAAGCTTAAGGAATGGATCCTTCAAGCCAAGGACAGCGGTAGACGTCGTGCAGCCCTCGGCTACCTGGTGGACGGTGAGATGTCGGGGCAAGTTACCGATGCGCTACATGAGATAGGATTTGCTGGTACCTGGTTGGTGGAGATTGACGAAAATTCAGAGTATCTGTCGGACTGGGATTATAACCACCGTTCAAAGCTGGTTTATCAAATACTAAAAACTCCGGATGAAAGCAGGAAGGCGTGGCAGGACTACGGGTGGAAGGTAATTATTCAGACCGCCCCTATGTTTCTCTCGAAAAACACGATCTTGCTTATCGTAAGTTGTTGATTTTCCGCTGCACGGTCTAAAACTCATCCAAAAATGAGGAGGGGGGTCTGAATAGTTACGGTGGAAGTCGTTATACAGGCCTCCGGAACCGATCGAGCCCAAGCAAGCTCTGCATAACATCTATGATTGGTGGGAGGAAGTCAAGGTCGAAAAACTTGGTGAGTATCGGCGCAAGACCTATCCGGAGGGGCGTCTACCCTGCTTGACTGACGATAACTTAGGAAATATTGACCGCTCATCCTGGCTGGTCCTGCTGCTTCTTGGTGGATTCCACACGATGGGGAGAGTGCGGCCCGAGCAGCACCGTACGTTTATAGAAAACTGTCAGCGCCGAGGCTGGTGGGAAGTGTTTACAGATCCCCAACCGGCTCAGCGATGCGAAGAGTGGATGGGTGTACTGGATGAGTTTATCGACAATCAGGTAGATCAACAGGAGTACGAACAGTGGATGATACGGTTCCTAATTATATATAAGTTGTGCCGTCATCTTGATTATTATGCGGAGCTATTATGCGAACTTAAAAGGTACCGACGTGATTTCGATTTGGAGTTGGTACTTACGCCTTTGGCAGACTGCGATCAGCAGGGTGGCGGTATATCAGCTCCGCCCCTCGGAAGGACATTGGGGATGGGAGCGAACTTCGTGATTCGCGAACTGATTCGAAGTAAAATTATTGACAGCCCGTATCTACGCAAGCACGCCTATGTTCCCTATAAACGCGTTCGGCGCCTCTTTTATGAAATGGGGTGTAAAAATATCGAGGAAGTGCCACGGCTCAAAGCATCTCCGATCATTTTCGAGTTCTTGACGGAGAATCTGGGCGCAGAAAAGTCGAGCTTTTGCGGCGACTTCGATATTCCCCTGCGAATCGTTTCGGAGAGCTGGGAACTTCAGCAAGAGTTATTGGGCCGAGCGCTGACAGCCGAGGAGGAGTTTTAGATGAAGGGGGAAAAAGTTGGCCTGCAGCTCAATCCAGGTGATGAAGTTGTTCATCAGCGGTATGGCCCAGGTACGGTGGAATTTCCGAAAGGCGAGACGGCCATTGTCCGGTTTGAACATGGCTTGGAAGAGTGCGACGTACAGGTCCTGAAGAAGCAGGTCAGCCTGCGAGCAGCACTGGAGTCTAATGAATGGCATAACCCGCTAGAAGTGATCGCCAAATGTCAGGCTGCGGCTATTTAATCCGTCAACGATTCCTGGGGGGTATTTTCGCGGTCAAGAATCTCTCTACTGCCCCATCAGCTGTGGGTATGTCATCGTGTATCGCGCCGCTGGCCTATCCGTTATCTCGTTGCTGATGATGTGGGTCTGGGTAAGACCATCGAGGCCGGTCTAATCCTGTGGCCTCTGATCTCCAAAGGATTAGTTCGTCGTTTGTTGGTCCTGTGTCCTGCTTCCCTGGTTGAACAATGGCAGTTCAGGCTCAGGGAAATGTTCGATATCCGATTAGCCAGATATTCAACGGAAGCCGACAGCAAAAGAGGAGATTTTTGGAACACCCATCACCAGGTGGTCGCCTCGGTCCCGACGTTACGCACCGACCGAAATGGCAGACACGAAAGGATGTTGGAGGCTGCGCCATGGGATCTGTTGATCGTTGATGAGGCGCACCACCTGAACGCCGACGAAACCAGGGGCTCAACACTCGGTTACCGGTTTGTCGAAAGATTGCTGGAGCAACAGAAGGTGGAATCCTGCGTTTTTTTTACCGGCACACCTCATCGCGGTAAACCCTATGGATTTTGGTCGCTCATGAAGCTGCTGCGGCCCGACTTGTTCGATCCGAGGAAACCTGATCATGAACAGATTGAGCAGTTGCGGGAGGTGCTGATCCGTAACAATAAGGGCTTGGTTACGGATATGCAGGGTAATAAACTGTTCAAGCCCGTTAGAGTTCACCCGGAGACTTACTCATACAGGCCGGAAGAGGAGGCATTTTATAGGTTGTTGACGGACTTTATCGCGAGCGGGAAAGCCTATGCCACCTCTCTCACGGCGAGGGAGGGTGGTCAAGTCATTCTTGTTCTGATCGCCATGCAGAAACTGGCATCCAGTTCGGTCGCTGCAATCCGTAAGGCCTTGAAGGGACGCTTGGAAAGGCTTCGGACCACGCGAGAGAAACTGCGGGAAAAAATTCGCCTTTCGGCTAAGGAGCAGGCAGCTTTTGCTTCGGCGGATGACGATTCGCCAATTTTGCAAGATTTGGAGAACGATGTTGATGTGATGTTGGCCGAAGCAACCCTTACACTCATGGAAGAAGAAATCCCGCATCTTGAATCGCTCGTGGAATCCGCGGACGCGGTAGCTACCGAAACCAAAATCGAAAAGATTCTTGACGTTTTAGAGAATCGATTCAAGAAACGCCAGGTTCTTTTCTTCACGGAATACAAGGCGACCCAAGCCCTGCTGATTACCGCCTTGATGTCAAAGTATGGTGCAGACTGTGTCACGTTCATTAACGGAGACGAGAAACTGGAAGACTTGGTTCTTCCGGATAAGTCCGTGGTAACTCGAACGATTGACAGAGGGGACGCTGCCGATCTGTTCAATGCCGGTAAGGTCCGCTTTTTGATTTCCACCGAGGCGGGAGGTGAAGGCATTGACCTGCAAGAGAAATGTCATTCCTTGATTCATGTCGATCTTCCCTGGAATCCGATGCGCCTTCATCAACGCGTGGGCCGTCTTAATCGATACGGACAAAAAGAATCCGTTGAAGTAATCACCCTGCGAAATCCTGCTACAGTGGAGTCACGGATATGGGATTTGCTAAACGCAAAACTCGCGCGAATCATGTTTGCTCTTTCAAGTGCTATGGACGAGCCTGAAGATCTCTTGCAATTGGTACTGGGTATGTCTTCACCGGGCATCTTCACACAGCTGTTCAGTGAAGGGCATTTCGTAAAGCGAGGTCGGCTGGATGACTGGTTCGACGAGAAGTCCTCGACATTTGGGGGGGAATCGGCGATCGATACGGTCAAGGCGTTGGTGGGAAACGCCACGCGTTTCGATTTGACCGGACTGAAAGACGTTCCAAACGTGGATCTCCCGCATTTGCGTATTTTCTTCGAGAATATGCTGGCGTTGCAGCGGCGTAGAGCTTTACGGAACGGCGAAAAGCTTAGCTTCAAGACTCCAGAAACCTGGCTCGACGAGCCCGGAATCCGAAGGAAATATGAGGAAATGGTTTTTGACCGAGGGGCAACAGGGGGCAAAACCGCAGAAAAAGTGCTAGGTGTCGGCCATAAAATTTTTGACAAAGCATTAAGAGTCGCTCTGGAGTATCCAGTCTCGCTAACCTTTTGTAACGAGGCCAGTTCATCATTGGTAATTTACCAAATATTTGACCGGGTAACAGAAAGGACTGGCCATATGCGTCAGGCGCTAGTCGGTATTGAAACCAATGGCAAAGACGTTTGGACGATACTACGCGATTGGCAAGTTCTGGAACACCTGAATAATATTCGATTAAAGGAAAAGGAGCCAGGAGAATTAACTGTTCAGACAGAGGGACTAACCAATCTAATAGAAGAAGCTAGTGGACGAATTGCGGTAGAAATGGCGAACTTTAATTTTCCATTCACGGTTCCGGAACTCAAGCCCATTGCTTTGATTTGGTCGACTGCGGAATCTGGCCATTGACGTCAAGCCCATGTAGTTTCTGACTAATCCAGAAGCTTGAGTCCCGGCGGCAGGGCTTCGCCGAAGATGCGTTTGGCGTCGGACTCTTCGAGTTCGGCCACTTCGCTGACCAATTGGCTCCAGGACTGGGGCGCCTTGGATACCTGTAGCTTGGTCAGTATCCGCTGTGTCTGGTCCGCATCCAGATCCCGTTCCCGGTCGCCGCTCAAGCGTCCCAGGATCGTCGCGGCGAAGCCGATGTGCGGCGAATTTTTCCAATCCTGGTCAAGAATAAATCCGAGCCAACGGCTCGCGGTATCAGGTGGGACCACGTTGTGGATGCTGCCATGAAACGGCACACGAGCGGCAATCCTTCCGAGTGCCCACCAACTCTGCTCCGGCTCCGTGGGCTTTTCGAGCCGTTCGATCAGCCACCCGCCGATCTGGATTTTATCCTCCACGGGCAGCCGTTCCAGGACTCCTGCCAGACGGACGAGGTCTTCGTAACCTCGCTTTTTGATCTCTTTTGCGGTTTTCCCCTGCCGGGCGGTCGCCGGATTCAGGTAGTTGGCGATATTCTGGTAAATCTGTTGCTGGCGGGCTTCGTCGAGGCCGCCGGCTACCCGCCGCCACAAAGTCCACCATTCAGCCCAGTTCTGGGCTTCGTTGACAAATTGCGGGCCGTTGCCGTGGATGCGCCACACTTGGTCGACCCGCCAGTGGTCTAGAACCACCCCGAATCCGGGCCGCAGGCAGAAACCAGCAAGACTCAGCCAAACGCGTTCATGGCTCGCCGAGCGCCGCCGGTTTTTCGCGGTTTCAAGCAATACGCCGAACAGCTCGCGGATCAAAGGCGTTGGCCAGGTGTCTCGATTTCCAAGCAGTTTTTCCAGCGTGCCGCGCAAGCCTTTTACCGCCGAGTCGGCTTTTTGCTCGGATTTATGCCCGAAGACTTCGATGATTCGTTGTCTGGCGGTGCCGTAATTGGCGGGCAGTTTGGCATCGCTGTCGATCGCGAACGGCTTGCCGCGCAATTGAAATTGGACATCCCAACGTTGATCGGCTGAACCGTCCTTGGCGACGCACTGGATTTGGAGGATTCCGAGTTCAGTCAGTGCAACCGCGAGTTCCACAATTCGCTGCCGACCGTTCTCGGAGTCGCTGTGCAGGGTCACGGCCAGCGGCGGCAACGAAACGAATTTTTCATCTTCGACATCGACCAATTCCCCGGGCTGGATCGCGGTATCCTCAATCGAGGACACCAGGTGGAAGCGCACCGGTTCGCCGAGCCGGAGCAGAAAAGTCCGCCCGGTCAGCCTGATTTCCTGCCCTTCCTCGGTACCCCTCGGCAGTATGCAGACACCACGCGCGTTCCCGCTTTTGCCTTGATCGACCTGTAAAAAATAATGCCGTGCCGACCCGCCGCCGATTTTGATGTGCTTGCCCTGTCGCGCCAATCCGTAGGACACCGCGCCGAACGCAACCGCAAGCTCGGGTTTTGGATTTTCGAGTTGGCGCAGCTTTTTGCTGGTCCAGGCGGACAGAATCTCGATTACGCGATCGGTGATGCGCGTACTTCGAAACACTCCTCCGTTTAAAAGAATTGCATCCGGTACGAACTCGTGTTGCTCGCCGTTCAGGGCCTCCCGGGAAACTTTTTCATGATCCTTCAGAAACGCGGCGATATGTCGGGAGATCGCGGGATCCGCGACGTACGGGAGCCCGAATTCCACTACGGCGCTGCGCTTGCGTTCCGGTTGCTGATCGAGCTCGCCGAGCGGAAAGAAGCCATCGAGCACGGTCGCCTCCACCTCGCTCCGGCTCAATTCGACCGATCGGGCGCCGCCGACCAATCTGGAGCCCCCGCCGAGCAAGGTCACTTTGCCGCGATCGGCGGCGTCCGGGCCAAGCAGCTTTTCTTTCACCGCGCGACATTGTTCGATCAATTGGTAGAGATTGGCGCTCGAAAGTTTGTCACTACCGAAAGTCAACCGCTTTTCGACGAGATGGGCCAAAGTCAGGTCGATATTGTCTCCGCCGAGCATCAAATGGTCGCCCACGCCGATGCGATCCAGGACCGGTTCGCCGTTGTCGAGCCTGACGCGGATCAGCGTAAAGTCACAAGTGCCCCCGCCGATGTCGCAGACCATCAACAAACCGATGTCCGTCAACGACTCTTTGAGATTTTCGCGATGAGTCCAGAGCCAGTCATAGAACACGGCCTGTGGTTCTTCCAGCAGGCGAGTGTTTTTCAAGCCCGCGAGGCGCGCCGCTTCAAGGGTCAGCGTCCGCGCCATTTCGTCGAACGAGGCCGGGATGGTCAGGATGATATCCTGCTGTTCCAGCGGATACTCCGGAAATTTATAGTTCCAGGCGCCCCGGACATGGGCGAGGTAACTCGCGCTTGCGACCACCGGTGAAATTTTTTCGACGTCCTCGCTCGCGCCCCAGGGCAGTATCTGCGCACGCCGATCGACGGAGCCATGCGATAACCAGCTTTTTGCGCTATGGACCGTTCGCCCCTGACTTTTTGCGCCGAGATTCCGCGCCAGTTCGCCGATCACCGGCGTGCGCACGGGATCGTTGAACTCAGCATTCGTCCACGGAAGTCCGATATCCTTTTCCGGTAATTCGCCCTCGGCCGGGTGGTAACGCACCGACGGCAATAACGGTCTCGCCGCGATTTCGCCCGGTGCGACCAATTGCTCGATTTCGAAAAGCCGCACTTCGTGCGACTTTTTTCGAGTGTCGGAGTACGCAGCCGCGGTGTGCGTGGTGCCGAGGTCAATGCCGACGATATAACGGTGTAGTTTTCTCGGAATGTTCACGCTCCTTAAGCGGATCGAACTACCATTTTCTGTGCCGGGAGCAACGACGAGGAACTCGATTTACGGAAATTGGGAGGCCTGCCTCGGGCATTGACGAAGCCGACAACGGCAAGAAGAGTGGGTCTATTTCTTGAAGGACCAGAATCCCTTGCCGCGTTTTTCGTCCCCGGACTGCGCCGGTTCCACCTTTTCTTCGACTTCGTCGGCCGGCGCGGCAACGGTTTCGGGCGCCGCTTCAGGCCCGCCGCCGGGCGATTCATCGAGACCGCTCGACGCGGAGCCGGCATTGATATCCGGAGCGTTCGCCGTGAATGGTGTGTTGTCGTCGCCGGCCCGAACGTCGAACTCAACTTTCCAGCGATTACCGCCGTCCCTGGCGACCGCTTCGAGTTTTAGCGTGCCGACCTCGGTAACCGCGGCGCAGAGCTGAACCGGAACCACTTCACCCGGGTCCCGTCCTTCGAGCGGCAGGGTGACCTCGATTTCATCGAGTTCTTCGATGTCGTCCGGCGTCCAGTAATCGAGGCGGGTACCGGCCGTGTCTTCACGCCGCACGGTCGAGCCGAAAAAGCGGAAGCGCACCGGCGCGCCAACGACCAGACCGAATTCATGGGGCGGCAATTGCTCCTCGGTTCCTTCCTCCATATTGAAAGGAGCAATGCACAATGCTTGCAGCGGGGGCGGCATTCCGGGCACTGCCGGCATCGCGCTTTCGACGCCGACATAGTACGATGCGGCGGTGCCGCCGCGGATTCTGACGCCGCGGCCTTTGCGGACATAACCATAATACGCGGCGCCGCAGGCAACGGATAAATCGAGGTCGGCGCCTTCGAGCAAGCGGGCCCGCCGGGCTTGTTCGGCTTGAAGCCAGCCATTGAGTATGTTCATGAGGCGGTTCGCGAGCGCTTCGGCTTTGAGTACGCCGCCGTTCATCAGGACCGCGGTCGGATGCAGGAAACTGGCGTTTTCAGGTTTTCGATAGCCCGGAACATCGTCAATCGCGGCAAGCTGCCGGGTTAGAAAGAAACCCAGGTGACGGGTTACGGCGGCGTCTTGCGCATAAGGCAGTCCGATCGTGGTCAGACCGGTCCGGGGTTGAGAAAACGGACGCTCCGATACCTTTACTTCGGGCAAAAAGCCTTCAATCAGGACTTTATTCACTTCGTCGCGAGTCAATTCGGTCCGGATGCTGGCCCCGACCAGCGAAGCACCCCGGCTCGGTACGACCAGCGGCATTTCGCTCAGGGAGGAATCTTTGAACAGGGCCTCCTTGGCATCGCGGCAGCCATGGGTCAATGCCTGAATCTGCCAGGGTTGCAAGGATTTTCCCTGAGCCGCGAGTTTGGCTTTGACGGTATAAGCCAGGGCCAGATCCATGTTGTCCCCGCCGAGTAAAATATGATCGCCGACCGCAATCCGTTTCAGTTCCAGATTCCCGTCCTGCTGGGTCACCGCGATCAACGAAAAATCGGTGGTCCCGCCGCCGACGTCGACGACGAGAATGATTTCACCGACATGAACCTGGTCGCGCCAGCCGCCATGACTCTGCTGAATCCAGCTGTACAGCGCGGATTGGGGTTCTTCGAGCAGGATTGCATGGCCGATGCCGACCGTCCTGGCCGCTTCCGCGGTCAGTTCCCTGGCCGCGGGGTCAAACGACGCCGGGACCGTGATCACGAGGTCTTGCTTTTCCAGCTGGGCATCCGGGTGTTCATGGTCCCATGCCCCTTTCATATGTTCCAGGTAGCGGATGGTTGCTTCCAGCGGTGAAATGCGTTTGACTTCTGGCGGCGCCTCGATCGGCAGAATCGCGGCCCGGCAGTCCACTCCGGCATGGCAAAGCCAGCTTTTGGCGCTCGCAACCAGGCGGATCGGGGTTTTGCTTCCGAGCTGCCGGGCCAGTTCCCCGACGGTGGCATCGGGTTTATCGGTCCAGGGCAGGACCAGATCCGCTTCGGCCAATTCGGCTTCATGGGCCTGATACAAAAACGACGGTAATTGCTTTCTGTTGTCGACGACACCTGGGGAGACCAGTTGCGGTATCGCCATTACCTTCTGGACGACTTTGTCGCCTTCGCTGAGGGTCAGATCGAGCGACGATAACACGCAGTTCGTCGTGCCGAGGTCAATCCCGACCGAGTAGCGGGGTCCGTCCGGTTGCGTAGTTTCATTCACAGTTCCACCTCCGCGGGCGCGACTACCTTAACGTTGTGGTTTTCGGCGAGTTTCGGCAGCCGGATATCGGTGACCTGCCAGCCACGATGGACTAAGGTGCCATTAAAAGGCGCGTTGCCGACAATATTTCCGGTCAGGCGCACCGTGGCCGGATCGAATCCGGCTTTGATGGTTACGCGGCTGTTTTCGCTTTCCGGGCGTACCGCAGAAAATTCGAAATGATTATGTAAGACCTTATGGCAGCCTGCGTGGACGATACGTGCCGCGGCGCCGATATCCGAATCGGAATAGGATTGAATGTCTTCCTCGACGAAATCGATAAAACGGGCCTGCTGCTGAAGAAGTCCGAGCAACTGCAGCGCCGCGTCAGGCGCGACTTCCTTTAGGCTAATCGTTTGCGGCTTGTTGTCGGATTTCGGAGTTGGCGGCGCGACTGCCGGTGGGGCCATCGACTTTTCGGGTATCGCCGCATATTCGCCGGACCGGCGATCTTTTCGCATCAAGCCGATCACGATCAGGCTGAGCAGGACAACCAGCAATATCAATTCGATGATCGCGACACCAGCGAAGGCCAAGTGCAGCGCGTCGAATTTTTCCGGCAAGGTGGTAAAATCAAAGTTCATAAACGTGGCTCGATGGTTTGAATAAATGCCCGGTTTTTCCGTTCTTGCATGGAATCCGGAACGCCGCGTGGAAGATCGAAATTGCTTTCGCGATTCCTGATTGGACGGGTCAGTGAAAACCTATCAATGGGGTTGGTTCCTCGCTTTTCAAGTTCAATGAAACCATGATCCACATTTCTGAACTGGATTTTTTAACCACCCAACCGTGGTGTTCACGGTTTTTTTCGGCGAGCAGGAATTCAAGATCAATGGCCGTTCTGCTGGCTTTCGGCAAACATCATGAATTTCAATACCTGCCTCGCGGCTTCGTGTCTTTTTCTGAGCAGATACCGGTTTGCGATTTCGATCGGAACGTGCTCGTTCAGCAGCGAACTTCGGATCGGATCGAGTTGATCTTCACACTGCTTCAGCACCGAGTTTGAAGCGGTTCGGGAATCGAAATCTTTTTGATTGAAGGCGGCCATTTGCCGGTCGAGACATCGATGGTAGTTTAGCGTCTGTTGTTGGATGGCCTCGATAGTCTGGTCGGTCAATCTCGACGAATCCCATTGCTGTACTTCGCCGACCGCAAACTCGTGGCCGGCCAATATCAACCAAGCGGACAGGACGATTGATCTGTACATTGAAGACTCCCCTGGATCATTGGAGCCGCAATTCTACGCGAAGTCCAGGGTTATAAAAATGATCTACCGGCGCCGGCCCGGTGGCGAGCCTTGATAATACGATAGACCCCATTCGTTACCCATCGAGTTTCGGCTTGAGTAAATTATTGACTTCTCCTGGATTTGCTTTACCCCGGGTGGCTTTCATGACCTCGCCGACAAAGTAACCGAGTACCTTTTCCTTTCCGCTTCGATATTGTTCGAGTTGAGCCGGATTATCCGCGATGATCCGATCGATGATTTTTTCGATGGCGCCGGTATCGGTTATTTGTCGGAGCCCTTTTTCTTCGATGATCGCATCGGCGTCGGCATCGGATTGCCACATGATTTCGAAAACCTGTTTCGCGATTTTGCCCGAGATCGTGTGATCTTCGATTCTGCGGAACAATCCGGCCAGCCGTCCGGGGCGGATCGGGCAGACTCCGAGTTCCAGGCCGGCCTTGTTCAAGGCGCCGACCAAATCAACGATGATCCAGTTGGCGCATAATTTCGGATCGGCAGCGGAAGTTTTGACGGCCGCTTCGTAGTAATCGGCCATCTCTCGGGTAGCTGTCAAAACCTGCGCGTCAACCGCATTGAGATCGTATTCGGCTTCGAACCGTTCCCGTTTTTGATCCGGCAGTTCCGGAAGTTCTTTTCGTACTTCAGCGAGAAAGTCGGGATGGATTTCCAGTGGCAGCAGGTCCGGGTCCGGAAAATACCGATAGTCGTTCGATTCTTCCTTGCTGCGCATGGACCTAGTTTCGTCGCGGTCCGCGTCATACAATCGGGTTTCCTGAATCACCTTGCCGCCGCTTTCGATCAGGTCGATCTGACGGGCCGCCTCGTAATTGATCGCTTTCTCGACAAAACGGAATGAGTTCAAATTCTTGATTTCGGTACGGGTGCCGAATCGTTGTTGGCCTTTGGGGCGTACCGACACATTCGCGTCGCAACGGAACGAACCCTCCTGCATGTTTCCGTCACAGATTTCCAGATAACGCACGAGGGCATGGATTTTTTTCAGGTAGGCAACGGCTTCTCGGGCCGAACGCAAATCGGGTTCCGACACGATCTCGAGCAGCGCTGTTCCGGCCCGGTTCAGATCGATTCCGGATAATCCATGAAAATCCTCGTGCAGCGATTTTCCCGCGTCTTCCTCGAGGTGCGCCCGGGTCACTCCGATGGTTTTTTGGTGGCCGTCGACGAATATCTGCAGTCGTCCTTTACCAACCACCGGCATTTCGAATTGGCTGATTTGGTAGCCTTTCGGGAGATCCGGATAAAAGTAGTTTTTGCGCGCGAAAACCGATCTTGGCGCAATCTGGGCATCGATCGCGAGACCGAATTTGACCGCCATCCGCACCGCTGCCTCATTCAGCACCGGCAGGACGCCCGGCAGTCCGAGATCGATCGCGCAGGCTTGGGTATTCGGGATCGCGCCATAGGCGGTCGATGCGCCGGAAAATATTTTAGATCGGGTTGCGAGCTGAGCATGAATTTCCAACCCGATGACGGTTTCCCATTCCACGTTTCGACCTCTCTAGTCAAAGCCTTCCGGACAGCGCAGATGCCAGTCAGTGATCGTCTGATAGCGATGGGCAACGTTCAGAAGGCGGTCCTCGGAAAAGAAATTGCCGATTAATTGCATGCCCACCGGCTTTCCCTGCAGGAAGCCGGCCGGAATCGAAATCGCCGGAATTCCGGCCAGATTGACCGCGATCGTGAATATATCCGAAAGATACATGTCGATCGGGTCGCCGGTTTTTTCCCCGAGTCCGAAGGCGACGCTCGGAGCAGTCGGCGCGACCAGGACGTCCACGTGCCGGAAAGCCTCCTTGAAATCCTGACTGATAAGCCGGCGGACTTTCTGCGCCTTCAGATAATACGCGTCGTAGTAGCCGGCCGAGAGTGCATAAGTTCCCATCAGAATCCGTCTTTTGACTTCGGCTCCAAACCCCTCGCCGCGCGAGCGCATGTACAGGTCGTTGAGGTCTTTCGGGTTGCCGCACCGGTACCCGAAACGAACCCCGTCATAGCGCGACAGGTTCGCCGAGCACTCCGCGGGAGCGACCACGTAATACACGGGAATCGACAGGTTGATATGGGGTAGCGAAACCTGTTTTACATTCGCGCCCTGCCGCCGGAATTCCTCGATCGCGACTTCGATCAACGCCGCAATTTCAGGCTGCAAATCGTTGCCGAAAAATTCTTTCGGAATACCGATCGTAATCCCATCGATGGCATTGGTCAGACCGGCGACATAATCCGGCACCGGATGATCGACGCTGGTCGAATCCCGTTCATCGAAGCCGGCCATCGCCTGCAGTAACATCGCCGAGTCTTCGGCGGTCCGGCTTAGCGGCCCGGCCTGGTCGAGACTCGATGCGAAGGCAATCATCCCATATCTGGATATCCGGCCGTAGGTTGGTTTCAGTCCGGTGATCCCACAGAATGACGCCGGCTGCCGGATCGATCCGCCCGTGTCCGTTCCAGTTGCGATGGGTACCAGCCGCGCGGCGACTGCCGCGGCTGAGCCGCCCGAGGACCCTCCGGGCACCGCGCTCGTATCCCAGGGATTTTTCACCGGTCCGTAAAAGCTGGTTTCGTTCGACGAGCCCATCGCAAATTCGTCCATATTCAACTTGCCGAGCAGTACGATCCCCGCGTCATGCAGACGGCTCACCACCGTGGCGTCGTACGGGGAATGAAAGTTATCCAGCATTTTTGAGCCGCAACTGGTCTTGATCGAGCGGGTGCAGAAAATATCCTTGTGCGCGATCGGTATCCCCGTTAACGGGCCGGCGGCGGCCGCTGCGAGTTTCTGGTCAGCCGCTTTGGCATCGTCAATCGCGTTTTCCTCGGTCAAGGTAATAAAGCAATTAAGGTCCGTGTCAAATCGATGGATCCGGGCCAGGAATGCCTGCGTTACCTCCAAACTGCTGAACTCCCTGTTATGCAAGCCGGACGAAAGTTCGGCGATGGTTTTGTTGTGCATGGTTAATGGCTATCGGTAACGTAATTCGCGATGCGGACCGCCGGGACATACGGAGAACGAATCCCATCCTCCGCGAGCATCCCTTCCCGGCCCCGGAATGGCTTGCCGAAAGACGGCCAGGTGCGGGCTTGGCGACATCGTTCCGCTCAGACCCGCTGCAATCGTTCTATGCCTCGGTGAAAGGGTTTGGTTTCTCCGGAGATCAGCCCAATCGGCCGGAAGGTTGTTTCCTCGAAGATTCATTCGATTACCTTGGGTACCAGATACAGGCCGGATTCCACTTGCGGCGCCTGTGATTGAAAGAGTTCGCGCTGGTTTGTCTCGGTAACGCGGTCGGGCCGCAATCGCTGACTCCGGTCCAGCGGATGAGCCATTGGCGTAATGCCGTCGGTAGCCGCGGAATTCAATTGCTCCACGAGGTCCAGTATGCCGCTCAGATCGCGCGCATAGCCATCGATATCCTGGTGGTCGATCTGAATGCGGGCCAGCGTTGCTATATTTTTTACATCTTCAACACTTAACATGACTCATTGATCTCTCTGGTCCAACACCTGAACCGTCGGTTCTGAAGCATAGTTGCGGCATGATCATTTACCGGTTGAAAACCTTTGATCGATCGTGTGATCACTGGTTATGTTCATTGTTTCAACCGTGGCCGGTATGCAAGAAACGAAGTGGTTGTGAAGAATCTGGTTGACTATTACACTTTACTACTCCGTTTTGCCGGAACAAAGGAATCATCGCATCCGGCCTTACCGTCGATCGCGCCGGGAATTGTCGACTCCTCTGGAAAGCCGCTCAGTTTCCCGCACACCGGAAGGTCTCTCATGATGCCGGAAGCGTTCAGACGAAATTGCCTTTCCGCGAAAAACTTCATCGCATTCGGGAAATTATACTTTTTGCGGGTGGCTTATGAACAGAGCGGAATTAGTTGCCGGATTAGAGGCGTTGCAAGGATGTTTCCGGAAATAGCTGGAAAATATTGATTTTTTCGGAAAGCCGCGAAATTAAAAAAACTGCAGGGGTGGATATCTTGCTCAAAGCCCTACCCGGTTGTTACAGTAGCAGAATTTGTACCTGGAATCGGGCCTATGTTCAAAAGACTTCGCGGACTTTTTTCCAACGATTTATCGATCGATCTGGGAACAGCGAACACACTCATTTATATTCCCGGCAAGGGAATTATGCTGAATGAGCCGTCGGTCGTCGCAATCCGTGAAGATAAGCTGCGCGGCGTCAAAACCGTTGCCGCGGTCGGCGCCGAAGCGAAAAGGATGCTTGGGCGGACGCCGGGTAACATTACCGCGATCAGGCCTTTGAAGGACGGGGTAATTGCCGATTTTACCGTAACCGAAAAAATGCTTCAGTACTTCATTCACAAAGTACACGAAAGCAAACTCCTGCGCCCAAGCCCGCGGGTATTGATTTGCGTTCCTTGCGGTTCGACTCAGGTAGAGCGCCGCGCTATCAAGGAGTCGGCCGCGGGAGCGGGCGCCCGCGAAGTTTATCTGATCGAAGAACCGATGGCCGCCGCGGTCGGAGCCAACTTGCCGGTCGATGAAGCCAAAGGCTCCATGGTTCTGGATATCGGCGGCGGCACTTCCGAGGTTGCGGTCATCTCGTTGAACGGTATCGTCTATTCCGCGTCGGTCCGGATCGGCGGCGACCGTTTTGACGAAGCGATCATCAATTATGTACGCCGCAACTACGGAACCCTGATCGGAGAATCCACCGCGGAACGCATCAAACACGCGATCGGTTCGGCCTATCCGGGCAGCGAAGTCAAGGAAATCGAAGTCAAGGGACGCAATCTTGCCGAAGGCGTGCCGCGAAGTTTCTCGCTGAACAGCAACGAAATCCTGGAAGCTCTTCAGGAGCCTTTGGCCGGTATTGTCGGTGCAGTCAAGATTGCGCTTGAGCAAACACCGCCCGAACTCGGAGCCGATGTCGCAACCAGCGGCATCGTCCTGACCGGTGGTGGAGCCCTGCTCAACGGCATTGATCGGTTGATTGCCGAAGAAACGGGATTGCCGGTGGTTATCGCGGATGATCCCTTGACCTGCGTTGCGCGCGGTGGCGGAAGGATGCTGGAAGTGATGGATGAGAAAGGCCCCGGCTTCTTTTCGCTCGAATGAGCGTCAGTTCGTGTCGTCTGCCGGTAATTTCGCCGGGATCGGCTATTCAACCATGAGTTACCGCCGAATCAACAGGTTAATCCGCGATTAAGCAGATATTCTCCAAAGGTTCCTCGATCAATCTTCGGTTACTGATTGCGGTATCCGTGTCGATCGTGCTCATGGCCATTAACCACCGTGGCGACAATCTATTACCGCTCCGGTCAATTCTTTCCTTGGCGGTGTATCCGGTCCAGTTTCTGGTCAGCCTTCCGGACCGTGTCGGAGCTAAATGGATGGATTCGTTGGCGAATTATAAAACGCTGATCGAAGAAAACCACCGGCTAAAGGAAGAACAACTGGTCTACAAGACCCGATTGCTCAAACTTTCAGCGCTGGAAAAAGAGAATATCCGCCTCAGAGATCTGCTCGACAGTTCTTTCAAGCTCGGTGAACAGGTGCTGGTCGGAGAATTGATGGCGGTTAATCTCGATCCTTATAAGCACATCGTCGTGATTGATAAAGGCAGCCGCTTCGGAGTCTTTGTCGGGCAACCGGTGATTGACGCAAATGGAATCGTCGGACAGGTCTACCGGGCGAACCCGCTGAATTCGGAAATTGTGTTGATTTCCGACCCGAGCCATGCAATTCCGGTCCAGGTAAATCGCAACGGATTGCGGACCATCGCCGTCGGCAGCGGGAAAATCAACGAACTGTCACTCCCGTTTCTGCCGAATAACGTCGATGTCCAGGTCGGTGATCTGATCGTTACTTCGGGACTCGGTGGAACCTTCCCGCAAGGCTATCCGGTTGGCGTCATCACGGAAGTCGCGGCGCAACCCGAAAAGCCGTTTTCGCGAATCACCGCCAAACCATCCGCTCATCTCGATCGCAGCCGCGAATTGTTATTGGTCTGGAGCAGCCAGGAACCCATTGTACTGTTTCCTCCTAAACAGGAAAACCTCGAAAATCATCGATCGAAAGATGAGGTTAAAGAGTAACCACGGATACGGCACGGTCATCTTCAGCATTGTGGTTGCCATGGGATTAAGGATAGTACCTTGGTCCCGTGACTGGATCTTGTTTAATCCGGATTGGATCCTATTGATCGTGATCTACTGGTGTCTGACAATCCCCAAGCGTTTTAATATCGGCTCGGCGTGGGCCGTGGGCCTGCTGGCCGACGCTTTGACCGGACAGGTGCTGGGTCACCATGCGCTGGTTTATTCTGTCGTCGCGTATATCGTCGTCCGGTTCCATGTGCGGATCAGCTTGTTCCGGTTTCCCCAGCAAATTATGATTGTGCTTTGTCTATTGTTTTTATCACAGCTCGTCGGGTTTTGGAGCCAGAATATTCAGACGACCGGGTATGCCAGTTGGACCTACTGGATCCCGCCGTGCAGCGGGGCTCTGCTGTGGCCGGTTGTTTATATTCTTCTCGGAGGCATGCACCATAAAACCAAAATTGACTGACCGGGAAGAAAAGTTTTCCGGTCGATAGAATTCCATAGCTATTTCAGACTTTAAGTGTATTTGATATTTTGAATCGATCGATGCCCCGCCGACTTACCATTAAGGATGTCTACCATGAAAACCGGTTATTTCTGAACCGCGTTGTCATCGCGTTGATCGGGATTGTGATCTCGGCCATCGGACTCACGGCGCGACTGGCGTATCTGCAGGTCGCAGGTCATGATCATTATTCCAGTCTTTCCAAAAACAACCGGGTCAAAATTTCGCCCCTGCCGCCCACGCGCGGCTTGATTTACGATCGGAACGGCGTAATTCTCGCCGAAAACGAGACCACCTATAGCCTGGAAATCATTCCGGAGCAGGTCGACGATCTTGGCTATACGCTGCAATCCCTGCAGAAACTTTTGCAGATTGACGACGAAGAAATCGAACGCTTTGAGACCTTGAGAAAGCGCAGTAAAAGCTTTACCAGTATTCCGCTGCAACTGCAGATGACCGAGGACGAACTGGCCCGTTTTTCGGTCCGGCGGCTTCATTTCCCGGGTGTTGAAATTCACGCGAGACTGGTCCGCAGATATCCCTATGCCGATTTGATGGCGCATGTGGTCGGCTATGTCGGCCGGATCAACGAGGATGAATTGAAATCAATCGACTCGGCTGCGTATCAGGGCACCAACCATATCGGCAAGATCGGTCTCGAGAAATCTTACGAGAAACTGTTGTACGGCAAAGCCGGATACGAAGAAATAGAAACCGACGCGCAGGGACGTTTGATCCATACCCTCGGCAATCTGCCGCCTACACCCGGCGCCGACCTTCACCTTAGCCTTGATGTCAATTTGCAGAGAACCGCTTACGATGAACTCCGCGAATATAACGGGGCAGTGGTCGCGCTTGAACCCGGCACCGGGAACGTGCTCGTGTTTGTGAGTAAACCCGGGTTCGATCCCAATCCCTTTGTATACGGGATTGCAAAAAAGGATTATAACGAACTTCAGACTTCTCAGGACCGGCCCCTGTTTAATCGGGCGCTGCATGGCCAATACCCGCCCGGTTCGACCGTGAAACCCTTTATTGGATTAGCCGGGCTCGAAACCGGCGCCACCAACGGGCAACGCAGGGTCTCTTGCCCGGGCTACTATCAACTCGCCAATTCATCCCATAAATATCGTGACTGGAAAAAGGGCGGGCACGGATTCGTCGATTTGAGAACCGCGATCATTCAGTCCTGCGATGTTTATTTTTATACTCTCGCGCATAATCTGGGGATCGTGCGTCTGTCCACGTTTCTGAGCAACTTCGGTTTCGGTGGCAAGACCGGTATCGACCTTGACGGAGAAAAGGCGGGTCTGCTTCCGAGCCCGGAATGGAAACGCAAGGTACGTAATCGGCCCTGGTATCCCGGAGAAACTCTGATCACCGGAATTGGCCAGGGTTTTCTTCAGGTTACTCCGCTCCAACTCGCCAAAGCCACGGCCGTTATGGCCAACCGCGGAAGAGCCGTAAATCCGCATTTGGTCAAACGCATTGTGTATCATGATCACACAGTGATTCCGGTGCAATCTTCCGGCGCAACGATTCCGTTCAATGCCCAAAACACGGAATCGATCATCGCGGCGATGATCGATGTGGTTCACAGCGCCCGCGGAACGGCCCGCGCGCTCAGCCGGGGAATCCATTATCAGATCGCAGGTAAAACCGGCACCGCGCAGGTCTTTACCGTAAAACAGGAAGCCACTTATAAGGAAAAAGAGGTGGACAAGAAATTGCGCGACCATGCGCTATTCGTCGCGTTTGCCCCGGCCGACAATCCACGTATTGCGGTCGCCGTGATCGTCGAAAATGGCGGACATGGCGGAACCGCGGCGGCGCCGATCGCAGGACAAGTGATCAGTCAGTATCTGGCCAACGAGTCTTCATGATCCAAACTCCTCAACAGGAGCGTTTTCCGTTACCGGCCGAGCCCCCGGGCGGTCTGTTTTATCAGGCGCACCTTGATCTGCCGCTTTTCGCGGCGCTGGTTCTGCTATCCGGGATCGGTTTCGTAACGCTTTACAGCGCCGGTGGCCAACAGATCGACCTGGTATTCAAGCAGGCCACGAGACTCGCGCTTGCCTATGCCATCATGTTTATACTTGCGCAGATTCCTCCGCGCCATCTGCAACGTTACGCCCCGGTTTTGTTCCTGATCGGGGTCGGCTTATTGGTTGCGGTCCTGATGATGGGGGAAACCGTCAAAGGGGGACAGCGCTGGTTGAATCTAGGCTTGTTCAGATTTCAGCCCTCGGAAATGATCAAAATTTCGACTCCGCTGATCATTGCCTGGTACCTGGCCGAAAACCCGCTTCCGCCGCGGTTGAAGCAGATCCTGGTCACGGTAATCCTGATCGTGGTTCCGACGCTCCTGATTGCAAAGCAGCCGGATCTCGGAACCGCGCTTCTGGTTGCCGCGTCGGGCTCGGCAGCTTTGTTTGTAGCGGGGATCGGTTGGCGCTTTCTTTTGAAAGTGTCCATTTTGCTGGGCGGAGTGGCTCCGATATTATGGCATCTGATGCGTGAATATCAGCGCGCGCGGATTTTGACCTTTTTAAATCCCGAAGCGGATCCATTGGGCACAGGCTACCACATCATTCAGTCCAAAATCGCAATCGGGTCGGGCGGGATTTACGGCAAGGGATGGCTGAACGGTACGCAATCGTACCTGGAATTTCTGCCGGAACGATCGACCGATTTTATTTTCGCGGTGTTCGCCGAGGAATTCGGATTGCTCGGATGCCTGACGCTTGTTTGTGTCTATCTGATCATTATCTGCCGTTGCCTGTATATCGCGTTGCAGGCCCAGGACACTTTTAGCCGTGTACTCGCGGGCAGCTTGTCAATAACTTTTTTCGTATACGTTTTTGTCAATATTGGCATGGTCATCGGAATTCTTCCGGTGGTTGGGGTGCCGCTACCGATGATCAGCTATGGTGGCACTTCGATGGTGACCTTATTGGCAGGATTCGGTATCCTTATGTCGATTCACACCCATCGAAGGCTATTACCAATCTAGACATTATGTTAGTAATCGTTTCTAATCCAAATTTTAAAGCTCGCAGGTGCGATTGCGGATTTTCCACCGAACGCGTCGGTACATGAGCAAAAGCTTCGTCATCTATTGGATTCTGCTTTCCACATTACTTTCGGGGTGTGGATATGCCTCGCCGTCGCTGGCCGAACGCGATGACATCAAGGGGTTTATAGATAAAATGGTGGCCGCTCACGATTTCAATCGGGAAGATCTGATCCGACTGTTTAAAAAAGTCAGCATTAAGGATGCCATTATCCGCGCCATGACCCGGCCAGCCGAATCCAAACCGTGGTACATTTACCGGACCTTATTCGTAACCGATCGGCAAATCGACGGCGGCGTCGAATTCTGGCTTTCGAACGCTTCGTCGTTGGCCGAAGCAGAGCAGCAACACGGCGTACCCGCCGAAATTATCGTTGCAATTCTCGGAGTGGAAACCGGTTACGGCGAGAATGCGGGATCTTATCGCGTAATCGACGCGCTCTCGACCCTTGCCTTTGACTATCCCAAGCGAAGCGCATTTTTTACCAAGGAGCTCAAACATTTCTTGATTTTATGCCGGGAAGAATCGATTGATCCGTTACAACCGGTCGGTTCGTACGCCGGTGCGATGGGAATACCCCAATTCATGCCCAGCAGTTACCGGAATTATGCGCAGGATCAGGACAACGATGGGCGGCGCGATATTTGGAAAAGCAACCGGGATGCGATTGCGAGTGTGGCCAATTATTTTAATCGGCACGGCTGGATAAAAGACGGCCAGGTGACCTTTCGGGCCGTTATTGAAGGGACCGAATTCCAGAAACTGATTAGCACCGGGCTCAAATCCAATACCGACCTGCGGACCATTCACGCGGCGGGAGTTCGAATTCCCGCCGGGATCGATCTTGATCAGCAAGCCCAACTGTTGCAGCTGGAAAACGAATATGGGCCAAGCTATTGGGTCACCCTGGCCAATTTTTATGTCATTACCCGTTACAATCACAGCGCTCTTTATGCGATGGCCGTGTATCAGCTCAGTCGCGAGATTTTGTATAAAAAACAATATCAATCCTAAGGTGACGCCATGTACGACTGTTATTTTTTACCGAAATATCCGTTCCTGCTCCGCGTCGTCTTAAGGCAGCCTGGTTGTATTTTATTGATGGTGTGCCTCGTGATCCATGGGTGTGCGGAAACCAATGGCCCGGTCCGCAAAACTACCGAGTCACAACGGGATCGCGGGCCGGATCATCCGGTCGACCGCGGCGGCGTTCCCGATCCGACCCCCCGTTGGGAACCGAAGAGTCGATACGGCAATCCCATTTCCTACGAAGTATGGGGGGAGCGTTATTACGTGATGAATGACAGCGAACACTTCGTTGAAAAAGGAATTGCATCCTGGTATGGGTCCGAATTTCACGGACGCAGGACGTCCAGTGGCGAAACGTATGATATGTACGCGATGACGGCCGCGCACAAAACCCTGCCGCTCCCGACGTATCTCCAGGTCAAAAACACCGAAAATGGCCGCACGATTGTGGTCCGCGTGAATGACCGCGGCCCGTTTCACGACGACAGGATTATCGACTTATCGTATACGGCGGCAATCAAGCTCGGGATTGTCAAAGCCGGGACCGGAGATGTCGAGATCCGGGATATTACGCCGCGAAAGCGGCAAATTGAGGTCGCGGAGTCGGCTCTTGCGAAGCGGAACTTTATGGTCAAAACGGCTCATTCCGAGCGTGCAAACCTGTACATTCAGGTCGGGGCGTTCAAGAATCTTACCAATGCCAATAAATTAATCGATTCCATTCGCGCTTTCGGGCTCCCCGGCGTACGAATCAAAGCCGGAATGCTGGACCGGCATACGGTATACCGAGTGCACGTCGGTCCAATGAATACGCCCGGTGAAGCGCAGCGTGTGATCGCGAGGCTGAGTGAGCTCGGAGTGACGTCGGCCCGGGTGGTAACTGACCCGGTTGAACTGGCTCGGCCTGTGCTCCAATAATTCAATCCATTCCCTGAAATCGACTAGATGTCCGATGATGTTCGATAAACGGCTGCTCCGACCAATTTTGGTTCTGTTTCTGCTGCAATGCTCCTGCTACAGTGTCGGCGAAGAAATTGTGGCGCCCGCTCCGCCCGCGCTTCCGGCAACCGCTTATCTGCTTATTGATTTCGACAGTGGCAAAGTTCTGGCCGAGCACAACGCCGATCAAAAGCTTGCCCCGGCCAGCTTGACGAAGATCATGACGGCTTATGTCGCATTTCATGAACTTAAAGCCGGCAATCTTGCGCTTAACGATCCCGTTACCATAAGCAAGAAAGCATGGGAGACGCCCGGGTCAAGAATGTTCATCGAGGTCAATACCAAGGTCGAAGTCGAAAATTTGCTTAAGGGCATTATTATTTCCTCAGGGAACGATGCGAGCGTTGCGCTGGCCGAACACATCGCGGGAGACGAATCGACTTTCGCGCAGCTCATGAACCAGCACGCGACGCGGCTCGGAATGAACAACAGCCGATTCACGAACAGCATGGGATTGCCAGACCAGAATCATTACACGAGCGCCCATGATCTTGCCCTGCTGACCCGGGCAATGATTCGCGAATTTCCCGAATTATATGCCTGGCATTCGCTGAAGGAGTTCACGTACAACAACATTACGCAGCCAAACCGGAATCAATTGCTATGGCGTGATTCCTCGGTCGACGGCGTCAAGACGGGGCATACCGAAGACGCCGGCTTTTGCCTGGTGACGTCCGCGAAAAAGGAGGACATGCGCCTGATCTCGGTCGTGATGGGAACCGAAAGCACGAGCGCGCGCGCAAACCAGAACCAGGCTCTGCTCAACTATGGATTCCGGTTTTTTTCGACCCATCCGTTATACAAGGCGAACGAACCGCTGGCCCAGGCTCGGGTCTGGAAAGGCGAAAAGAAGAATCTTCCGCTAGGATTGACGGAAAACCTGTATGTGACGATTCCAAGGCGCCATTTCCAAGACCTGCAGGCGGCTATCCAAATCGATGAGAAGATCATCATGGCCCCGGTCAATGCCGGGGCTCGATACGGCTCCCTTTCAATCATGCTCGGGGATAAGCTGTATGTCTCAGAACCCTTGACCGCGCTGGAAAGCATCCCTCAGGGCGGTTGGTTCCGTAGAATTTACGACGAAGCCCTTTTGCTAATCAAATAAGCGATTGTGTGAGGGTCCACCCGGGCGCGTTAACGGATTCCCGACCGTACCCTTGAATCCGAGCTTCAGTTTGACGTTCGGAATTACAATTTCCGTGCTCTTTAGCCAAGATCCATGTTATGAACAACGAACAAACCTGGCTGCAATTTCCGTGTAAATTTCCAATCAAGGCTATGGGCTTGAACTCAGCGGACTTTGACATCCAGGTTGTCGAAATTATCAGACGGCATTCACCGGATATTCCCGAAGGCGCGATCCATTCCCGGTTAAGCAAAAGCAGTAAATACATCTCCGTCACGATTACCATCACGGCGCAAAGCAAGATCCAGCTCGATGCGATTTACCAGGACTTGACCGATTCCGAATTCGTACTGATGGCGTTTTGATGGAAACCGGATCGATTCGGGTCCGGATGCTCGGGCTCGTGGAGTATTCGGATTGTTGGGAAAAGATGAAAAAATTTACCGCTCGTCGCGATCCGGCTACTGGCGACGAAATCTGGATCCTGGAGCATCCTCCGGTCTATACTCAAGGCCTGAACGGGAAAGCAGAGCATCTGCTGAATCCGGGTCAAATTCCGGTGATCCACTCAGACCGCGGAGGTCAGGCCACGTATCACGGGCCGGGACAACTGGTTCTTTACCCTTTGCTCGATATCGGCCGGCGTAAAATCGGAATCAGGCGCCTGGTTACCGTGCTCGAAAGTTCGGCGATCGAAAC
The DNA here is from genome assembly GCA_041748915.1 of Methylococcales bacterium. Taxonomy (GTDB): domain Bacteria; phylum Pseudomonadota; class Gammaproteobacteria; order Methylococcales; family UBA1147; genus UBA1147. The sequence goes on from JBGTCG010000225.1 coordinate 31,639, forward strand.
CCTGAAACAGTACGGAATTCGATCCTTGTCCAAACCGGAAGCCCCAGGCGTTTATGTCGACGCCCGAAAAATCGCCTCAATCGGGATCCGTATCCGACATGGATGCAGCTATCATGGCATGAGCCTGAATGTGAGTGTCGATCTCGAGCCATTTGATCGAATCAATATTTGCGGATTCCCGTCGTTGCGTGCGACACGACTCACCGACCTCGGAGGACCGCATCTCTGCCACGAGGTCGCCGTCCCGCTGGTCCATCAGTTTCTGAAATTGCTCGATGAGTCATCGCCGTGATCCGGTTGCGGCGAATGCAGGTTCAAAAAGCCGCTATTCCCCAATTACACTGGAATGCGGGTTAATATTGCCTGGATCGGCAGGTTGTTTACCTATACACTGGGCAAAAGCAGCCCTCAAGGTCAGGTACTGATGATTGACTATGCCCGACATGCCGATATCAACGCGCCGCCGCGCAACCCTCCAGATACTTACGACGAGCTCAAGGATAAGTTATCCCGCATTCCGGTCAAAGTAGTATCCTCCGTTCTGTTAAGCTTCGCTCGTGGATGCCTTCGAGCCCATCTATGCGTAAAGTGCAACCGGTCTTAGCCTGACATGCAAGGCCCCTACACCCCGAATATGATGTCTTTGGAAAACCGGTCTGACGCAACTGCGCAGGGGATGCCGGCCGACGATAGCGAATTGCGGGCGGGCATGACCCTGAAGAACCGATTCGTGCTCGAACAGATCTTGGGGCAGGGCGGCATGGGATCCATCTTTAAAGCGCGTGACCAGCGCAAGGAAGAAATGAATGACCGAAAAATTCATGTTGCGATCAAGGTCTTGCATCCCAAATACCGCAAAAATAACTCGCTGATTAAAGCCCTCCAGCGCGAAGCGAGAAAATCCCAGGAGCTTGCCCATCCTAATATCGTGAACGTGCACGATTTCGATCGCGACGGCCGGCACGTGTTTATGGTGATGGAATACCTGGAGGGACAAACTCTGAAAAAACTGATCGATGCCGGAGGCATTGGCGCAATGAGTCTACAGCAGCGATGGCACTTGATCGAATCGATCGCGTACGCTCTGGCTTATGCTCATCAGAAAAAGGTCATTCATTACGATATCAAACCAGCGAATATTTTTATCTGTAATGACAATCACGTGAAAATCCTGGATTTCGGTATCGCCAAAGCCATGCGAGCGACGCCCGAAGAGAATTACACGGTGTTCGATCAGTTTTCGCCGGATGCGCTGACACCGGCCTACGCAACGATTGAAATGTTGCGGTGGGAAGCCCCCGATGTTCGCGACGATGTGTTCGCCCTCGGGTGTGTAGGATACGAAATTCTAACGGGTAAACACCCGTTCAACAAAGTTCCGGCCTTGCAGGCGGTGGAAAGAGGCCTAAGGCCTAAACCCGTAAAAGGGCTATCGAAAGCCAAATGGCAGGTTTTAAAGGCCGCGCTCCAATTTGAACGCAGTCGCCGATTGGCCGGCGTCGAGGCTTTTCTGGGCACCGGACCTGACGGCGGTAGGGGCCGGATCGGAACAAACCTTTCGTGGATCGCTGGGACAACGGTTGTCGTGGTTACGGTGCTGACGGGAATATCCGGATTATGGAAAGTGCCGAATGGAATCGATAAAACCGAACCGCCAGTTGATCCCCAATCCACGCTAACACGGCCGCTGTTGTCACCCGAGCAGCAGGCAAAGGTCGAACGCTTAATGGAGCTTGCCGAACTGCACGCGTCGATCGGACGCATCGTGGAGCCGCTGGGAAGCAGCGCACTGGACGCCTACGCCAGCGTGTTGGAGATCGACCCCGGATCACCCGAGGCGCGTAAGGGAATTGCGAATGCAATCGCGACTTGTCGAACCGATGTCGAAACCTTGATGGAAGATGGTGAAATCGAAGTCGCTGACGATATTGTCCAGCATTGTTTGATGGTCGAACCGAACGATCCGGTGCTTCGTCAGCTTGACCGTAATTTACAAGGATTGGTCCGGTCCGGGACCAATTAAAACGGGTCTTGACGGCCGATTGATTTACCTTGAAACTCGTGACCATCTCTTTGATCTAACCAATGGGACACGGCAGTAGAGCGCGGCCTAATAACATTATTCCCACTCGACTTTTTAAGGCCATGAACACTATGAACTCCGAATTCATTACGGCTCCTTCTTTTTACAGAATCAAAATCGCGTTATTCAGTATGGCGAGCGTGATAGTACTCTCCGGGTTAGCCAGTTGCGCGAGTCAGGCGCCTGTCGAAGTAGACCGCCCGGCTCAGAGTTCCAGGAACGCGGACGATTTGATGGTGGTGGATTGCACGTTGCCCGGTCAGGTTCGCCAGCTGGGCCAGAATTTTACCTTTATGGCTGCGCGCCAGGCGATTAAAACCACGGCCTTCGACTGTGGATTGCGCGGGGGTGAATTCACGGCCTACAACCGTTCAAACTATCAGACCGCTTTGAATGTCTGGCTGCCGCAGGCGGAGCAAGGCAACCCGGAAGCCCAGACTTATGTGGGTGAAATTTATGAAAAAGGGCTAGGAACGGCGCCTGATTACGTGACCGCCGCGAAGTGGTACGAAAAAGCCGCGAGCCAGGGTTCGGCGCGCGCCCGGATAAATCTCGGTTATTTATACGAAAAAGGCTTGGGCGTAACCAAGGACCTGCCGCGCGCTTTGAACTATTACCGGGATGCCTCCGGTCTTGCTGGTGATGATCTGACGTTTGCGTCTACGGTGGAGATCGAGACAGAAGCGAGGGTCGGAGCGGTACGACAGCAGGTCGACGCGCTGCAGCGTGAACTGGAAAAAAGCCGCGCCGAAACCAATACCTTGCGCAAGAAGGTGGCAACCTACCAGGCGCAAATTGCCGGAGAGAAAAATCGACTGAACCGCGCACTGGATGATCTGGATCGGACGCAACGTAAGCTCAAATCCCTGGAATCGGCGCCCGCGGATCAGCAAGATCCTGACCGACGGATGCGGTACCAGCGTGAACTCGAACAACAGCAATCCTACGTAGTGGCTGAACGGAATCAGCTCCGGGAGCTGGAGCAGAAATATCAGACAGAGTCCCAACGATTGAATACCGAGCTCGGGAAGGCTGAACAACAAGTAAGGCAATACGAGTCTCAACTTACGCAAAGTAAGGAAAAAACCGATTCAATGGCGGCTAAGCTCGCAGAGTCTGAAGCGCAGCTGGCTAACCTCAAACAGGCGTTGGCAGAGAAGCAACAAACGGCCGAAGCCGCGGCGGATTCGGATCAAGCCACACAGCTTGAATCCGTAAAGAATAAAGTCGCGGAACAGGAAAAGCAGCTTACCGTCAAAAACCGCCAGGCGGAAAATCTAGCGAAACAGATTGAAAGCCTACAAACCGAAAAGAATATGATGGAAGTGAAATTGCAGGAGAACGACTCCACCGAAAACGGCCGATTGAATGATCTGGCTCGGCAGTTGACGGTGGCGACCGGCGAACTTGCCAACCAGTATCAGTTAATCGACCAATTGAAATCGGAAAAAGGACGACTGGGCGCCGAAATGGCAAAACTGGAAGCAAGCCGGAATGAGGCGATGACGGACAAGAGTGCGGAAATACAAGCACTGAAAAATGCAATAGAACAGGAGAAAAAGAGGTATCAAGAATTAACCGAACAGCAGGCCGCCGATCGCTCCAAAGTCGCGAGCGCGCCGCCAACCATCGAGTTGATTGATCCGCCGTTATCGGCAATGCGTAGCAGCACCCTTGGTTTTAGCTTGCGGTCCGCAGTGGATTTTCGTGATATTACGGGTTCCGCGAAGGCGCCGGGTGGAATAATGTCGTTGACAATTAATGATCTGACCACAATGCCTTCGGATGCCGGGTTATTCCAGTCACGAATCCAGTTGAAACAGCGTGATAACCCGGTCAATATCACCTTGGTGGATAAAAACGGGCGCGAAGCCCACCTTAATTTCAAGATCATCAAGCGCAGCGAGGGAATTGCCGATCCGGTTTCCCCGCCGGTACCGAAAAAGCTTATCGAGATCTCGGAGGGAATAAACTTTGGGCCCTTCCATGCGTTATTGATCGGCAATGAGGCCTATTCCCATTTCCCAAGTTTGAATACTCCGGTAGATGACGTTAAGGCGATCAACGAACTGCTGCGCCAAAAGTATAACTTCAATACGACCATGCTGATTAATGCCGACCGTTACTCGGTGATTTCCGCATTAAACGAACTTCGCGGGCGGCTGACCGAAGACGATAATCTAGTGATCTATTATGCGGGTCACGGCGAGATCGATGAAGTTAACCAGTTGGGACAATGGCTGCCGGTGGATGCGGAGGAAAACAATAATGCGAACTGGATTCCGACGCGGCAGGTCACCGAGATAATCAATACCATGTCGGTCAAGCATATTTTGGTCGTTGCCGATTCTTGCTATTCCGGGGCCATGACCCGGGCTTCAGTCGCAAAACTGGATACCGGCATGTCGAGCGATACGCAACTCAAATGGTTGAAGGCCATGGTGGATGCCAAGTCACGAACCGTTCTGTCATCCGGCGGAGTTCAGCCGGTGTTGGATGCCGGTGCGGGCGATCATTCGATTTTCGCGAATGCATTTATCAACGCGCTGAGGGAAAATAATGATGTCCTGGAAGGTCAAACGCTGTACCGGATGATTAATCGCGAAGTAAGAAAGGCATCCGAACGAGTTGATTTTGACCAATCACCGCTCTATGGGCCCATTCGTCATACCGGACATGAAACCGGCGACTTTTTCTTTGTTCCCAAGGTTTAAGGCTGGTCGGAAGCTAACTTGAAACGCAGGTTCGTGATTCCGGCAGCGCCCGCTCCGGCAGGGATCGGCGGGGGATTGCCGGAATCCAGTTTCCAAGGACGAAAACGGTGGCGATCATCCGTGTGTTCTGGACCCCCGTGGTCCTGCCGGAGTGATGGGTAGCTTCAAATTCATCGGGCTCCCTGCTAGAGCGGGAACGGACGAATGAATAAACAAAATTAAACTATCGGAATTATTGATTGATTTTCTATGTTTTTAGGTATTAACATAGCCGAATCATTGTGAGGCATGACTTGCAATTGAATTGAAGGTCAGATGATCTAATTGAACACTAAGGGGGTAGCCGTGGAAAATCGTTCACAGGTGATTTTTGATCGCAGTTGGCCAAAGCGGATGGGATTGGCGCTTGTACTCGGTTTTTCGGTCAACGTACATGGCCAGCCGTTGGGTTTTACGAATTTGCAGGGCGAGACATCCGGGTCGGTTCGCCAAGTGTGCGGCAGATTGGCGACCATAAACAGGATGACGCCGTTGACCGGGGACACCGCAAATTTATTCCAAGTGTGCCGATCGATGGTGCAAAATGAAAATGACTTGCTAGACAATGGACTGGACCCTACTAATACCCGCGGCCTGGATGCGACGGAACTGGGTTCCGGATTTCAAAATATCGCTACCGAAGAAACTCTGTCTCCCGTGCGGATTGGTATTAATTCGACGTCGGGTCAGATATTAACCGTGGCGACACGTATTGCCGTATTGCGAGGTTTGACTCCGGGGTTGGCGTCCAACGGGTCTGGAAATCAGAACAGCTATGCGTCGTTGAACGGATTCGGATTGGGTGGCGCCGCCGGGGACGAAGATTCAACGGCCGCGGGCACATTGAGCGGTTTTTTTAACACCTTCGGCGGTGTCGGGGATACCGCTCAAACCGCGACCGAAAATGGCAGTGATTTTAATAATGTCGGGTTTACCGCCGGCCTGGATTACCGTGTCCTCGAGAATCTCATTCTAGGACTGGCCGGCGGCTATGCGCACACCGATATCGATTTCGATCAGAACCTGAACGTGAGCGGTGGGGATGTTGAAGCGGATGCGTACGGTTTGACATTGTACGGAACCTATTACCTCGGCGGGTTTTATGTTGACGGCATGTTCAACTACGGATGGGCCAATTACGACATCAACCGGCGGGTCTTCATCGATTCGAATGTGGCGAGTCAGCCCGTGATTTCCAGTACCGCCGTGGCGGATCCGGACGGCGATCAGTGGAACCTGAGTGGACAGGTGGGCTACAATTTCCAGCACGGCGCCTTGTCTTTTGGCCCCTACGGACGGGTCAACTATCTGCAGGTGGTTACCGACCCCTATTCGGAGAGCGGCGCAAGCGGTCTGAACCTGAGCATTGCGGAACAAACGGCAATCTCACTGCAATCGATATTCGGCGGGCAGGTTTCTTATTCGCTGAGTCAATCCTTCGGGGTCCTGATGCCGTACCTGCGTTTCGATTGGCACCATGAATTCAAGGACGACAGCAGGGTTTTACGTGGTGTTTACCTGAACGATCCGACCGGAACTTCGCTAATAGCGCGTTCGAGCTCGCCAGACAGGGATTATTTCGCGCTGAATACCGGCATATCCGGTGTTTTTGCGGGCGACATCCAGGCCTATTTCAACTACAACACCATTCTGGGGCATGACTTGCTATCCAGTCATCTGTTCTCCATCGGCGCCAGAATGAGTTTCTGACCGTTATACTTTTGGCAAGAACCGTAAATCGCGAACGCGGCTCGTCCGGATCATTTCCGGGCGATCCGGTCTAATATATCGGGCCAGACGTTTTGCCAGCAACAACGATGGTCGAAACCGGCCAAAACTTGGACATGAACGCCGGGTTTTGTTTGAGCGCGGGATAAAACAACCTCCGGCAAGATATTATTGTCGTCACTGCCTACATAATGGAATTCCCAAAACGTGCTGTTCGACACTTTCCTGGTAGCGGGGTTGACCGATCCCTGCAGGCGATCGAAGCCGTGGTAATCGGTCCATGCATCGATATCCAGATTGCCCGCCAAGGTTACCAAACCGATGGTTTGCGGGAACTCCTCCGCGAGTAGCACCGCTAAAGTTCCGCCTCCGCTGTGGGCCAGAAACACCAATTCAGAAAAGCCTGTAGACCGCAAAAAATGCTTCAGTGCCGCGGACATGCTTTTGATCACTTCGACCGAGTAACGGCGATGCGTCCACAACAAGGGATTGCAGTTCTCGGATTCCGCCAATCCCATATAGCATGGACGGTTCAAATACAGAGACGGGTTAGGGTCCAATGCCATCAAGCCGAGCATCACCGGAGTCTTCGAAGTAGGATCGGCGGCGACAATATCGCGTGTCAGCCAAGGAGAACCGTCGCCTTCCAGATAAACGTGCAAACGTTTGCCGGCGCGCTTTCCTGGTTTAAAAAAGGCGATATGTCGAAAATTCGTACCCCTAAGCTCGATCTCTTCGAAAGCGAAACGGGTCGCCTCGACGCGAATGTTCCCGGCGGGTGTCGCGCATGAACACAGGAAAACCAGTAAGCCAGGCAGAACGATGGTAATGAATGCCGTGGTCGCCTTTAATCTCGGAATCATGGGCTCGCGCCATGCTTCGTCGCAAAGAGTACAGGGATAGTCCCTGGTTTCCGCGGTTAACACAAGCGCCGGGAGTTTGGTGGACAATGCAGTATACATTGAACTTTCGGTCGGTAAAGCCTGGATCAACCCGGTATTTGTCGTTACACTGGATCTAAGCGGTTATCCGGGGTCCGGTGACGATTGAACCTCACATTCACGAATTGAATACCGAATATGTCCGAAGTACCCGATTTCAAAGCCCCGTCGCGCACCACCCCGGAGACGCACCAGCGGAACAAAGACAAGTTGTCCCGTATCCCGGTCAAGGTCGCAGCGTCAATTTCGTCGAGAAAGCCGCCATGGATACGAGTAAAAGCCGCGTCGCCGGGCAAAGTGCAGCAGATCAAGAAATTGCTGCGTGACCGAATGCTGCACTCGGTCTGTGAGGAAGCCGCCTGTCCGAATTTGTCCGAATGTTTTTCGAAAGGGACCGCGACATTCATGATCATGGGAGACCTTTGCACCCGGCGTTGCCCGTTTTGCGATGTGGCGCATGGGAAACCCCGGCCGCTCGATCCAGCGGAACCAATCCACCTTGCCGAGACGATCGCCGCGTTAAAGCTTCGTTACGTGGTGATCACATCGGTGGACCGGGATGATTTACGCGATGGCGGCGCCGGGCATTTTCTAGCGTGCATTCAGGTTATCCGGTCGCTCATTCCGGATACGAAGGTCGAGTTTTTGGCGCCGGATTTTCGCGGACGGATGAATCTGGCGATTCAGATCTTGTCGGAATGTCCTCCCGATGTGTTCAATCACAATCTGGAAACGGTTCCTCGTTTGTATAAAAAGGCTCGTCCAGGAGCCAGCTACGAGGGATCACTCGATTTGTTGCAGAAATTTCATGACATTCATCCTTCCATTCCGACAAAATCAGGGTTGATGCTGGGGCTTGGCGAGGAAATCGACGAAGTCGAACAGGTTATGCGCGATCTTCGGGTAAGTCACTGCAGTATGTTGACTCTGGGACAATATCTGCAGCCTAGTCGCGATCACCTGCCGGTCACACGATACCTGACGCCGGACGAATTTGACCGGCTTGCGGTACTAGGCCGGACGATCGGCTTTGCCCACGTCGCGAGCGGTCCGCTGGTGCGCTCTTCCTACCATGCGGATATCCAGGCGCAAGAACTGATCGGGTGATCCCTGCGCTCGCCCATTCGAGCAAGCTCCTGATCCTGAACGTTCTGGGATCCGTAGTCTTGCCGCCAGGTCTATTTAGTCTGCTGATATTCGGTTGCCTGGCGTTTCAACAGCATGCCTTCGCGACGGGTCTGCTGCTGGCTACGGGCGTGCTCGTCTACCTGTTTTCGGTTCCCGCGACTCAAAACTGGGTGATCGGTTTAAGCAAGATCAGACCGTGGGCGCCGTTCGCGGATCAAAAAAATCAAGCGATCGTCGTAGTCGGCGGCGGGCATCATATCAATACACCGGACTACGGCGGGGATACGGTCAATCATCTGACTCTGGAAAGAGTGCGCTATGCGGCGATTGTCCAAAAACAGACCGGATTGCCAGTTCTGGTCAGCGGAGGGAAGTCGATTCAGGGCACAATATCCGAAGCGGAACTGATGCGCGACATTCTGAATCGGGAATTCCAGGGCCAGGTCGAATGGATCGAAGCAGAAAGCAGGACGACTTATGAGAACGCAAGCTTTTCGGCGCGGATATTAAAGGCTAATGGTATCCATAGGATTATCCTGGTCACTCATGCCTACCATATGCCCAGAGCAATGGAAGCCTTTCAACACGCGGGACTCGGCGTGACGCCGGCAGCCACCATTTTTTTTAACGGTGGGCCGGATTACCCGGCATTAAGCTGTTGGATACCGAGTTTCAATGCTTTTTATCGGAATAATCTGATTGTGCACGAATTGGTCGGAAGGCTTTGGTATTACCTTCGATATTATTCGACGCGCCGTGAATGCCGCCCGTCTCCCGAGCATGAATGACAACGATTTCGAATCCTGCAGGTGTAGGAAAAGCTGAATAAATCCATCCAGGATTCCTCAGTGTGGCACACCGGCAGATGCGATTTGGCGTTGCCTTTATAATCAACTTCTTACGGCGTTTGATTCGGTGAGGCGCATTGCTACGCTACGGGAAGTTCTGGCTTAACCAGAGCTTATCTAAGGATAAAACGTTCGGCGCGGATCTGAAATGGATCATTCATGATTATTGGTAATCGAACTTCTATAACCATGCGAAGTCCGATTTTAAGTGAATCGCTCAAACCTTCTCCTCTCGTTCGGTGAATTTGGCGCCGTTATGCGGGGGCTCCCTCTACGGGGCAGGTCTGCGTTAGCCGGTGGATTTGCCGGCCAGTCAGGAACCACAGCTGCTTTCAGGAAACCGCCGAATCCTTAAAATAATCTTCGTGTTTAAGTTCCTGCCAGGTATTGTCCTTGTTCAAGTTGTCACCATTGGATTGGTTATTGCCGCGATCAAGTGGTCCGACTATGTTCAATTCGTTCTGATTATCGGCCTGTTTGCATTGCTAGTGAGTCTGTTGACCTCGTTCTGGTTTGCTTCGCTGGGACGTGAAATGTACCAGGACCAACTCGCCGATATCCGTGAAAATCATATGCTGGAAAAGGAGCAGATAATAATCAATACGGAACGGGAAAAAGCAGCGATTGTGAACGATAGTTTCAAGCTCCGCGAAAGTGAAATTCGCAGTGCCTACGCAAAAGCCAATTTTAAAGTCGGTGTTGTCATAACCTTGGCCATGTCCGCCGGGGCGATTCTGATCGTTACGCAATTCGTAACCATCGGCCTCGCATTGTTGGTTGCGTTCGGCAGCGCTTTTTTGGGTTATCTAATGCGAGCAAAACAAGAAAAACTGATTCGGGAAATCGAATTCAATCATACCGAAAAACCTATCGAGAAAAAGCTCGATCGTAATCTATTACCGTCAAAATAAGCGCATTCCCGCGATCGCAAAACGGCGTGCAAGGCTCCGACGCGAATATCGGGAGGTCGATTGGGCAAGCCAGGAAAGCTCTAATTCATTCTGATCTTCCCGCAGTGCAGGGATGCCCTGCCAAAATCGAACCCCTATGCATCGGATTTTGTAAGGCGGCACCAAATCGCATGGTGCTGCCGACCGCTGAGAAATCCCGGATGGATTTATTCAGCGTTTCCTCACTTAATCGGGGCGGCTACCAAAACCTCGCACTCGCAAGGATAACGTTTAGTTCCTTGTTGAATTCGGGTTACCGGTATCGTCTTGTTTTGCAGGGCAATCGGGCTTAAATTCCGCCAATAATCTGAAGCAAATAATCGTTGTTCCATCCGGCCTTCAAGCGTTTTGTTTTGACACCCCATGGCACCGATCGTAACCACGGCGCCGTTGATATCCAGCCGGGAAAGCAGCTTGGGAATGGCGGTAATTTCATTGGATTTCTCATCTGCCCATTACCCTGACCCAGAACAAACCATTCTGCCGTGCCCAAGCACTGACTGCCTATGAATAGCAACTTGGCTCGAGGCCTTATCGAGGCTCCGCTTTAAACCGAAGTTCCAGCTGGAAAAATAAGTCAACTGTTTGATATAACGAACAAAAGAGGTTGATTTATTGTTCTGGTACTGGGAACAATCGGATCAGAGCCAAGGCCCGTGCCTGGATTGGAGTCGGTTCGGTGTCCTGAAGGATCGGGGGACTTTCGGGGTCGGCATGGAGCCGACAACGGTGTCGACAGCGGGTTCCCAATTCGGCCAGGAGAGT
>JBGTCG010000226.1:0-29246 GCA_041748915.1 Methylococcales bacterium
CGCTGCCAGCCATGGAGAGCGAACGCGAGGGCTGGTAGTCCCCGGTAGGCGTAGGTAATTTTGGATTCCCGTCGTGCGCTAGCGCCAGAGGGGATCCAAAAGTACCTCCGAAACGCCGTCCAGCCATTTGTGGGAGCGGTGCGTAGCCTGCTCCGAGCTTGCGATGGTGTGGCGAAGCGGCGCGGACGCAGGGCGGCCGGGGCCCAATGGTTGTCGCGTAGGCGAGTCGATTTTGGTGACTTGGATGTCCCAAAATCTTTCACGAGGTAGCGACACACTTTTTTTGGACACCGCTCGAGTTTGAGTGTCCGCAACGAAATCCCGACTTTCAGCCGGAATCTTGTCAGTCCGCTGCTGCCGCCTCTAACGTAACCTCGCGCAGGTATACACCTACCGGCACATTTCGTTTGTAATCGGCGGCAACCATTCCAATCGCTCCGGGGTTCGCAACACAAGATTAGAGACAGGTTATGCCGTTTGCGACTCATTGGCTATGCGGATGCGTTTTCCTGTTCGGCAGTTTTCTGGCGGCGGCGGAGCCGCCGACGCAATCCCGTGGGACCCCGCGGGCAGAATTGCTCGAAGCGCCGATCGGCCAGCAACCGGGCACCCGTCAAATGCCGAGATTCGAATCGACGCCGTTGCGGACGCCTGCACCATCGCTACCCGTCCCTTCGGAACTCGATTCCGGCGGACTGCCGGATTCCGGAACCGTCTTCATCCGCGAAATCCGAATTAACGGCAATACCCTGCTTCCGCAGGAAGAACTGACCAAGATTAAAGCTCGTAACGAGAACCGGGATAATACACCAGTAGAAATCCTTGATCTGAAAAATGACGGGAATCCTCGCATCGGCCGATCCCGGCTCGACCGGCGGCGTGGGCAACATTTCAGTCTCCGCAAGCGGCGACGTGACGCTGCGGAACGGCGGCGCCATCTCGGCTTATACCTCCGGACCCAGCGACGCCGGCAACGTTCAGATTTCCGCCAAAAATCTTACCATCGACGGAGCGGACAGCGGGTCTGCCGGAATTGATTCCCAGGCTATTCCCGGGTCCTCCGGTAAAGCCGGAAATATCATTGTTTCCACGAGCGAAGATGTAATCCTAAAGAACGGCGGCGTTCTTTCTTCCAGGACGGAAGGATCCGGGCGACGCCGGGGATGTGCACGTCACTGCCGCCAATCTCAATATAAACGGGGCCGGTACGGAGTTTGCCCGAATTCTCTCGGATGCTGCTATCGGGTCTACGGGCAATGCCGGGCGGATTGCGGTTTCCACGACTCGAAATCTGATCATGAAGCGCGGCGGCGCCATCGTGACCGATTTGATCCGGGACCGGGCCAGCGCAATTTCGGCTTCGTCGGGAATCGGAGTTCCGGGCACGGTCGAAATCAGGTCATCGGATTGATTCCGAACGCGGTGACCGTCAGGCCATCAACAATCGGCGACATGCGAATCGGGGATCGGCCGCCGATCAACGATCGCCGCCGGTCTTCGGTGGTTCGCGATTCTGCAAAAACTGTTTCAAGGTTTCACTATCCAACTGAATCGGATCTTTTTTGACCAGGTTCTGCAAATATTCCGATTCGGTCCGACCGGCCGCTTCGATTCTGAGTTGGTTTACAATCAACGGCCTGGCCTGCTCCAGCGTTAAAATTTCGCCTTGTTTGCGGTCGACCAGGCGGATGATATGAAACCCCTGCCCCATTCCGAGAGGAGCACTGATATTCCCCGGTGTCATCCGTGCGACGGTTTCCGCGAGCCCCGGCAGTAAATGGTTTTCGTTTTTCCAACCGAGATCCCCGCCGTTCGCGGCACTGGGGTCATGCTGCGAATATTGCCGGGCGGCGGCTTCGAACCGCTCCGGTTTTTCCGCCAGCTCCCGATGGATCTGTTTGATCTTGTTCAACGACTCTTTGCTTTGACCTTCGATGTAAATTTGCGCAAGGCGGACCTGGCCGGCTTGTCTGAGCGAGTCCCGGTTCGCATCGTAGGTTTCCCGGATCAGGGTTTCATCGGGATACGATTCCTTGACCGTCGCTTTGCTGTGCAGAAAACTCGCGGCAATCGCCTGATTGGCGGCCTGTGTGGCCTTGCGAATCACCTCGGGACGCAGGCTCCAGCCGGTCCGTTTGGATAAATCCAGCAGATAATATTTCAATATCTCGTCGCGTAGCAGCTTCTCCGCAAGCGACGGGTTTTGCAGGATCATGTTTTTATCCGCGGGTTTCATATCGGCAAGCAGGTTCTGAAAATAAGTCCCGGTCAGTTTCACACCGCCCATCTGCGCCAATACCGGACCCTGATTCACGTCGCTGCTCGAATTATCTGACTGTTTCCCATTCTTCTCCGTGACGGTTGCACAGGCTGCGATCGCCGCGGTTATGAACAGCAGCACAACGACAAGCCATCGCCGCGGTATAGCCCTAAAGCGCGCGCGCCGTAAAAGCAATCCAGTTCCGAATAGGCGGCTTCCGGGCATGATTCTCGACTAGCTTTCCACGGCGGCCTTGGCCGGATGGATGTAGAGTTCGTGCCGCTCGGGTTTCGACACTGTCCGGGTTACCGGCGGTTTCATCGAATACCGGACCGGCTGTTGATGATCCGCGTACTGGCGTTCCGGATTGTAGACCTTGCTGAAATTCCAGATCATCCGGGTGAAATTGGTCTGGCCGCGCAGCAGGAGCGACAGTGAAAGCCAGGCGACATCCCGGATCGCGGCGACGCCCATATGCTTCCTGTTCAAAATATTCTGGGTCTTGACCAGTTCCTCATAGAACTCCTTTAACGGCAGCTTGGTAGGCAATACCGCATGCTGCACGTCAAACAAGCGGTAGTCCAGGGTAGTCAGCTTGCGCGCTTCGGTGTGCCAGATTTCGGTGCCCGGATACGGCGTATTCACGGTGATATGGACGATCTCGGGAACCGCGAGCGCGAAGGTCCGGATTCGCTCGAAATCGTTCTCGTCCCAGGACGGATCGGCGATGATATTGACCGCAACCCTGATGTCGAGCTTGCGCGCGACTTCGAGCGCCTCGAAGTTCCTGTCCGGACTGATCCGCTTCCTGAACTGATCCAGCCCTTTTTCGTCCAACGCCTCGATGCCCAGAAACATATAGGCCAGACCCAGCTTTCGCCAGCGCGCGAAAACCTCCGGATTGCGCAGCAGCACGTCGCATCGCGTTTCCAGATAATATTTTTTTCGGACCCGCTTGCGTTCGAGTTCCGCCGCGATCGCATGGCCGTCTTCGGGATGGATGAAGGCCACGTCGTCGACAATGAAGACATTCGGCTCCTTGATGGAAGCGAGTTCCTCGGCGGCCCTTTCCGGCGAGGCCCTGCGGTAACTGCGGCCGTAAAATGTCCACGCGCTGCAGAAAGCGCAATCCCAGGGGCAGCCGCGTGAAAATTCGATGGAGGCGCAGGGGTCGAGTTCGCCGATAAAATATTGGTTGCGGTTCCGGGTCAAATCGCGCGCGGGTAAACACTCGTCAATACTGGGCATCATGATTGGAGAAGGTCCGCGGCCTTCGCGAGTCTGAACGCCGGGCACCTGCCGGATCCCGTTGTCCGGGAAAGCCTCGAGCAGCAAAGGAATGACCGGCTCACCTTCGCCGCGCAGAATGCAATCGATCGAGCCGTCCGCATGTTCCAGCACTTCTTCGGCAACGAACGAGATACTGTGTCCTCCCGCAAACACGAAGCATTGGGGCAGCAGTTCCTTGGCTGTTCTGGCCAGATCGATAACCTCGGGAATATTGGCCATATAATTCACCGAGATGCCAATCGCGTCGGGCTTGAATTCCAGAATTTCACCGAAGAAGTCCTGATGCCTGAAGATCTGAAGATCCAGGATTCGCACCTCGTGCCCTGCGAGCCGCGCCGCCTGCGCAATGCGTTCCACCCCCAGAGGCTCGAGCCGTAAGTAAAGCTCGGAGTACATCAACGGGCTCGGATGTACAAAAAGGACTTTCATCGTGATTCTCCTCCCTTAAGGTCTTTTTCATTCCGCCCGGTAATTTTTGATCCGCAACCTGCGGTTCCGGCGGTGTCTGACAGCCGCACACGTTGTTAGGCAGGCTGCGTTGCGACAAAGTTCACAATTGAAATCGTTCGATTGACTAACCTAACTGTTTTGGCGCGACCATCGTCCCCGGAGCCGTAGTTCCAGTTGTTCGCGTTACGCGGCCAGCCTACCCGATTTCTCACGCGAAGGATATTCCAATGATCAATTTGCATCCCGTCAGCCGATTTCCACGCAATCGCCCGAGTTGCAGCATTATTCGGCTGTTGGTTTGTCTTTGGCCTGCTGCCGGACTGCACCGCCCGGCCCTTCATTTCGAACGTGGAGCAGGCTCGCGAACTCGCCGTGTTCGCGAGCAAGACCGAAGACGATCCCCCGAACTGCCTGTCGTAGGCAACGATCAGGCAATTGTCGATCCCGTCGATCCCTGAGCATTCATCGGCAAAATCCTGGCCCATTCGATGCGCTGGGCCGATTCGCTTCGTGATCGGCTAATCCGCTCCAGCGAAGCCCGGATTTCCGGATCGAAACTTATTTTGGCGCGTTGATTTTGAAACGGCATCACATCCTCCCGAGTTGCGTTCTCGGGAAAACAAAGATACCTTTATCGAAAATTCATTGCAAGAATATTACGGAATCGTTCTACGAGGCACTCACTAGCCCCAAAGTATAGGGCTCCAAATCGGTCTCTTTCGCCGGCAGCAGCGGGCGTCTCTCTCTCAGCAGCTCGGTGCAATCAAGTGCAGAAAGCGGCCGCGAAAAATAGTAACCTTGTCCGTAGTCACAATTGAGAGAACGCAAGAACGTAAGTTGTCCTTCCGACTCTACGCCTTCTGCTACCGCTTTCAGCTTCAGGTTGTGTGCCATGGTAATAATGGTACGGGTAATCAAGGCATCGTCTGCATCGGTGGTAATGTCCTTGACAAAGGACCGGTCGATTTTGAGTGTGTCAACCGGGAAGCGCTTCAGATAACTTAAGCTGGAATATCCGGTCCCGAAATCATCAATCGACAGGTGGATCCCCAGCGATTTCAGATCGAGTAGCGTCGTTATGGCTTGTGTTTCATTCTTCATCAACGAACTTTCGGTGATTTCAAGCTCGAGCAGCATCGGATCAATCTTGAATTCATCCAATGCCCTTCGTATCATCCTTTCCAGGTCTTTCTGATGCAATTGTCGTGCCGATAAGTTGATGGCTACGGGAACAGGTGTTACACCGGCTATCTGCCAGGTCCTGATCTGAGTGAGCGCGGCGCGCAAAACCCATTCCCCAACTGGTAATATCAACCCTGTTTCCTCCAACAACGGGATAAACTCGGCAGTTAAGACGAGGCCCTGGTCGGGACGCTGCCAGCGCAACAAGGCTTCGACGCCGCAAATCTCACCCGTGGTAAGATCTACTATAGGCTGGTAGTGCAGCCGAAATTCGTCACGCTCCAGGGCCCGGCGCAAGTTGTGCTCTAGCTTTAATCTCTGCGGCGCCGTGGCGTTCATTTCCGCCACGTAGAACTGGTAGTTATTCCTGCCCTGTGCCTTGGCGTGATACATGGCGATGTCGGCGCATTTGAGCAACGAGTCCACGTCATCCGCATCAAAGGGATAAAGTGTAATTCCGATGCTTGGCGTCACAAAGAGTTCCCTGCCCTCAATTCCGAAGGGACAGGAAAAGGATTCAAGTAACTTCTGCGCGATCGTAGTGACTGTGTTTTCACATTCCGTTTCATGATGGAGATCTTCTACGATCACGGTGAATTCGTCGCCCCCCAGACGAGCCAGAATATCTGCCTGGCGCAGATTATTTTTGAGTCGGTCGGCAACCCCAGTTAGCAAAAAATCCCCGGTGTCGTGCCCTAAGGTATCGTTGATCTCTTTGAAGCGGTCCAGGTCGATGAATATCAGCGCTACTATTTGCTTATTGCGATTTGCTCGGGCAATCGTCTGAATTAAACGGTCGCGGAACAGGACGCGGTTAGGGAGATTGGTCAAGCTGTCGTAATGGGCTAAGTGCAGCAGGCGTTGTTCCGCTTCTTTTCGGTTAGTGATGTCCTCCACGATCCCGGCGATCCGGTAAACCTGCCCTTGCTCGTCATTCACAGGGAAGGCGCGATCTTGTACCCACCGCACCGTGCCATCAGGCCTCACAACTCGATATTCCTCTAGATATTCGCCCAGCTGCGCTTTTTTTAATGCGGCAAAAACACGCTTGTAATCATCCGGATGGATTGACTCCCTCCAGCTATCCGAATTGGCTGCCAGACTTTCCAGGGTACGTCCCCAGATCTTCTCATAGGCCGGACTGATGTAGATGCTCTGATCCTGGTTTGCATTGGTGATCCAAAAGACCTGCGGGATATTCTCTGCCAATTGGCGGAATTGTTCTTCGCTCTTCCGTAGCGCCTGTTCCGTCCGTCGCAGACCATCAAACGCCTGACTGGCACGTAGCACATAGCGTACGCGGTGGCCTAGGACCGGCCAGTTGATGGGTTTGGTGATGAAGTCGGTGGCGCCCGCCTCATACGCCCGGTTAATGGACGCCTCATCATCAAGCCCGGTGACCATCAGCACCGGTATCCCGTTACCCGCCGGCATCCTGCGCAGCTCGGCGCACACAGTAAAACCATCCATCCCCGGCATACTCACATCCAACAGTACGACGTCTGGATGTAAACGCTCAAAGGCGGTCAAGGCGGACAGTCCGTCTTCGGCCTCTTCGATAGCGAAACCGGCCTGTTGCAGTGACTCTCCTATCAGCAGGCGCATCATAGCGTCGTCATCTACCACCAGAACCAAGGCCTGTGCCCTGCTGGATTCACATTTAGTGTTGTCGTTTAGCATAATTGTGTTTCCAAGGCGTGCCGCACGCTTTGAAATTCGGCCTGCATCTCGGCCAGTAGGACATGTGCGTGCTCAGCGCGGCTCTCGCGTCCCAGCATTTCCATCTGCGAGCACTGGGCGGCAAGTTTTGCGGCGCCGAGATTGGCGCTGCTCGATTTCAGACGGTGTGCCGCCATCGCCAGGGTGCCAGCATCGCCCAACGCCGCCGCCTGTTGCATGGATTCAAGCATCTTCGGCGAATCGCTACAAAACAGCGTGATGGTTTTTTTCAGAATATCTGGTTTCCCATTGCGCTGCAGCGCCCGGATATTATCCAGGGCTTTGGTATCGATGGGACTTGGCTGGGAAATCGGTCGATCTCCTCCCGGGCCGGTTACTTCGCTTTGCGCCTGGATGGATGCTGTGACGGGCAGCTCACGAACTGTGCTGGCATCGGGTATGGCAACTTCTTCGTTAGTTGCAGGCCTTTCGGGTAGCCAGCGCTGCAGGATTTCATGCAGCTGTTTCTGTTTAAAAGGCTTACCTAGGTAATCGTCCATGCCGGCGGCGAGACACTTCTCGCGGTCACCGGCCATGGCGTTGGCGGTGAGCGCAATGATGGGCAGATGTCGCCCATTGGCTTTCTCCTGGCGGCGGATCTCCGTCGTTGCCGAAAATCCATCCATTTCCGGCATCTGACAGTCCATGAGGATGAGGTCGTAGCGACGGCGTACCGAGGACTCAACGGCTTCGCATCCGTTTGCAACCATTTCAACCTGGCAGCCGAATCCTTCCAGCATGGCCAAGGCGACCTCCTGATTGACCGGATTGTCCTCGGCGAGGAGTACCAGCCCCCGAAATTGGGCTTTCCTCTGGTTTAGATCAGGAGCCCCGACCATTTCTTCGGGAGGAGCCTCGGCGGCAGATGCTCCTACCGTATTGACCAGGCAACGGTAAAGATCAGCTTGGCGCACCGGTTTGCTCAGGCAGGCCAAAATACCCGCCTGACGGGCACGCTCGGCGTCGCCGTGCTGGCCAATCATGGATGTGAGCATGATCGTTCGCACGTCCCGAATCATGGGATCGGCTTTGATCGCCTGGGCCAATTCGATGCCGTCCATATGGGGCATCTTCATATCCACGATGGCCAGGTCGTAGGGCTCGCCGCAGCCCGCGGCGGCACGCAGCAGGGAGAGTGCCTGGGGGCCGTTTTCCGCTGAGTCATTATACATGC
Organism: Methylococcales bacterium; assembly: GCA_041748915.1. Lineage (GTDB taxonomy): Bacteria > Pseudomonadota > Gammaproteobacteria > Methylococcales > UBA1147 > UBA1147. The sequence continues at coordinate 8,076 of JBGTCG010000226.1, forward strand.
CCCTGCTGCTTAGCTGATGCTCCAGGATACTGCGGTTGGTGGCGTTATCCTCTACGATGAGTGCGCGTACACCAACGAGATCTGGGCGTTGAACGAATGCAGCCTGGGATATGATGCCCTGTTTCAGGCGAGCGGTGAACCAAAAGGTTGCGCCCTTGCCGGGTTCGCTCATAACGCCGATATCACCTTCCATTATCTGCGCCAGTTGTTTAGCGATGGCCAGTCCTAGCCCGGTGCCACCGTATTTGCGTGTGGTCGAACCGTCGCCCTGGGTAAAAGCCTGGAACAGACGCGCCTGGACCTCTGCCGAGATGCCGATGCCGGTGTCGGTGACCGCAAACCGCAGCAGGTAGGTCTGTTCGTCAGGGATGCCTCCCGAGCCGTCAGACGCCGTGGTGCTCGCCAAGGACTTGACTTCCATCACCACCTCACCGTGTGCAGTGAACTTTATAGCGTTGCCAATCAAGTTGGTGAGGATCTGACGCAGCCGGCCGGGGTCGCCCCGCAGGGCCACCGGCACATCATCATGGATGTGGCAGAGGAGCTCCAGCCCCTTAGTCTGAGCACGCTCGGCAAACAGTTCATGGATATCCTCAACGATCTGGCGCAGGTCGAAATCGATGGTTTCGAGATCCAGCCTGCCGGCCTCAATCTTGGAGAAATCCAAGATGTCGTTGATGATAGCAAGCAACGCCTCTCCAGAAATGCGTACGGTTTCGGCGAATCTGCGCTGTACGTCATCCAAAGGGGTCGTCAGGAGCAATTCGATCATGCCCAGCACGCCGTTCATCGGGGTACGGATATCGTGGCTCATGTTGGCCAGGAACAGCGATTTGGCTTGGCTTGCCGTTTCGGCAACTTGCTTGGCTTTTTGAAGCCCCAGTACTGCTTGCTGCAGCTCGTCGTTGGCCTTTTTTAGCTGTTTGACCATTTTGTCGTTCTGCTCAGCCAGCCTCGCGTCACAGACCGAGACCACCAAGGTCAACGAGAGGATCATGAAAGAGCCGGCTCCCACTAATATGGCCAGCCAGGTGGGATCGATTCCGTTAGGGGTCGAGATACAGATAGCGTTCGGAGCGAGGATCACGGCCGTCATAGCGGTATAGTGCATGCCAGGGATCGCTGCGCCCATCACAATCGCGCCCCGCAACTTTTGCAAGATGACTGACCGAGTAGAATTGGAAGGCCGGAATTTGAAAGCTATCCATAATGCAACCATGGAAACGGTGATTGCGATCAGGATCGAAAGCACGAATAAAATCGGGTCGTAATGTATCGGTGGCGACATTTTCATCGCCGCCATGCCGGTATAGTGCATGGCCGAGATACCGCCACCCATCAGTATGGAGCTCAAGAAAAGCATCCAGCCGTTCTTGTTGCCGCGCCGGACCACGAGCAGCGCAAGCCACGAAGCGGCGATAGCGGGTAGCACTGAGCCCAGCGTTAATGGGATGTCGTAGGCCAACGGGATGGGAAGATGAAAGGCTAGCTGGCCAATGAAGTGCATGGACCAAATGCCGATCCCCATCGAGAACGCTCCGCCGATAAGCCAGTATTTCGCGGCCCGTCCTTTGGAGGCCGCTACTCGCGACGCAAGATCGAGGGCTGTGTAGGACGCGAGGACAGCAATAGCGATCGATAACGTGACAAGCCAGGGATTGTAGGTTGCATTCATAAGCGGTAAAAAGTCCTTCTACTGTGAGAAACAACGAAGAGTCTAAAAAGGGAAGCAGCATGAACGGGATGTCAATCCAAATAGTATATAGTATAGGTTAATAAGGAATAACGGCGCGCACCTGACAGCGGCATCGTAGGGCATGGTCGGCAGGGGTGAAAGCGCCTGCCTTTCTGTCTGGAAAACGGTCGACAGGCTTGTCATCGGTCGCGGCGTGGATGCGCCTATTGGCAATCGACTCCGTCCAATGCCGGACGGCCGGATTGACGGCACTGAAAGCCGGGATGCCCAAGCCGTTGAGAAAGGTCTTTTTGAGCCGAAATTCAATCCATCAAACGCCGATTGCTACGGAACAAAACAGACGGGTTCCCCCGCTTCTGTCCAATCCGACAGGTTTGGCTTTGAACGAACGTACTGGCAAACATAGGGCCAATGCCCCACGAGCGATACCGGAACCAATTCGTGTTAAACATGCGATAAATTCCGCCGTTGCCGGTGAACCCTGCACTTTAACGTCTGTCTCAAGGCAAATGCTGGAAAAACCCAAAATACTTGTCAGGCTGTTTCTTACGGTTCTGCTAGGCATTTATACGCTTGTACCAAGGGGAGGTTCCGCCGATAACACGATTGTGTTGCCCGAAATAGGAGACCCGTCGGGCAGCTTGCTTACCCCGGTCCAGGAGCAGGAGCTTGGCGCAGCATTTTTTCGCAGCCTGCATGGCAATCTCAGGATTAGTCAGGACCTCGAACTAAATGATTATGTAGAATCGCTAGGTGAACGTTTAGTCACCGAAAGTGATAATCCGCTTCAGCCATTCCATTTTTTTGTAGTGATGGACTCCGCAATTAATGCATTTGCGGGCCCTGGGGGATATATCGGCGTCAATTCAGGATTGATTTTGAATACCGAAACCGAAAGCGAGCTGGCCTCGGTAATTGCCCACGAAATCGCACACGTCACTCAGCGTCACCTCTACCGTGCCTTCGATGCCGCGAGCCGATTATCGATTCCTTCGGCAGCCGCCTTGCTTGCTGCAATCCTCATCGGCACCCAATCGCCGGAATTGGGGCAGGCGGCACTAATCGCCGCGCAAGCCGGAAGTGCCCAGTTACAGATTGATTTTACCCGCGAGAATGAACAGGAAGCCGATCGGGTTGGCATGCAGAACCTTGCCCGATCTGATTTCGATCCGCGCGCGATGCCGAGCTTTTTCGAGCGACTCGACCGTTCCAGCCGTTACTACGGCGAAGGGCCTCCTGAGTTTTTGCGGACCCATCCGGTCACAGCTTCTCGAGTATCCGATACGCGGGGACGGGCTGAAAAATTTCCTTACCGGCAGTACCCGGATTCAACCAGTTATCTATTGATGAAAGCCAAGCTCGAAGTGTTGACGAGTATCAAACCGAGCCAAACAATAAAATATTTCGAAACCCGGCTTGAGCGCGGGACCGATAGCCAGAAGGCGGTTGCTCATTACGGATACGGACTTGCGCTCGCCGCTGGCGGCCAAACTGCGCAAGCCCGTTCCATCCTGCAGGCGCTGGCGCGGCAAAATCCCGAGCAGCCCGCGTTCATCAATGCCTTGGCTCGGATGGAAACAGAGTCGGGCAATCTAGAAACCGCGGTCAAATTATATATTCGGGCTCTCCAGCAATTTCCGAACAGTCGAGCCCTTACGCTGGATTACGGTGCGGCCTTGGTTCGAGCGGAAAAATATGAGACGGCGCGCCAGTTGATAACCGAATATCTGCGCAACCATCAGGCAACGCCGAGCGTTTATGTTCTGCTATCACAGGCCTATGGAAATCTCGGCCAAAGCGGCCAATCTCACCGGTTTTTAGCGGAATCCTACTATTTGTCAGGTCAAACCGAACCAGCTATCAAACACGCCCGTCTCGCGTTAAAAGATATAGAAGGAAACCATTATCTGACTGCGCTGATTGAAGCCCGTCTGAAAGCTTTTGTCAAAGAAGAGGAAGAACAGAAAAAGAAAGAAAACTGAGACCATCAAATCTCATTCAACGAAAGATCGGCTGACTAGAAGCAGCCGATACGATGATTTGCTGGCGAGACGATCGGGCAACGAGAAATCCTTCGGCACGGATGGATTTTAAGCGTGTAGCCCAAGCATCTTGAAGGAAGCCGAAGTTATCGAGCGGGGGGATGTGGATCGGGAGTAATTCGTCGATTTTGGAAATTGGCCAGGAGCGGAGTTTTTCGAGAGCATCCTTGAGCCAGACATGGGGCTCGATGCCATTGAGTTCCGCAGTAGCGACCAAACTCTGAATGGCGGCGGCACGGACGACCGGCGCGTTCGAAGCCGGTAAACAGCCAGTTACGCCTTCCTGGCGAATCTTTTTTTCGTTCGCGTTGTTATACTCTACACCGGAATAATATTTGATTTTATCAAAAGTTTGGAAATTGAATGCCAATTGCGAGTACAGTTCTTTTTTGTCGATTGAATGGGTTTGCAACAACAGGGGGGATGGCTTGTTTGAAATATGCGAATTGATCGTAATCGATCGAATATTAGCATTTCTTCTTGACAAACTTCCAAAGCCGTTCAATAAAATTGAGGTTGGGAGAATAGGGCGGCAAGTAAAGTACTTCGATTCCGAGTCGTTTAGCGGTATCGGTTACCCTCGCACATCGTTGGTAACGGGCATTATCGGGCATTATATCCAAGATCAAACTCACCGGCATCGCGAACCGGAGGGCGTGAAATTTATCGAGGAGTTCGCAGACGCTTTGGCGGTAATATAGTGTTATTGCTAACCGTCACTGCCATTCATGGGTGATCGCGTTGAGGGCGCCGAGCACGTTGAAACGTTGACGTCCACTCGGTGCGCGAAAGGTTTACGTTGGGCTCTTGCATGACCAGTTGGCGGTTTGCCACGTCGCTCGGGCACGAGCGCATAAAAGCGCTGGAAGCGGCCCACAAGTTTGGGGATAAATGCAGTCACGATAAACCGTGCGACGAAGTAAATGGATTGAATGCCGCGGTCGAGTCTTCGGGCACAAAGAGGTGCGTTGCCGTTGTGGCCGGAGGTTACCGCATGGTTTCACGTTATAAAACGGATGGTGATATGAAAAGAAATTTTCCCGAGTGGACCCTGGCTCCCAGCGGCGCCAGGCTGGCCAGGGTTTCCACGGGGATATTGTGCCTGGTCACCGCACTTTTTGCCGGCGGATGTGACGAAACCGATCGGACGCAGGCGGCGCCGCCTGCGCCGATCGTCGAAGTCGCCCAAGTCGAACAACGGGACGTGCCCATCTACCAGGAATGGGTGGGTATGCTGGACGGTCTGGTGAACGCGCAAATCCTCGCCCAGGTGACGGGCTATCTCATCAAACAAAACTACCAGGAAGGTGAACTGGTCAGAAAAGGCCAGTTACTGTACGAAATCGATCCGCGGACTTTTCAGGCCGCCCTGGATCAGGCCAGAAGTAACCTGGCCCGCCAGGAAGCCATGCTGACCACCGCGCGGCTCGACCTGAGGCGCGTGCAACGATTGTTGCCGGAGAATGCGGTCAGTGTCCGCGATCGGGATACGGCGGTAGGACGCGAAGCCTCCGTGGCGGCCAACGTTCAGGCCGCAAAAGCCGCTATGGACAACGCCCGGCTCCAACTTGGTTTCACCCGGATCAGTTCTCCGATCGACGGGATTGCGGGGCTCTCCAAGGCGCAGCTGGGCAACCTGGTGGGCCGTGGCAGCGCCAACGCGATTCTGACCACGGTATCGCAGGTCGACCCGATCAAGGCATATATCCCACTGAGCGAACAACAGTACCTGCAATTCGCGCGGGCCAAACAGAACGGCGAGACGGATCGCGAAGCGATTACACTGGAGCTGATTCTGACCGATGGTACGATCTTTGCTCATCCAGGCAAGTTTTTTTTCGCCGACCGGCAGGTCGATATCAAGACCGGAACCATCCAGATTACGACCCTGTTTCCGAATCCCGGCAATATCCTGCGCCCCGGACAATACGCCCGGGTGCGCGCCCTGGTCAGGCACAAACAGGGCGCCCTGCTGGTGCCGCAGCGGGCAGTCGGCGAGATGCAGGGAAAACACCTGCTGGCGGTCGTGCAAGCCGACAATACGGTGGATATCCGCATGGTGAAGCCTGCCGAGACCGTCGGTTCGTTCTGGGTGATCGACGAAGGGGTGAAATCCGGTGAGCGGGTGGTTGTCGAGGGCGTCCAAAAAGTTCGCGGTGGCATGCAGGTTATTCCAAAATCCGATGCGGAAGCGCCGGGAACCGGGGTCAACACCGAAATAGCGAGGTAGCACGCCATGGCGGAGTTCTTCGTGAATCGACCAATCGTGGCCATCGTGATCGCGATCCTCATGGTCCTGATCGGCCTGGTCGCCATGTCGGGCCTGCCGGTTGCCCAGTTTCCGAATATCGCCCCGCCGGAAATCCAGGTTAAGGCGACCTATACCGGCGCGGATGCCATCACCGTGGAGCAGTCGGTTGCCACACCGATCGAGCAGCAGATGTCCGGCGTGGACAATATGAACTACATGTACTCCATCAACGCCAACAACGGACAGATGACGCTCCGGGTCAACTTCGACGTCAAGACCGACCCAAACACCGACCAGATTCTTGCCCAGATGCGCGAATCCCAGGCCGAGTCCCAACTGCCTTCCGCTGTACGCGACTATGGCGTCACCGTCCAGAAATCCACGGCGTCGCCGTTGGTCATGTTTGCCCTTTATTCGCCAAAGGGTACCTTCGACAACGTTTTTCTCGCCAATTACGCCTACATCAATATCAACGACCAGATGACCCGCGTACCCGGCATCGCGAGCGTTTCGATATTTGGCGCCGGTCAATATGCCATGCGCGTCTGGGTCAAGCCCGACCAACTCGCCAAGCTGAACATTACCATCCCCGAGATTGTCAACGCGATTCAGGCGCAAAATACCGTGAACCCCTCCGGCAAGATCGGCGGCGAACCAGTGCCGCCGGGGCAGGAGTTTACTTATGCAGTCCGCGCCCAAGGCCGCCTGGAGACCGAGGAGGAGTTCGGGAACATTGTGCTGCGCGCCGACCCAAGCGGGTCCATGGTGCGGATCAAGGACGTGGGGCGCATCGAACTCGGAGCCCAGAACTACGACATGATCGGGCGTCTCAACGGTAAGCCGGCGGCCCTGATCGCCCTGTACCAACTGCCCGGTTCCAACGCCATCGAAGCGGCCGACGGCGCCAAGAGAATGATGGAGGAGCTCAAGACCCGTTTTCCAGATGACCTGGAGTATGTGATTGCGCTCGACACCACACTGGCCGTCACCGAAGGCATCAAGGAAATCGTCCACACCCTGTTCGAAGCCCTGGTGCTGGTGATCCTGGTGGTGTTCCTGTTCCTGCAGGGCTGGCGGCCCACCCTGATTCCGCTGCTCGCTGTACCCGTGTCCCTGATCGGGACCTTCATGCTGTTTCCAATGCTCGGATTCACGCTGAACACCCTGTCCTTGTTCGGCCTGGTTCTTGCCATCGGTCTGGTGGTGGATGATCCCATCGTCGTCGTCGAAGCGGTGGAGCATCACATCGAAAAGGGTCTGAGTCCGAAGGAAGCCACGCTCCGGACCATGCGGGAAGTCACCGGGCCGATCATCGGCACCTCCCTGGCGCTGATCGCTGTGTTCATGCCGACGGTGTTTATTCCCGGTATCACCGGCCGGCTGTATCAACAGTTCGCAGTGACCGTAGGCGTGTCGGTCATGATCTCCACGTTCAACTCGCTGTCCTTGAGCCCCGCCCTGGCGGCTCTGCTGCTCAAGCCCCGGGTGCGCGGCAGGAGACTCGTGCAAAAGTTTTTCGACGGCTTCAACCGCCAGTTCAGACGAGCCAACGAAGGCTATGTCGGGTTTTGCGGTGTTCTGATCCGCAAGAGTTTCATCAGCCTGATCTTCCTTGTTGGGCTGACCGTTTTGGCGGGCGGGATCGGCAAGAGCCTGCCCCTGGGATTTCTACCCGACGAAGATCAGGGTTATCTCTATGCCGGTATCCAGCTGCCCAACTCGGCTTCGCTGCAACGTACCGACGAAACCACGCGGAAGGTCGAGGAAATTCTGAAGAATACACCGGGGGTGGAATTTTATTCGTCCGTGATCGGTTACAACATGCTGAGCCAGGCGAACACGACGTACAATACTTTCTTTTTCGTTTCCCTGAAAAACTGGGCGGAGCGCGAGAAGCCCGAAGAGCAATTCCAGGCGATCAAGGCCCACCTGAACCAGGAATTGGCCAAGCTTCCCGACGCGATTGGTGTCGCGTTTTCGCCGCCGGCCATTCCCGGCGTGGGCACTTCGGGCGGGGTGACCATGGTTCTGGAGGATCGGGCGGGCCGGGACATCGGGTTCCTCGCCGAGAACGTCGAAAAATTCCTGGACGCGGTGCGTAAACGACCGGAGATCGCCTCGGTGTTCACCACGCTGCTGCCCGCGGTTCCGCAAATGTTCGTGGATGTGGACCGGGACAAGGTGCTCAAGCAAGGCGTCAAATTGTCCGATGTCTATCAGGCCCTGCAGGCTTACATGGGCAGCGGTTTCGTCAATTATTTCAACCGCTTCGGCCGGCAGTGGCAGGTCTATGTCCAAGCCGAGGGCGAGTATCGCGCGAGCGCGGAGCCGCTGGGCCAGTTCTATGTCCGCAACGGCGACGGCGACACGGTGCCCCTGGCCGCCCTGACCCGGGTGCGCAAGGTCGAGGGGCCGGAATTCACGATGCGCTACAACCTGTTCCGCAGCGCGCAGATCAACGCAACCCCCAAACCCGGCTACAGTTCGACGCAGGCGATGCTGGCGCTGGAGCAGGTGTTCGCCGAAACCATTCCGCAGGAAATGGGTTATGACTACCTGGGCATGAGCTTCCAGGAAAAAAAAGCTCAGGAAGGGGTTTCGCCGACCGCAGTCTTCGCCTTCGCGCTGTTCTGCGTGTTTTTGATCCTGGCCGCGCTCTATGAAAGTTGGAGTCTGCCTTTCAGCGTGCTGCTCGGTACGCCCATTGCGGTATTCGGCGCGTTCGCTGGGCTCATGATCGGCCGCTATGAAATCGACCTCTACGCGCAGATCGGCCTGGTCATGCTGATCGGCCTCGCCGCCAAGAACGCGATTCTAATCGTCGAGTTCGCGAAGTTGGGCGTGGAACAAGGGCAGTCCATACTCGAAGCTTCCCTCGAAGCCGCGCGTCTGCGCCTACGTCCGATTCTGATGACAGCATTGGCCTTCATTCTTGGCTGCGTGCCGCTGGCGATTGCAAGCGGGGCTGGCGCGCTGTCACGCCGGGTCATGGGCCATGCGGTGATCGGCGGCATGACCGCCGCCACGACCATTGCCATCTTTCTGATTCCGGTGATGTTTTACATCGTGGAGAAGCTGGCGCACCGAAAGCCTGGCGTCGAACCCGCGGTGCAGGAAGGCGATGTGCATGCGTAAGCTGGCCGTTTTCGCCTTTTCCGCGCTGGTGACCGGCTGTTTCAAGGTCGGACCCAATTACCAGAAACCTTCGATCGACACGTCCGAGCAGTGGCGTTTCGCAAACCGCGAAACGCGTGACCTCAGTAATTCGAAATGGTGGGAACAATTCGGCGACCCAGTGCTCAACGATCTGATGAAAAAGTCATTTCGGGGTAATCTGGACCTCAAGATCGCCGCGGCGCGGGTGGAAGCATTCATGGGGCTATACGGCTCGACCCGCTCCAATTTGTTCCCCCAGTTTTCCGGTAACGCCGATTATTTGCGTCGCAAGAACAGCAATCAAGTCCTCAAGTTTCCGGGGGCCGGAAGTCCGACCAACAGTCCGTTCGACTTCGCGAGATTGAGCGTCGCGATGGATTGGGAAATCGATGTCTGGGGGGTGCTGCGCCGCGCCAACGAGGCGGCGCTCGCGGAACTGCAGAGCCAGGAAGCAATCAAGCGGGCTGTTCTGCTCACGCTCGCGAGCGACATCGCGCAAACCTATATCCAATTGCGGACTCTGGACAAAAACCTGGAAATCACCCGCCAAATTGTGGCGACTCTGGGGGAGCAGCGGCGCATCGACCGTATCCGATTCCGGGAGGGCTACGGCTCGGAACTCGAAGTCAGTCAGGTCGAATCAGAATATCAGCGCCGCTTCGCTTTGATTCCAGGGATTGAAGAATCCATCGCGCAAACCGAACACGCGCTCAGGATACTTTTGGGTGAGAATCCAGGCTCGATTCATCGCGGCCGGAATATTGACGAACTCTCACTGCCGTCTGTGCCGGCCGGCATGCCCGCGGACCTGCTGATCCGGCGTCCCGATATCCACCAGGCCGAACAGCAACTGATTGCCGCCAATGCACGGATCGGTGTCGCGCGCGGTCAGTATTTTCCGAAGATTGCACTGACCGGGGACGTAGGGCAGCTCAGCACACAGATGGCGACCCTGTTCACGCCCGGCGCCAATTTCTGGGCGATCGGTTCGACATTGCTCACCCCGATCTTCACCGCTGGTAAAATTGCGGGCCAGGTTCAAGCGGCCGAGGCGGAACAACAGGAAGCGCTGGCCAACTACCAGCGCTCCATCATTGTGGCTTTTCGAGAATTCGAGAACGCGTTGGTCGCGATTCAGAAGACCAGGGAACAACAAGTCCGGGAGACCGCGCGGGTCGGCGCCGTGGGCAATTATTACCGCCTCTCCAGGCTGCGCTATGACGAGGGGCTGGTGGACTACATCACGCTTCTCGATTCGTTGCGGCAGTTGTACGAAGCGCAGATCGATCTGCTCCAGTCGCGAAGCTCGACCTTCACGGCGTCGATCCAGTTGTACCGCGCAATGGGTGGCGGATGGATTGTTCAGGCCGAAGAAACCGCCGGCTTGCCCAAACCGAAAGAAGCGGCGTTCGTTCCGTAAGATCGGAATGGATACCGACGGTCTCAAAAAACCAGGATGCGCAGTTCTTGATTTGAAAGAAGTATTGCATAACCGGTGGTCTGCGTATGATTACCAATCGAAATCAGAACGTCAACCCAAAGCAGAATTGACAACCTATCGGGTTTCGAGTACTTTTTCGACGATCAAAAACCGTTGATTTTTCCCATTTTCATTCTCCGACACCTGCATTTCGCGAATCTCGCAGCAAGGCATCGCTAATCACGACAACGGCCTCTCCGATTGAGCTCATAGAGATTGGCTGTGATGGCCTGAACTGCTTCGCAGGTAAACTACACGACTGAGGACCACAGCATGAAATTCTGGCGCTTCATTTCCTTCCTGATCCTGTTGGCTGGAACGATTCCAGCCGTACACGCGGACTGCTACAAAGACGGAAAGGCGTACCCGACCGGTACGGTTATCGACGGTTTTGTCTGTACGGCCGATGGCGCCTGGGTGAAAGTCTGAGTGCGGGGAATTCTCGCGTGAGCCAGGCCTGTCAGGGAACTTTTCTGCATGGAACCCAAAGAACCCCATAGCGCTGATCGGAGTTTGGAAACTTCGCCGATGGAAGATCAAAAGAGCGCAGACGGAAGGAGCAGGTGGTTCGAACTATTCGATGTATGCGCCAAGCTTATGGCAGCGGGCGCGGTCGTATTCGCGAGCTTTATCGCGAACAACTTTCAATCCTCGATGTCCACCGCGAGTCTTCTGAATCAGCGGGAGCAGGCCGACAGCGCGCTGCGCACGTCCATGTTTCACGATCTCATCGGCCCCATTGTGGGCTCCGAAATGGCCGGCGGGTCCATCGACGCCGAGCGTGAACGGCTTCTGGTGGAACTGCTGGCTCTGAACTTCCATGAACATTTCGAGTTCAAGCCGCTCATGCTTCACGTGGATGAACGGCTTGCCCGCGAGCGGGGCGGAGTATCCAATAAACCGGCTGAACGGGATGCCTCTCGGGAATCCTTGCGCTCCATCGCGCGTCGCGTCCTGCAGCGCCAGATCGCAATGCTGACCAAAGCAGAATCCGTGGCGTTAGCCAATCAACATACCTGCGTGTATCGAGTGGAACTGGAAGAACGGCCACCCCAGGCAAAAGAAAACGGTCAAGGCGAACCGCAACCTTGCTCCACCATCAGCCGGTATTTCGGGGATCTCATTTCGGTGACATCACCCAGCGGCTCCTACACGCTGGCTTTCACGCTTCAGAATCCGGACTGGGAGAACCAAAGCTTTCGGGTTTTCATGCGCATCACACCGGCGGCGTCAAATCAAGGTGCGCAGACAACCTCCACATACGCCGATCAGGACTTTCGGCTCACCTGGTTCGATTTTCCTTTTACCGACAACACTTTGCTCGCAGACGGCACCCGATTCGCATTGGTTCTCGACGATGTAAGGCTCAAGGACGCATTCGGTAATCCGCGCAGGAAAGCAACCTTCAAGCTCATCTGGTTCCCACGGGATTATTTTTCGCCGCGTGAGCGACCGGTGAATTACAGGGAATTTCGTGAACGGCTTGGTTTGGAGATGAAATACTGAAGGAGGTCGGGAGTATCCGGTTAAACAAAAACCAGGTCCATCGAGTTTCTATTAGAGGCGGTTCCTAAAGGAAATGGGGCAAGGCCAAGAAAAGCTCTGTTGCAGAAAAATGATTTTCCGATCCGGGAAATCCGGATCCCAAAATGAACGAGCAGAGGGTGGCTTAGAAGTAACCTTGTGCAGTACAAAACTCGGGGTTATACGCTGACTCCTTTGTTTTACGGCTAACGTTCGCAATGTTTTGGGTACTGGAGACAGTAAATACTTCCATTGAAATCGTCAGATATGTACATTATATGGTTCGGCCCCTGGATCGTATCGCCTTGGTTAATTTGCCTATTAAATTACTGATTACCTACAAAGGAAGCGAAAAACCAAAATTAGATAGCTCACGAACGAAAACCTTTAAGAGATCAAGGATAGGTAGCGGCAAAACGAAACGGAATAGCAGGCATGCGATGAAATTTACCGAGTTGGTCAGGCTGCTGGAAAGTCATGGTTTCAGGGTTGTTAAGCAGCAGGGATTCCATCCGGCATTACGCCAAACTGGGCTGGAAAGCGCTCGTCAGACTCGACTACCAGGGGGATCAGGAGGGGTACCCACCGGAACCTGCCGCGCTATTCTCAAATCGGCAGGTATCAACATACGCAAAAGGTGATAGAAATGATTGATCTTCCTTATTCGCTAGTCATCGAAGCTACGAAGGAACCGGATTACTTCGGGTTTTCTTCACCTGAATTGGAAGGTTTTACAGGCGTTGGCCACTCTGTGGAGGATTGTCTCTACAAGGCTATATGGGGAATGAAAGAGCATATAGCCGTGTTGTTGAAACAAGGATTACCGATTCCACCCAGAAATTCGGATCCCAAGGTTACGATCCAAAACGAGCATAAGGCGGCTTAGTCGGTATCCCCGCAAGTACAGAACCGGCGCCGGAATAGACAGGATACCCCAGGTTCCCGGATCAGAGTCCCGGGTTAACGTACCCGTACTTTGTAAACGCTCCCATTGAAATCGTCGGAAATATAAATCGCGCCGTCCGGTCCCTGGATCACGTCAACCGGCCGGCCGATGGCGTCGTTGTTGTTTTCAAATCCGGCGATGAAGGGTCGCTGCGTGACGCGGCCCTGACCGTCAAAGTGCAGGGACACCACGGCATACCCGGCCTTGGTTGAACGGTTCCACGAGCCATGCAGGGTGACGAGCGCTGCGCCGCGGTATTGTTCCGGGAGATGTTCGCCGCGAAGAAATGCAATGCCCAGGGGCGCGGTATGGGCGCCAAATGAAAACGCAGGCGGTCGGCTGGGCGTGTTCAGATCCGGGCGGTTCTCGCCATAGTCCGGGTCGGGAATATTGTCGCCGTTCATGTAGGGCCAGCCATAAAATCCGCCCTGTTCGATGCGGTTGAGTTCGCAGGGCGGAAAATCATCGCCGAGAAAATCCCGGCCGTTGTCGACCCCGTACATTGCACCCGTAGCGGGCTGCCAGTCGAAACCCACGGTGTTACGCAGACCCGAGGCGAATATTTCTTCGCCGCTGCCGTCCGGGAGGTAACGTAAAATGCTTGCGCGCCGTTTGTCCTTCTCAATACAGACGTTGCAGCTCGAACCAACGCTCACATACATCCCGCCGTCCGGACCGAATCGCAGGGTACGGCTCCAGTGGTGTCCGCCGGCCGACAGGTTGCTTACGAGCGTTTCGTAGCTGCCCGTTATTTGACCAGTCGCGGAATCGAACCGGATGCGTCCTACTGCATTGGTTTCGGCAATATATAGCCAATCTTCGAATAAATCCATGCCGTGGGGGCGATTCAAGCCATCGAGCAGCGTGCGTCGCCCGTCCGGTTTGCCGTCCCCGTCAGAATCGGCTTCAAGCAGGACAATTTGTTTCCGCGAAGGAAGGCTGACCAGTAAGTGTCCGGAACCGGTTGCGCGCAATACCCGCGCGCCGGGTAAATTGCTTGCATAGAGACTCAGTTCGAAACCATCGGCGAGCGTTAACCGGTCTCTGAGTATAGCGATCTCCGGAGGCTTTCCGCTGCGTAGGGTCGGGTTAAAGCCGATCCAGTATTTGACGCCAACCCATAGCAGTAATGCCGCCAGGGTCAGGAAAGCCAACTCGCGGATGAGAGTTCCGAATCGCTTGCTGATAAAACGGATCATGATCGACTAGGCGTCGGTTGGGTAATCTTCACATCGATGACTGAGTTCACATCCTTTTGGGTTTCAGGCCGTTGGAACAGTCGTCTTAATCGCCGGTTTTATCGCCGATCAGCCGCCGCACGACGACGTAGAACACCGGCACGAACAACACGCCGAGCAACGTCGCGCCGACCATGCCTCCCATTACTCCGGTGCCGATTGCATGCCGGCTGTTCGCGCCGGCTCCCGTGGAAAGCGCGAGCGGAAGCACGCCGAGAATAAACGCGATGGAGGTCATCAGGATCGGGCGGAAGCGCAATCTGCAGGCTTCAACCGTAGCCTCGAGCAAGCCGCGGCCCTGCTCGCGCAGGGTATTTGCGAATTCGATGATCAGGATCGCATTCTTTGCGGATAACCCGATCACCGCGATCAGGCCGACCTTGAAATAGACATCGTCCTCGAGTCCGCGCAGCCAGGTGAAACTCAGCGCGCCGAGCACGCCGAGCGGCACCACGAGCATGACCGCCGCCGGGATCGACCAGCTTTCATAGAGCGCCGCGAGCGCCAGAAACACCACGAGCAGCGACAAAGCGAACAGAATCGGCGCCTGCTGGCCAGAGATAATCTCCTGCAGGGACTGGCCCGACCACTCGTAACCGATGCCGGTGGGCAAATGTTCCTGGACGATCCGCCGCAGTTCCTCCATCGCCTGTCCCGAACTGAAACCGGTGGCCGCGGCGCCGTTGATCTGGATCGCGGGATAACCGTTATAATGATCGATCGCGGGCGGCGCGAGCGTCCAGCTCGACTGAACGATACTGGAGAGCGGCACCATTTTGCCGGTCCCGGCATTCACCCCGGCAGGAATGTAATAATGGCCGAGGTCCTGCACCCGGCTGCGGTAGTTCGCATCCGCCTGCAGCAATACTTTGAGTACGCGACCCTGATAATTGAAGTCGTTAACGTAAACGGGGGACAGCATCAGACGGATTGAATCGTAGATATCCGGCACGGACAGACCCATGGACTGCGCCTGCAGCCGATCCACGTCAAGATGCAGTTGCGGCGCTTCCTCGAGTTGATTCGGCCGCACGCCCTCAAGTACGGAGTTCGCCGACGCCTTTGCGAGCAAGGTCTCGCGCGACTTGACTAATTGGGTCAGGCCCAGACCCGCCCGGTCCTCGAGGCGAAAATCGAAGCCGCTGAAACGCCCCAGGCCGCGAATCGTTGGCAAATTGATCACGAACAGACTCCCGCCCTTGATGACCTGGACCGCGCCGTTCGCCCACTGGATGAAGCCATCGACTTGTTCACCCGCGCCGCGCCGCTGATCCCATTCCTTGAGCCGGATGAAGCCCAGCCCGACGTTTTCGCCCTGGCCCATGAAACTGAAACCCGCCACGTCGAGTACGCTATCCACAATCGGGCTTTGCTTGAGGATGGCCTCCATTTGCCGCAGGACCTCTCCGGTGCGTTCCATACTCGCGCCGGGCGGAAGCTGCACCATGACCATCGCATACCCCTGATCTTCCTCCGGAAGAAAACTGGTCGGCAGGTGGGTAAACAGCAGCGCCGCGACACCGACGAGTACCGCAAAAGCGGTCATCCACCGCGGCGTATGGCGAATCGCGCGGTTTACCCGGAATAGATAAGCGCGGCTTAGCCCGCCGTAGTAGCGATTGAAACCGCGCGACACGGAGTTCACTTCCGTGCGTGCGGGTTTGAGCAGGGTTGCGCACAGCGCGGGCGTGAAGCTTAGCGCCATCAGCGCCGAGATCGCCATCGAAATCGCGATCGTCAACGAAAACTGGCGATAAATGACCCCGACGCTGCCGCCGACCAGCGCCATCGGTACGAAAACCGCCGCAAGCACCGTGGTCATCGCAATGACCGCGCCCGTAATCTGATCCATGGCCTTGCGCGTCGCCTCCTTCGGCGGCAGACCTTCCTCCCTCATGATCCGCTCCACGTTTTCCACGACCACAATCGCGTCATCCACCACGAGGCCGATCGCGAGAACCAGACCGAACAGGGTCAACACGTTGATCGAAAAGTCTGCAATGTACATCCCCGCGAACGCGCTGGTCAGCGCTACCGGCACGACCAGCGTGGGAATCAGGGTCGCCCGCAGATTCTGTAGAAACAACAGTATCACGAGAAACACCAGGATGATCGCTTCGATCAGTGTATACACCACCTCTTCGATCGAAATGCGGATGAATTGCGTGGTATCGTAAGGCTCGAGCCAACCCACTCCAGCCGGGAAGTAGTCGTCGAGTTCGTTCATTTTCTCGCGTACCGCGGCGGCCACCTTCAGCGCATTGGCGCCTGAGGCGAGCAGGATCGCAAATCCGGCGATGGGGTCGCCATCGAGATGCACATTATGGCCGTACGATTCGGCTCCGAGCGCGACCCGGGCGACATCCCGGATGCGCACGCTGCTGCCGTCCATTTCGGTGCGCAAGATAATGTCGCCGAACTGCTCGGGCGAGGTAAAGCGGCTCGCGGCGCTGACCGAAACACTGAAACCCTGGCCTGGCGGCGCGGGTTCGGCTCCGAGGTGGCCGGCCGCGATCTGCACATTCTGCCCACGCACCGCATCGAGAACCTGTCCGGCGCTCAGACCGTAACCGTGCAGCTTGTCCGGATCGAGCCAGATGCGCATGGCATAGGCGGCGCCGAACAGGTTGGCATCCCCAACGCCGGGCAAACGGCGAACCGGATCGAGCACCTGGGCGGCGATCAAATTGTTCAGCGCGTAGGTATCGAGGTTATGGTCCCTGGAGTACAGCGCGACAACCATCAGGAAATCGTTGTTGCCCTTGGATACGGTAACGCCGGTCTCCACCACTTCCTGCGGCAGGCGCGGCAGCGCTGCGTTGAGCCGATTCTGGACCTGCACCTGGGCGATGTCCGGATCGGTGCCGCTGATAAAAGTCAATGAGATATTGGCCCGGCCGTTGGAACGCGATGTCGAATCGAAATACAGCAGGTTGTCGACGCCGGTAAGCTGCTGTTCGATCACCGAAGTTACGGTTTTCTCGATCACCTCCGCGCTCGCGCCCGGGTAGGACGTACTGATGCTGACTTGCGGTGGCGCAATCGGCGGATACGCGGACACCGGCAAATCGAAAATCGCGGCCGCTCCGGCCAGCGTAATCAGGATCGCGACAACCCAGGCGAAGATCGGCCGATCGATAAAAAAATGTGGCATGGTGCGGCGGCTTAGCGCAAGGCAGCGTCAACCGAAGCAGCGCCGCTGATGACCGCGGTGGCCGGATCACCCGGCCGGACCTTCTGCAAGCCCTCGATGATTACCCGGTCACCCTCGCTCAAATCGCCACGAACCACCCAGTCGCTGCTGGTCATGTTGGCGATCTGCACCCGGCGCTGTCCGACCTTGCCGTCGGGATCAATCACCAGCACGTAGGCGCCTTCGGCATCCCGGCCGACCGCACCTTGAGGCAGCACGAAAGCATGATCGACCACGCCGGTGTTCAACCGCAGGTTTACGAACATTCCTGGCAGCAGCAGGCGGTTCGGATTGGGCAGCACGGCACGAAGCGACACCGCGCCAGTGCCGGGGTCCACGGCAAGATCGGAAAAATCGAGCGCGCCCGGATGCGGATAGGCTTTGCCGTCCGCAAGCAGCACCTCCACATTAGCCTGATCTCTGGTTCGGGCGTCACCCTGCAGTTGCTGCATCTCGGGTACCGACAGGCTGAAATTCACATAAACCGGATCGATTTGCTCGATTCTGGTCAGTTGAGTCGCCTCGCCCTCGCCGACCAGGGCGCCCTCGGTCACCAATGCGCGGCCCGCGCGGCCGTCGATCGGGGCGGTGACCGTCGCATATCCGAGGTCGAGACCGGCGCTCTCCGCGTTCGCCTGTGCCTGCTTGACCGCTGCCGCCGTACTGCGCTCGGTGGCCAGCGCGCTATCGAGGTCCTGGGTCGAGATCAGTCTTCTGTGGGCGAGCTCCCGATAGCGCCTTGCGATCGCCGCGGCATTGGCGGCGTCTGCCTGCGCCTGGGCAAGCGCTGCTTCCCGTGCATGCAATACGGTTTTCAGCGGCGCGGGATCGATCCGAAACAAGACCTGCCCGTGTTTGACGTCGGTGCCTTCCTTATAGACGCGATCGACGATGATGCCGGCTACTCTTGCCCGCACCTCGGCGATCCGCGTCGGCGCGAGACGGCCGACAAATTCGCGGGTCAGCGGCACCGACCGGGAATGAACTTCCATGACTGCGACCTCCGGCGGAGGAGGAGCCTGGGAATCCTGCGGGGCCGTACGATCGCAGGCGGCAAGCAGCAGGTACGCCGCGAGCAGCGAGTGGCTTAATAACAATCGATTCATCGTGATCCTTGCAAAGCATCGGCGGAGACAGCTTCCAGGCACAATATTACGGTCCGGCGTCGAAAACGGCGGATAGCGCAGACTTTAACATCCGTCCCGACGCCATTTCTACGTCCGGATTTAGCAAAACAATCACGAGTGTTGATTGGAAAACTCGAATACAAATCGTTCGAATTCGTTCGCGGATTCCGAACCGTCGTACCCGATGAAAGATTCGGCTGACATTCCACCCGGTTCTTAAGGGTGTCCCGTGAAGATTTTTATCCGGAGATTGGTCGGGTTAAGCGAGCTGGATCGCAATACTGATTAAGTCGGACACCAATGGTATCCAAAAGTTGCGCGCTGGGGAACCTGCGCCCTGAAATACCGGCCGCCGCCGGCCGCCAAACTAGGTGCGATGCACACATCGCCGGCCCCGTCGGAATATCCGGTTTCGTGCTGTTTTCGCCGCAGGAAACGCTGTTAATTCCGGGAAACGTGTGTTAACGTTAAATCCGATGTCCAGTCGATCCTATCAGAAAGCCATCCAGTTAATCGATCAGGCCAACAGCGAAGACCCGAACCGGGAAAGCTTTAACGGCCGTGATTACCCGAAAGAACTGCTTTACAGTCAACGCATGAGCGCGTGGCTCGAAAAACTCCGGCCAGATGCTTCCGAGCTATTGAAAATCGCGGCGCGGGCGCAACATATCCGGCGCTGGAAAATTCCCCGAAGCGAATATCCGCAAACCCGGGTGGGCTATCTCGAATGGCGCACCGGACTGTATTCCTTTCATGCCGACAATGCCGCGGAAATCCTGTTGCAGTGCGGCTATGACGAGAAAAGTATTCAAACCGTAAAGCGAATTCTGAAAAAGCGCGGCCTGAAAAAGGACCCCGATGCCCAGGCCGTTGAAGATGTGGCCTGCCTGGTGTTCCTCGAAAGCTATTTCAGCGATTTTGTAACTGATTACGGCGATGAAGACAAGATCATTTCGATCGTCCAGAAAACCTGGAAAAAAATGTCGCCCCACGCCCACGAAGCGGCGCTCGGCATGGATTTTCCGGAGAATGCCGCCAGAATCATCCAGAAGGCGCTCGCGGACGCCTGAGTGTTGCGCCTTTTTTCCGCTGTCACCAACAAGATCTATCCCCTGGATAGACAATGTTCCGGTTACGGAAACCTTGACGTGGCAATCGCATTGACTGGGTTGTGGCATGGAGCCACGACCTCGCGGTGGTCGTGGGATAATGTAGACCTGTGAGATTCGACGGAATAAATTCAAGGATCGGATGGAGAAATCAGCAAAGAACTGGATATCGGTCCTGCGAATCCAGACCGTTAAAACGACCAATTACAAAGAACTCTTCGGAACCCAAAATGAACACGGACGGCAAGAATGTCTTTAGGTACGACTGGCATATCGAAGCGGTATAATTGGGTCTCTCGAAAACATCAAAAGCGATCAACGTCATGAGCGAAGATTTAGTGATCGAGATTTTGCGCGAAATTCAAAATGAACTTGCTGGCGTCAAACACAGGATCGAACAAGTCGGTTCGAGTATGGATTTCCAGTTCACGGCGCTCAACGAAAAACTAAGCGACCGATCGAACGGAATTGTCCCAGGAAACGATGTTTCCGGATGAATACTAACCAAAGACACCGGCATTGACTTCCATTCTCGCGCTCGATCAGGGTACAACCAGTTCACGGGCGATTCTATTTGATTCCGAAGGCAATATCCTCGCCACTGCGCAAAAGGAATTCAAACAGCATTACCCACAATCCGGCTGGGTCGAACACGATCCAGAGGAAATCTGGGGAACGCAGTTCGAGGTCGCGCGGGAAATTTTGCATCGTGAGGATGTGGCGCTCGTGGATATCGCGGCGATCGGCATTAGCAATCAGCGCGAAACCACGCTCGTCTGGGACAAAAAAACCGGGGAATCCGTCTATAACGCGATAGTCTGGCAGGACCGGCGTACGGCCGATTTCTGCGAGTCGCTGAAAGAAGAATCGAGGGCCAGGCTGATTCGAGAAAAAACCGGGCTGGTCCCGGACCCGTATTTCTCCGCGAGCAAAATACGCTGGATACTGGACAACATTCCGGGCGCCAAAACCCGCGCCGCGAGAGGCGAACTCGCGTTCGGTACGGTCGATTCCTGGCTGGTTTACCGGCTCAGCAACCGGAAGCTGCATATCACCGACGCGAGCAACGCTTCGCGAACCCTGCTGTTCAACATCCACATGGGCGAGTGGGACGATGAATTGTTGTCCCTGTTCGAGATCCCGCGCCTCATGTTGCCCGAAGTCAGAAATTCCAGTGAAATCTATGGCGAGGCCGGATTCGGTATTTCCGGTGTCGCCCTTCCGATCGCCGGGATCGCCGGGGATCAGCAGGCGGCGCTGTTCGGCCAAATGTGCGTCCAGCCCGGTATGGTCAAAACCACGTACGGAACCGGTTGTTTCGTCGTGATGAACACGGGATTCACCGCCCCTGCTCCGGTAAACGGCCTGCTCACAACCGTCGCCTGGAAAATCGGGAACCAGACCGAATA
>JBGTCG010000227.1:0-5962 GCA_041748915.1 Methylococcales bacterium
GGTCATCCAAACAAGTATAAGGCGTTATTTGGACCGCGGAATCGAGCGCATGCTAGCTTACGATCTTACCCGGATACAATTGTACCCCTTGGTCAGATTCGAATCATTTTTTTCTGCCGCGTTAGCGGCTTCGTCCAACAACCGCTCAAACCGGGCAATTCAGGGGATAGGGTTCATCTATAGACTTGTCCCATTGTGATTTTGACCTGGTCAATATCGTAGTAGCCTGGGGCCAAGAAACTGGAACCCATGATCCGAGGGACGGTCTGAGTGCAACGGATTTAGAATATCGGTGATAAAATAAATAGATGACTAACCGGAATATGACAACCTCAATGCCTCAAGCGGTAATGATCTCGGACCAGCCGGCCGCAGGCTTCCAGGCTTTGAAAGCCTACTTGCAAGAAAACATTATCGGCCAGGAGTTTCTGGTGGACCGAATGTTGATCGCGCTGCTTTCCGACGGGCATATCCTGGTCGAAGGAGCCCCGGGCCTGGCTAAAACCCGTGCGATCAACATCTTGAGCAAGGGGATCGAGGCCGATTTTCACCGGATTCAGTTTACGCCGGACCTGTTGCCCGCGGACTTGACCGGAACAGAAATCTATCGGCCCCAGGATGCTACGTTCAAATTTCAACGGGGCCCGCTTTTTCATAGCCTCGTGCTCGCGGACGAGATCAACCGCGCTCCGGCCAAAGTCCAATCAGCCCTGCTCGAAGCGATGGCGGAAAGGCAGATTACGGTTGGGCGTTCCACCTATTCCTTACCGGAATTATTCATGGTCATGGCGACCCAGAATCCGATCGAACAGGAAGGCACATACCCCTTGCCCGAAGCCCAGTTGGACCGGTTTTTACTCTATATCAGAATCGGTTATCCGCAAGCGGAACATGAACGGCAGATCCTGAAATTGGCCCGTGCAGAGGCCATTTGCGGAAGCAACGGATCGGAAAGTGAATTACAACCCCTGAGCCAATCTTCAATTTTGGCAGCAAGACGGGAAGTGCTGGACCTTTATATGAACGATGACCTCGAACGGTATCTTCTTGAAATCGTGCTCGCGACGCGAAACCCTGGCCAATACGGGAACGACCTGGCCCAGTGGCTGCAGTATGGGGCCAGCCCGCGGGCGACCATCGCTCTGGATCGGGTTTCCCGTGCGCGGGCCTGGCTTGACCGCAGAGATTATGTATCGCCCGAAGACATCCAGGCGATGGCCGCCGATGTCTTGCGGCACAGAATTATCTTGTCCTATGAGGCGGAAGCCGAAGGGATTACCCCGGACCGGTTTATTGACGAACTGATGTCCCGTATTGCGGTTCCATGAAAGCAAATGGCCCCGCTTTTGCGAAACCGGCGTACACGGATACCGGGCAATCCGATAGATCCGCCGATCTTCCCGGACTCGAAGCGGTTGAAGTCCATCTGCCGGAATTGATCGGCCTCTATGGTTTAACTGGCCGATTGTCAATGAAAAGCCTGACAATCCGTTCCATTTTGAATGGTAACTACCTTTCCCGGGTTAAAGGCCGCGGAATGGAATTCGATGAAGTTCGTTTGTACGCGCCGGGAGATGATATCCGGTGCCTCGACTGGCGGGTCACCGCACGTACCGGCAAGGTTCACACCAAGCTCTATCGGGAAGAACGAGAAAGGCCCATTTTTCTGGTTACCGATTTTCGTTCGGCAATGTTTTTTGCAACGCGCGGCGTATTTAAATCGGTGTTGGCGGCGAAACTCGCGGCGCTGATTGCCTGGAGCGCAAACCATCACGCGGATCGGATCGGCGGACAGATCTTTACCGATCGGAATACTCTGGAATTCGAACCCAGGCGCGGGAGACCGGCTATCCTGCATCTGTTGAAGCAGCTAGCGGATTTATCCTCCAGTTTGCGTCGGATCCGGGGTTTGGAGTCTCCTGGCGTGCCCTCCGATGAATCTCTGGGATCCGCTCTCGAACGGTTGAACCGTCATGTTCGTCCAGGTAATCTGGTGTTCCTGCTCAGTGATTTCAGGGGCCTGAACCCGCAAACCGAGTTATTGTTGCTTCGCCTGACGCGTCACTGCGACGTGATTCCTGTCCTGATTTATGATCCCTTGGAATGCCATTTGCCGGGGCGCGGAAGCTACCGGATCACCGATGGCGCGAAACGGATTACCCTGAATCTTTCCGACGCTCAAGTCCACGCGGAATATGAGGATAAGTTTTTGCAGAGAAAGCAGCGGCTGCGGCGCCTCGCGGTTAAACAACGGATGAAGTTTCTGGAATGCTGCACCATGGATAACCCTATAAATATCCTGTCGCGCCTGCTCGCGACGCAATAGAAACAATAGACACGGTAACTGGAATGGATCCTTCCCAGCTTCCACTCAGAGACTGGCACAATCCCGCCGCGGTCGGATGGTGGCCGATCGCGCCAGGTTGGTGGATCGTATTGGCTTTTAGCCTGTTGCTTCTGGCCGCGGCGATATGGCTGTGGCGACGCTTGACGAGGCCGACGGTCAAAAAAATCGCGAAAAACGAACTGAAGCGATTAGGATCGAACCCCAATCTTTCTGATTCCGATCGAATCCGGCAGCTTTCCATTCTGCTCCGGCGCATTTGCGTGAGTATCTATCCACGTTCGGAGACTGCCCGGTTAACCGGCAAGGATTGGCTTCGCTTCCTGGAAAGGACTTTGGATGAACCCGCTTTTTCCGAAGGGCCGGGCAGTGTCCTGGTTGACGCTCCTTACCGGCGGGACGTCAAGATTGACCATGATCCGTTGTTTTTATTATGCGAACGATGGGTCGAAAGCCTGCCCGAAACCCCTTTCGATTCCAAATCGTCAACAGCGGGTTCAAACGACTAGGGTGGGCCATGCGCACCAGAATGTGCTGAAAATACTGGTTGAAGTCTGATTTCAGAGAGAGATTTTCCCCCAATGTTCGAATTCGCGTGGCCTTGGTCGTTTTTGTTTCTGCCGCTTCCGTGGTTAGTCAGAGTCACGTTACGCCCCGCGGAAATCGAACAGAGCGCCGCTTTGAAGATCCCGTTCTTTTACGAGTTTGAATCCGCCGGCGGCGGTGCGCAACCTACCTACCGCCAGGCTCGGCAATTGGTTTTTGCGGCGGCCATCTGGTGTCTGCTGGTGGTTGCATGCGCCCAGCCCCAGTGGGTCGGTGAGCCGATCCAGCAGAATGTGAGCGGCCGCGACCTGCTGATGGCAGTCGATCTTTCGGGCAGCATGCAGGAAAGGGATTTTTTGCTCGACAATACGCCGGTCGATCGGCTTAGCGCAACCAAGAAAGTTGCCAGTCGGTTCATCGATCGCCGGGTCGGTGACCGAATCGGCCTGGTATTGTTTGGAGACCAGGCGTATTTGCAGGCTCCGCTGACCTTCGATCGGGCAACCGTGGCGACCTTTCTCGACGAAGCGGTGATCGGGCTTGCCGGCGAAAAAACCGCCATCGGCGACGCCATCGGTCTGGCCGTGAAGCGTTTGCGGAAGAACTCTTCGGATCAGAGGGTTTTGATTCTTCTGACCGATGGCGCAAATACCGCCGGAACGGTTTCGCCGTTGAAAGCCGCTGAACTTGCGGCACAAGAAGGCCTGAAAATCTATACAATCGGAATCGGCGCCGATGAAATGGTTATCCGGGATTTTTTTGGCTCCAGGCGTGTGAACCCGTCGGCGGATCTGGACGAAAAAACGTTGATGAGCATTGCCGAGCAGACCGGAGGCCATTATTTCCGGGCGCGGGATACGCAAGAGCTGGAAAACATTTATGGATTACTCGATCTGCTCGAGCCCGTGGAAAAAGACCAGCGCTATTATCGGCCTAAAATCACCCTGTTTTACTGGCCGCTTGGTTTGGCCTTGATTTTAACCTTTATCTTCGCCGGTATTAAATTGGATGCATTGCGAATTCCGCCGATGTCTTTGAAGAACTGGCGACAATGGGTCCGGACAGGCCATATCAAAAGCATCTGATGGATTTCTCTGAATTTCATTTTCTTCGTCCCGACTGGTTCTGGTCGCTGCCGGTGCTGGTTCTGATAGCGGTTAGTCGGTTGCGCCGTTCCCTGAAACGGGGCAATTGGGAGGATGTCTGCGACCAGCGCTTGCTGCCGTATATCCTGGAACATCAAGCGGGCCGTAAATCTCGCTTTCCCTGGCTGCTATTCGTGGTGGCGGCGCTGCTTTCGTTAATGGCGTTGGCCGGACCCACCTGGCAACGGCTACCCATGCCGGTATACCGCAACGAATCCGCATTGGTTATCGTTCTCGATCTTTCCAGGTCGATGGATGCCGGGGATATCCAGCCCAGCCGTCTTGGCCGCGCCCGCTATAAGATTGCCGATATTTTGCAGCTACGCAAGGACGGATTAACGGGTTTGGTGGTCTACAGCGAAGAGGCTCACACGGTCACTCCGCTGACTGACGATCGTGCAATGATTTCGAACCAGTTACCGGCACTGGAAACCTCGATCATGCCGGCCCAGGGAAGCCGGGCATCCGCGGGCGTCGAGCGAGCGGTTCAATTGCTGAAGCAATCCGGTAATCCAACCGGTACTATTTTGTTGCTTGCCGATGGTGTTGATCCTAAAGCGTTTGAGGTGACGGAGGGACTGAGCCGGAAGGGTTATCGGCTCTTCGTGTTGGGCGTTGGCAGTGAAGACGGAGCTCCGATTCCAATGGACGGAGGCGGATTTATAAAAGGTTCGGCCGGAAATATTGTGCTTAGCAGATTGGAGACCCACGAGTTGGATTCCCTTGCACAGTCGGGCGGTGGATTTTACCAGGATCTTACCCCGGACGACCGCGATATCCGCTCGTTTCTACGTGCATTCGAGCGTACGAATGAAATGCCGCGCGCTGACCTCGAAGGCAAACGGGTGGATCAATGGATTGAAGCAGGGCCCTGGTTGTTGCTCGTGGTTCTGCCGATTGCGGCCTTCGCATTCAGGCGCGGTTATCTAATCGTGTTACTGGTCCTGACCCTTCCATTTCCGCAATCGGCGCATGCCTGGCAATGGCAAGATCTTTGGCAGGCTCCGGACCAGCAAGGGTATCGAGCCTTTCAACAGGGAGACTATGAACGGGCGGCCGAACTCTTTGAAGATCCGGCGTGGAAGGCAGCTTCGGAATATTCGATGGGGCAGTATCAACAAGCACTGGAAACCCTGAATACAATCGAAACGAAAAGTACCGGATACAACAAAGGAAATGCGCTTGCGCGGGCCGGACGATTTCCGGAAGCGCTTCGAGCTTACGATAAAGCGCTCGAAGAAGACCCTCGCGACGAGGATGCCCGGTACAATCGGGATCTGATCAAGAAGCTAATGGAGCAACAGAAACCGCCCCGAAATCAATCCGCGGATTCGAACGGCAATGCGGACGACCAGCAGTCTTCGTCACCAAACGATAAAAATGCAGAATCACAGGATTCCGAGCCTGGACAACCCGGTCAACAGTTGGAAGGGGCCGGGCCATCTGATCGCGCGGAGGACACGGATCACTCTCGGAATACTGGCCGCCGCGGTTCGGGCGAAGAGAATCAGCCAGCGGATGCCCCGGAAACGGAAAACGAGCAAACAGGATCGATTGATAATCAGGGGAGCGAAGAAAAGTCCAAGCCGCAACCAAACGAGGGCCGTGGGCTGGCCGAGGCGGACAGCTCTCCGGACCAGGAGCTGCAACAAGCCAATGAACAGTGGTTGCGCCGAATACCGGATGATCCGGGAGGCCTGCTCCGGCGGAAATTCAAGTACCAGTATCAGCAAGCCAATCCGCGCCGGAGATCCGGCGGAGAATCCTGGTGATTGGCCAACGCTTTTCCTGATTGGTAAGATGCTTCAGCTATGGCTCAAATCACGTCGTTCCGGCACGGATTGCCGGAACCCAGAAGCCAGGGACGGCCAGCAGTCATTACATCCATGTAGTCTGGATACCGGCAATCCGTGCCGGCATGACGTTG
>JBGTCG010000228.1:0-3244 GCA_041748915.1 Methylococcales bacterium
GGTCATCCAAACAAGTATAAGGCGTTATTTGGACCGCGGAATCGAGCGCATGCTAGCTTACGATCTTACCCGGATACAATTGTACCCCTTGGTCAGATTCGAATCATTTTTTTCTGCCGCGTTAGCGGCTTCGTCCAACAAGATATGGAAGCTCCTTCGGCGTAGTCCTCGCGTTCGGATTCACTTCGTTCTCGTTATCCGCCGCTGTTCCCGCGGGTCAGGACGAATTGCGCATCTATCCCGGTGATGCACAGAGGCCCGGTGAATCGGTGATGTCGATTTCCGGGCGCTGGACAACCAACGATGGACTGCAAACCGGTTTTACCGCACTGACTTTTCTGAATGGCCCGGACCGGCCGAAACCGGACGCCGCGAGATCGGTCGCGAAAAAAGTAGCGGCATCCGTCAACCGGGGGATGGCTGAACTCGGAGGCTCGCTACGGGGACTTATGGTCCAGCTTGCCAAAGACGCCGGCCGGCCTCACTTTACCATCACGAACAAGGAAGGCTTCGCGGTGAGCAAGCTCACCGTGCGGGACTTCATAAACGATAAATATACCAGCGAAACTGCCGCCAAATCTTTTGGTCAGCAGGGAATCAAACTCTCATTCGACGTGGCCGAATCGGCTTCGGTCGCGAAGGTCATGATCGATTATTCGGTCGCCGAGAACAAATCCTTCCGGGGGGAAGGCGGCGGAATCGATGTCACGATCGGAAACGGAGAAACCGTGACGGTTGACACCATGGATAAAACCACCGCCGAAATCGAGCAGGCTTTGGCCTCGAAACTGGGTGGAAAGTTCAGTTCATCCCCACTTTTCCCGGACGAGCGTGAAAAGGTCGATCAGAAAAACATCAAGCCATTTGACGGCGGGGAGGTGCAAATGGAAAGCATGGCCGCAAAATCGTTTACCGTGGAAGTCAAGGACCCGAGCCTCGGCATGATCAATCGTTACCAGTTCCGCGAGAGCGAAACCGGCGGCGGATGGTGGTAATGATCACCAGATTTTGATCCGGCGATCCGCGGGCAGCACCATAGGATCATCGGCCGTGCATGCGAAAGCCTCCTCGAATCCAGGCTGGTGCTTGACCTGCTCATTCACGCGTCCCTTGCCCGGCGCATGTGGATTGGTCTTGATCAGCAATTCCAGGGCCGACGGCCGAATCACGGTACACCAGTTGCGCGCAAACTGAAGAAAGAATTCCCGTTTATCCGCAACGCCACCGTTGCCGCCGGGAAACGCAGCCCGGTAGGCGATGCTCAAGCCGACCAGATCGGCCATATTCTCACCGAGTTCGAGTTTTCCGTTATACCCGGCCCGATCGAATTGTTCGACCAGGCCGTTGCCGCGAGCATGGAATTGCTGGAGGTCCGTTGCGCTCATCCACGCGACCGTATTGCCGTCCGCGTCGAAACGGGAGCCCTGATCGTCAATCGCATGCCCGAGTTCATGGGCGATGATCATGCCGCCCGAACCGAGGTTCACCGTCGCGTTCGCTTTCGGGTCAAAAAAGGGAGATTGCAGGATGCCCTGGAACAACACGAACTTATTGTCTGACGGACTGAAATAAGCGTTCACGGTTAACGGCGGAGACGCCCATTTCTCCCGGTTGCGCGGCTCATAAAGCTCGTCGATCATCTTGTCTTTCAGCGCCTTGGCCAATCTGAGTTCATTTTGATGGGGAGCCTTGTCCGAGTACTCCAGTACCGGGTTGAAATCCCATTCCTTGTCCGAATGCGGCTTGACCAGATAGAGTTTCGCGGCCGCCAGCTTTTGCCGGGCGACCCGCCTGGCATCCTTCGAAAGCCAGTCGTTGGAATCGATGCTCCGGAGCAATACCTCGCGAATGCGCTCGGCCATTTTGATAATGTTCTGCTCCGGGAAATCCGGGAACAGAACCGGCAGCAATTCGGCGTCCAGTTCCCGGCCCAGACTGTTCATGACTCGCCGGGTACAACGCTCCTGCCGATCGGGACGTACGTCGGGCCCGCCAAGATACTTTTTCCGGAAATCAAACTGCAACCGGAATATTTCCGGGTAGGCGTCGTCCATATACCGGGACAACTCGTGAAACAGGTACAACGATTTGAGAGCATCCAGTGGCGCGGATTGCAGCGCACCGTTCAGCAGTTCAAAAGTCTCGGGAAACCAGTGACGAATCCCGGTATCCCGCGGCATTCGCTGAACCACGCGGCTCATACCCAGCGCAGGATAATCGGCCAGAAACCGGTCGCGGTCGACGATGGTCGGGCTGATTCGCAGTTCTCTGAGCTTGACCGGGGTCGGTTCGCTGAGCTTTACTTTTTTTTCGAATTCGACAACCCGGTCCGCGCGTTGCTTCGGATTATCCAGCGCCGCCGTGGTAAAAACCGCTTCGATCAGCCTGGCAAGATCGGTGAGTATTTCAGGCCGCAGGTAAAAACTCTGTTCCGGCAGGCTCGTCACCTTCGGCCCGAACAGAACGTCCAGTCGTTCGCTGTCGGTAAGGCTGGGCAGTGTCGCGAAACCGATAAAGGAGTGCGCGCCCTGGTCAATCTGCCGCTGTATGTAATCCTGGAATTCGGCATGGCTGCGGATCGAATTGATTGCGGCGAGAATCCGGGCAACATTTTTTCGCTCCTCCCCGGCCGAGGCTTCTTGATTCATGCAAGCCTGATAGAAATTTTTCAGCGCCGTCTGCCGGGGGGGTTCGCCGCCGTTTTCAACCAGCCCGGCCAGAAACTGCTTTTTTGCGTCCAGAATTCGTTCGGCCGAATCCTGAAACGCAAAGGTATAGACCGACCGGTCGGCCGGAAGATCGAAGCCTTTGATCACGGCCGAACACGCGTATTCATAAAAATCGTTGCACGGATCCGTCGCGGGATTGACCGGGAAATCCCTTCGCTCCGGTATCCGGGACGACTGCAATGGTTTTTCCGGCGGTTCGGCGCAGGCCAGCAAACCCGCGAGCACGGCGCTGCATAATGCGCAATTAAAGAGTTTTGAAACGGAGTCGTTCCTGCTGTTCATTCGATAATTCCGGGTCGATTGGATCGATAGTCTGCCCGGAATGTCGATAGGGACTGCAACCGGTTAACCAGCGACGTAGGGTAGCGGACATTTTCCTGTTTCCGTGAGTTCGTAACGATCCGAACTAAATATTAGGGGAGGCGGGTTCTGAGTATCAAGATGGGTTTCTTGAAAAGGTATTCAGGGGATTGAACAGATGGTTTTCGGACGAGGCGGAGGAATATTCCGCAAGA
>JBGTCG010000229.1:0-2093 GCA_041748915.1 Methylococcales bacterium
TGGATTACCTATCGATGTTTTACAACAGCCGCAGGCTGCATTCGTATCTGGGCTATGTTAGCCCGAATGAATACGAATCAGCAATGGCTGAATTGATGAAGGCCGCTTAACTGGGTTGTCACAAATTGCTTGACCACTCCACTTGCACCGGCAGGCTTCCCAACCGTGGTGCTGGCGAGGTCACCGGGTCGTCCTGCTGGACGGGACAACCTTGTTGATGCCGGATAGTGCGGATAATCAGGCCGTTTACCCGCAACAGACCGCACAAAAGCCGGGCCTGGGCTTTCCCATCGTGCGTCTGGCGGGGCTGTTATCGTTGGCGACCGGGAGTTGTATTGATTATGTGCTGGGGCCCTATCAGGGTAAAGGCAGCGGTGAAACTTCGTTATTTTCCCGCTTGATCGGGACTCTCGGTCAAGATGATTTGCTGCTCGCCGATCGCTACTACACGACCTATGCCATCCTGGCTCGAATGATCGCGCGCAAAACACCTCTGCTTTTTAGACAGCGAAGCAACGTGAAAAGTAATTTCCAGCACGGCGAACGCCTTGGCGCGAAAGACCATCGGATTGTTTACCAAAAGCCCAAGCGAATACCAGTCTGGTTGCCCGAGGATGAGTACGCGGCCTTGCCGGATGCCATCACGATCCGTGAATTCTCGGTAAAAGGACTGGTCTATGTCACCACACTCTTGGATGCCAAAGCCTATCCCAAAATCGCTTTAGCCGAACTGTATCAGCAACGCTGGCAAATCGAATTGGATTTTCGATCCATCAAAACATCCATGGGTAGGGAAATGCTCCGGTGTAAAAGCCCGCAAATGATCGACCAGGAAATTGCTGTCCATCTGCTCGCCTATAACCTGATCCGCGCCAACCTGGCCGGAGCGGCTCAGGCTCATGACAAGATTCCTCGCCAGCTCAGTTTTATGGCAGCCGTCCAGCTCCTGGGTACCACGGTGGGCTTCTGTCTCACGCTCACTGGAACGGCATTGGAACAACTACTTGACCCTCTCCTGGCCGCAATGGCCTATACCGACGTCGGAACACGCAAACGACGCAATCAACCGCGGGTTGTCAAACGAAGACCCAAACCCTATCCACTCATGACAAAACCTCGCCGAGAATACGTTACATTATGATTCTATTTACTTTTATAACAACGGTAGCGGTATTGGGGTCGGTCCCCATTAATTCCTTGAGGCTGAAGAGGTAGCTTGCGGCAATCATGACATTTCTGAGTGGTTACTTGCAGGTGTACGCTTCGCCTGTTAGGGAGAAAATGCTGCCTATGCCAGATGGGGAAGGTTTATTGTCAGTCGTAAGAACGCGTAATGCATTTCCATTCAGTTCCGCAACACGATTCTTGGCACGATTCATAGCCTCCTCCTCGGGATTCTTGCTCAAGGTATTTCCGCTGTTCGTGCTGACGCTGCCAAGAAATTGACACGACTTAGATTGTTGTTCGGAAATGCCCCTAACGCTTGCGGCGGATGGATTGAGTGGCGTCGCAGCCTTGGAGTAGTAAAGCGACGACAGTGGCCGTTCCGACTTTTAAATAGACTCGCACGTTTCTTTTCCTCATCCCCCGGGTGAAGGTGAACCTCTCGTTGGGGGGCAAAACGAGAGGCCAATTAAGTACTTCGTCTGATGATCTGTCGGCCCAATGTCTTCGCGGCACCAAGACTGATCCCCATACATGTGGAGAATCCCCCTTGCGGAAGGATACTGGCTCTGACGGGGCAAGGAAGGGGAACGGGAAGATCGTTAACAGTCATCGGAAATCGCCGAGGCGCAACAAGTTACGGGGCATTTTGGTGGGGCCTAACGCTGGGGTTCAGCTGCTGCCGAAGGCGGTCCGCTGGAACGAAGGGTTGGCCATCACCATGGATCGTAGGTGCCGACGTTCCACAAATGACTCTCCATGTCTCGGCAGCTAAAGCCTCGACCTCCATAGCGGTGGTTGTCAAGGAAGATGTCGCATTTATTAGGCTATTTTCTGTTTGAGATCACCCTCCTTTTTCATCGGTTTGGCCGGATTTAAGTACACCATTTTTTCGGGTTCCCAATTACGCGACGGACCCGACCAACGCT
>JBGTCG010000230.1:0-17583 GCA_041748915.1 Methylococcales bacterium
AACGTCATGCCGGCACGGATTGCCGGTATCCAGACTACATGGATGTAATGACTGCTGGCCGTCCCTGGCTTCTGGGTTCCGGCAATCCGTGCCGGAACGACGTGATTTGAGCCATAGCTGAAGCATCTTACTAATCAGGAGAGAAATTGCGACGGATGCGCTCGCGCAAGGCCCTTGAGTCGCGCGCCACCTCGAATTCTTCCGGGTACTTTAAACCCCTCGGCATCCGCAAACAGCGTAGCGTGAAGCTGTCGCAGCAATTAACCGCCTGCCCCATACCCGATACGGGGAAACGAGATCCGGCACAGCCTACAGGATTAATTTGCACCCTTCTCCATATTCCGCGCCTCGGCGAACCCATGCTTTGGCGATTCCATGCGGGCTTTCCATCCTATCCGCGGATCCGACTTCGCGGCTTTGAGTGGTGCAATATCATCCGATGTCAGTTCCGGCGCTCCCAAGCCGGCGAGAACACGGTTCAGATCGTCGACCGTTACCTTCGACGGAGCGGTAATCTCTATTCCGATCGGCTTTCCGGTCTCAGCATAATCAATTATCATCCCTGGATCTGCTTTTGAAGTTCGGTGACTCTTATCCTTTGTCGTCCGTGGGAGATATAAGTACGCAGCTAATGGGCGGCCATGCCGGTAGGTCACTTCGAGATAAGATTCTTTCATTTTAATTAATCTACACGGAGTATGCGGTAACTACGACCAAAAGTTTTCCGAAGTCATCCGGCTCTACGACGACTTCCCACAGGTGACGTTCGTGCCGGGTTTCAATAACCCACCTTCCTTCGACAATATCTTTCCTGCAGCTTTTTGAACGTTGGAGCATTTCCCTTAAATCAACTTCATCGAAGTTGCGTTCCTCCATATGTTTCAATAGGTCGAGAGTGACCTCGATTTTCCAATCCCACCACTCTGGCCAAGAGTTTTTTTTCAATGCGCTCTGTCTATAAAGTCTGACTCAAGAGTCAACCCATTAATTATAACGTTTACATATATCTACCATAATTCGAGACCTACCGGCAACAAAGTTGGCGGATTAGTCCGCTTCGCCAACCGTATATCATCCTAAAATGACTAGATCAACTGATCCGGCGATCGTGACAGCCCGCTATTAATGTCGGCGTCGCCGCCCCGGATGAATTGCAGGGCTTTGTGGAGCGCGGACGGGACTCCTCATTGCTCGGGATCACCCTTTCGCCCCAGCGCGTAAACGCTGGTCATGAGTATCCTCGAATATCATAATGGCGATTGGCCGGCTGAGGTCCATT
Organism: Methylococcales bacterium; assembly: GCA_041748915.1. Lineage (GTDB taxonomy): Bacteria > Pseudomonadota > Gammaproteobacteria > Methylococcales > UBA1147 > UBA1147. Next base: position 1,280 of record JBGTCG010000230.1, read on the forward strand.
CGCAGGAACGAAGCACTATTGGATACGCGAGGCAAAGTAACCTCGCGCGGGTTTCAATCTCATCCAATGGGAGAAGGCAAGGTGACGGATCTGATTTCCGCTGAAAACTTCCCGTTGCCGTCACGTGCGTAATGGCGTACGCTTTTAATTTGGAGGTATCTATGACTGTATTAAATGCCACTGAAGCCAGAGCCAGGCTTTACAGCCTGATTGATGAAACAGCCGCTACTCACCAGCCGGTTCTGATCAAGGGCAAAAGAACAAACGCGGTGCTCTTGTCCGAAGAAGATTGGAATGCTCTGAATGAAACCCTTTACCTGCTGTCCGTTCCCGGCATGCGTGAATCGATCGTCGAAGGATTGGCAATGGATGTGAACGAATGCAGCAAGAATCTGGATTGGTAGCCTGGGAACTTCGGTATACCCACCAGGTTCGTAAGGATGCGAAGAAGCTGGCTTTATCCGGGTTAAAGAAAAACGCCCAGGACTTGCTCGATATCGTAAGCAAAACCTTTCAAAATCCGCCGCCTTACGAAAAACTGACGGGCGACCTTTCCGGCGCGTATTCACGTCGCATCAACATCCAGCATAGGCTCGTTTACCAGGTTCTCGAAAAAGAGAAGATCGTAAAAATTCTGCGTATGTGGGCTCACTATGAATGATCGTCTGGTTTGCGTTTAAAAATACTTGTCAGATGTGATCAGCATACGTGCGCGCCCACCAGCTCGGCGGCGACGAAGTGCGCGCCTTCGGTTTCGCGGATTTGCCCCATCGGCCGGGATTGTTCCGCGATTGGATCAATCAACGAAGCACATGTAGACTTTCCACGAACTTCACTCCAGATTAGAAAATTTTGTTATGAACGAATCGCCTGAAAAGATTAGAAAGAAGGTATTTCTCGATTGTGAATTCACGGGACTTCACCGGAACACGACGCTGATTTCCCTTGCGTTACTCGCGGAGAGCGGGGAGGAATTTTACGCGGAATTTACCGATTACGATAAAAGCCAGCTCAACGATTGGCTAAACGAAAACGTGATTGCCCGCCTATTCCTGGAAGGTACAGCCGTAGGGAGCGGCAAACCTGGCCAAACGCACATTAAGGGTGACACGTCTCGGATTAAATCCGCGCTGGAATCGTGGCTGGACCAATTGGAGCGGGAGAAAGGCGGCATCCAGATGTGGGGCGATTGCCTTCCGTGGGACTGGGTATTGTTCTGTGAACTTTTTGGCGGAGCATTCGGCATTCCGGCAAGCATTCATTTCATGCCGATGGACCTGGCTACGCTGTTTCAGGTCAAAACCGGCGATCCCGATACCGCCAGGGTGGATTTCGCCGGAGAACGGATCAAGGATTTGGGGCTTGAGCCGCATAACGCTCTGTACGACGTGCACCTGATCAAGGCTTGTTATGACAAGCTGAAGGAATGAGCCGATCGGTTATACAGAGTAAATGTAGGTTGGAGCGCAGCGTAACCCAAGAAAATCAATGCATTATCTTCTGCTCCATACATCGATACGTTTTTTACAACACCGTCCTCCGGGAAATGCCATTAATTAAGTTAAGAGTTTGCCTACAGTTGTAGGTGCGAATTTATCCGCACAATGCGAATAAATTCGCACCTACCCGGTGAGATTGCTCTTAACTTAACGGCATTGCCCCCCGGGAGAAGTTTGGGATGAGGCGTAGGCAATTCGACCGCCCTTTTTAGGACCCTGATTTCTGGTTGCTGCAGCAGGGACAACCGGTAGGAGCTCGGCGGGAAAGATACTGCCCGGTAAATGAGTAAAGCCTCATCGCCACCCCGGCAAGGAATGCCGGGTCCAGATTACATGCACGTAAATGCCTCGCCATCCGTGGCCTATGGATTGCTCATCGTATCGCTGCGGTTCGGGCTTCGTCCCGTGCGTAGATTCCAAATTCGTTCCTTGCGAATTGGTCCGGATATCTGCCTGACCAAATGACGGGCAACCGGATATTTCCCTACCAAGCAGTAACTCAGCTAACGGCCTGCCCGAGGGAAACGGCGATTCCGGTAAAATTCTTGAGCACTTTTTGGTCGGCGGTCACAAGCGGAACTCCAAGCCGGTTAGCCAGGGCTGCAAATTCACAGTCGTACGCGGAGCATTCGCTGCCTTCCACGAGGCGCAACACTTCGAAGGAATCGACGGCGTATTCCCGATTCGCCAGGAGCGTCTCCGCCTCCGTCTGTATCGCGTAAGCTTGATCGAATGTCAACAGTTGCTTTCGCAAGTAGAGGGTGAGCACGTTGCGCAGTTCGCTGCGCCAGAGCACCGGGGCAACCCAGTCCGGCTCGCGCTCCAGGAGCCGTTCCGCCAGCACCGTGAACTCCGTAGGCAGATACAGGTAGGCCAGGACGTTGGTGTCCACTACGATCATGGACGGCCCTGATCGATGGCCTCCAGAATCTCGTCGGCATTGAATTGACCGGGCTGCAGCCCTTCTCTAATCCGCCGGGCACGAACCAGATGTTCACCCGGACTTACACGGACCGGCATCAGAGCATGTTCCAGGCAGGCGATTACTTCGCCGTTCAGGCTCCGGTGATGCGCCTCGGCCGACTCTTTGAGGCGATTATAGATTTCATCGGGGATGTTCTTAAGAGATAGGTTTGCGGCCATGGCGGTCTCCAAGTAGACGGCACCGATATGATATCAAAATGGTGTAAAGTTCGGTTCCGGTCATTGCTACTTTGCTGCCTCGATGCTCGATGTAAAAGGCACAGTGTCTGCGTCGTTCCGTGGTGAGGAGGCCGTAGTTCACCTCCAATGTCAAGCTCCGCCTTGAAACCAAACTCAGACATAACTTCTAATCCAGGGTACAGAGATGAAAGACAGAAGATCCCCTACCGCCAACGATTGTGTCATGCGTTCTCGAGTATTCAACGGCTTACCGCCCAAAAAACGCTTGTCAAGAGTAAATTGACGGGCGATTGTTCCGGTGCGTATTCGCATCGAATCAATATACAGCACCGGCTCGTTTACCAGGTTCTCGAAAAAGAAAAGATCGTAAAAATTCTGCGTATGTGGGCTCATTATGAATGATCGTCTGGTTTGCGTTTAAAAATACTTGTCAAGAACCGGCACAATGAATACCCTATGTCATGCCTTTTGATCAGGTAGTTTAATAGGAAGTCAGGTTATTTCGAAGTGCCTCGTCACCTCGTCAGGGATTGCGTGGGTCCAGGACACATGGATGTGACCGAAGCGGTTTCCGTCCTTGGAAACTGGATTCGCTTCGCGATCTTACGGGTCCGGCAATCCCCCGGCAATCCATGCCGGGGCAGGCTCTGCCAGAATGACGAACCATTCGATTCAAGCCGGCTGCCAATCTGCAAGATGTATAAAAGAAACCAGGGAGGATAAGTCATTTTGCACAACAGAACATCGAAATACAAAACGGATTTAAAATCCTGCGTTCTCTCGCGTTATCAATGGTGTGAATCCAGTTTCAAGGCCCAGGTCCTGAAGGAAAACACCATGCCCTCGATAACGCGAATATCCGAGCCGGTTTTAATAACAGCCTGCAACGCCCGCCTATTTAACCCATTACCCAAGAGGCGCGAAACATGCTCTTGACCCCGGATTCGAAGGAACAGGGTATTTGCACGCTTTCCGCTCCGCGCCGAATTTTTCGAGGATAGGAGCCTAAAGCGTGCCTGAAACCGATCAATGTGATCACCTGATTCTCCTGGTCGGCAGCAATCCCTTGCCAAACGCCGTCGCCGCAAGGGTACTGACCAAACCCCGTGGGCGGGTGAGTTTGATCCATTCCAGGAGTTTGGGCGACGAAGACAATCGCGTTGAATCCAGGTTGAAAGCCTGGCTGGAGAAGCAGGCGTTTCGTGTCGATCTGCACCAGATCAATGACGAATCCGACCCTTCGCAGATTACCGACGCGGTCAATGCCGCGTTGAAAAGTTCTGATTCCGGCAACGCCGGACTGAATTATACCGGCGGCACCAAGGCGATGGCGGTCCATGCCCATCAAACAGTCCGGGATTGGGCGAAACAGCGATGCGGAAACCGCACCGTCCGTCTTAGTTATCTAAACGCGCGCAAATTGAAGCTGGTGTTCGACCCGGGATGCGGCGGTGAATCCATTTTCGTGGGCCTTGAACGGATTTCCCTGGAAGATATGGCGACACTGCATGGGAGGAGGATAGACTCGCATCAACAGGAAGCCAGATTACCCGAAAGCGCACAAGGATTAGCCGCGGTTTTTGCCCTACCGGCCGTCAGGGCGTTATGGGAAACCTGGCTGTTCGAAACCCTCTACGCGGTAGCCAGGAAGTGGGTGAAGGATAAGGATCAGGTCTTCCGTTGCGCACCCGGAGCCGATGTATTGCGTGGGGCGTTGTTCCCGGATGACTGGACAAACAAGACAACATTGAGCTCTCTCGATCTATCCTGGCCAGTTGACGCGGAACTCTTCGAATTTGTTTTCACAATCGGGAAAGAAACTCAAACATCAGAAGGTATCTTTAATCTGGGTCAGGCGGCCTGCAATGGCGGATTCAAGGAACCCAAGAAATTTTGCAAGTGGCTGGCTGGCGAATGGCTGGAAAGTCTGGTGTTTCTGGCATTAGACGCCTGTCGTAACGAACTCGGGCTGAATTACGTCGGGATGGATTTGAATCTGCCGGACCAGTTAGGCGCCGCCCAGTTCCAGTTCGATGTCGCGGCGATACGCGGCTATCAGTTATTCGCGTGCTCTTGCACAGTGGCGAGTGAGCGCGCTATCTGCAAACAAAAACTGATTGAAGCATACCTGCGCGCCCATCAGCTTGGCGGCGACGAGGCTCGGGTCGCGCTGATTTGCTGTCACGATGATCCCAAGGGGCTGGAGAAAGAAATCAAACGCGACATCCTTCCTGAAGGTCGGGTCCGCGTTTTTGGCTTCAGGGATCTGCCTCATTTGCCGGAATTGTTCCGCGAATGGGTCGAACAGCAAAGCTAATTCGGACACGGCTACCATGAACATTGTGATCGTCGATACCACGGGCATCCAGCCTTACATTTTCGGCAGCCACCGTTTACGGGAAAACATCGGTGCATCCTGGCTCGTCTCCCAGGCGACCTCCGACTGGGCCTTCACTGCACTGCGCCAAGCGGTACCGACGAACAACCTCGAAGCCAATGAAAACACCCTAATCGAAAACCTCCACATCGAAGCCGGAACGATCGACGGGGAGACCGTCTACAGCGGCGGAGGCAATTTCGTGGCGCTGTTCCGCAGGGCGCCAAACGCCGAAAGCTTCATCCGTATCCTTTCCAAACGGGTCCTGTGCGAGGCGCCGGGATTGAACTTGGTCGCAGCGAGAGAGGAATTTGACTGGAGCGAGAATTTGCAAAACGAGGTTTGGCCCCGCGCGTTTCAAAAACTGACGGATGCCAAGCGTGCCTATGTGCCTTCGGCGCCATTGCTGGGCTTGAGCGTGATTCAAATCTGCCGCTCCAGCGGACTGCCCGCCGCCGGTACGGTGCCGAAGGGGATCGATACGTACCCTGCGGCCGCGGACACATTGGCGAAACTGGCGGTCAGCAAACGGGACGGCCCGGCGGATCGGAGGCTTTATGACCTTATCGGCAAACCCGGAGACGGCTACGACTATCCTTCCGAATTCGATGACTTGGGCCGCAGCCGGGGCGAGTTCAGTTATATCGCCGTCGTCCATGCGGACGGCAATGACATGGGTGATCGGTTTCAGCAGATACAGGCCAGCGGCAACCGTGATTATTTGCAAAAGTTGCGTACCCTGTCCTCCGCCGTCGATGGCGCGGCCAGGGATGCGATGAAATCGGTACTGTCAACCCTGAAAGGCCGAGTCAAAACCGAGGATGGAAAGCTCGTGATCAGTCATCCCGAAAACCTTCCGGAGTTGACGCTGATATTGCCCGAAGGGGAACAAAAGCAAAAGGTTTGCTTACCGTTCCGGCCGCTCGTGTTCGGCGGCGACGACGCGACATTTGTATGCGACGGGCGCTTGGGGGTATCGGCGGCGGTAGCCTATTTGGAGGCTTTCGAGAACGCTGCCAAAGAGTTGCCCGGTGGCCCGGGCAACGCCTGTGCGGGAGTCGCCATCGTCAAATCTCATTATCCGTTTGGCCGGGCCTATGAGTTGGCCGACGAATTGTGCCGCAACGCGAAGGAATTCCGCCGCGAAAAAAATGTAACCGGCGGCTGCCTGGACTGGCATCTGGCGCAGAGCGGGCTGGCCGGTGGTATCGAAGCTATCCGCGCCCGGGAGTACAAGGATACCAGCCAGCGATCCCTGAATCTGCGTCCCGTGGCGCTGTTTCGCGAGCCAGGTCTTGATTTGCGCGCCTGGCCAATCGTGAAGTCCGGATTGGAAGCCTTTCAACGAGGCGAGTGGCGGGAAAAACGCAATAAGCTGAAAGCCCTGCGGGAAGTGTTGCGGGAAGGTGAAACAGCGGTCGGATGGTTCTTGCAGAAATACGGCGGCGAATTGCCGGAACTTGATCCGGGCTATACCGCGTTGACGAAAAAAGGTTGGCACAGCAGGCAATGCGGTTATTTCGATGCGATCGAACTGATGGACAGGTACATGCCGTTATGAACTGGGAAATCCATATTACGACCAAGAGCGATGCGACCTTTGGACGGGGTGATGGCGTGTCTGGTCTGGTGGATACGGAAGTGGAGCATGATACTTGGGGTTTGCCGTTCGTGCGCGGCCGCACCTTGAAAGGGCTGCTCGTGGAAGAGTGCGCCAATATTCTGTACGCCATGAGGCAGCACCCAAAACTGGCAGGACTCGAACAGGCGGCGGCCTTCCTGTTTGGCCGGGAAGGCGATCGCGAGAATGCCGATGGCTGCCTTGCTGTGTCCGATGCCCGCTTGCCGACGACCCTGTGTGACGCCGTACGGCAAGGCATCGAAAAAAACCAGTTGACCCGCGAAGACGTATTGGCCTCGCTGACCGATCTGCGCCGGCAGACTGCGGTGGACGAGGAAACCGGCGCCTCCGCCCGGGGCAGCCTGCGTTCCCTGCGGGTCGTGTTGCGGGATACCGCGTTCATTGCCCCGCTACGATTCCAGAGCGGACCGGATGATGTGGCGCTTGCGCTGCTAACTGCCTGTCTGTCCGGTTTGCGGCGCGCCGGAACAGGTCGCAACCGCGGACGTGGACGGCTGACAGCCGCTCTGTATCGGAATGGCGCCGATCAACAGCCGGTCTATTGGCCGCGTTTCAAGAATCTTTTGGAGTCCTCCTGATGCAGGTCATCCGCTACCGCTTTAAGCTCACCGAACCGGTGTTGGCGGCAAATATTGGCGGGGATGCCAATGCGCGTTCCGGCTTTCCCTACCTGCCGGGTAACCTGCTGCGCGGGTGCCTGGTCGGGAAATACCGCAACACGCATCCGTCGCGGCCATTCGAGCCGTCCGAAGAAGAAATTCGCCGTTTATTCTTCGATGGCCGGACCCGCTATCTGAACGTTTATCCCTGGAGCGAGATCGGTGGGGCGCGGGCCTTGCCGGTACCGCGCTCCTGGGCGCGCGAGAAGCACAATCGAAATACTGCCTACGATCTTGCCGTAGAGCCACAGGATGGAAAGCAGAACCTCAAACCGCTCGGCGCTCCGTTCTGGATAAAGCATGATGGCTCCGCGAAGCTTTTGATTCCTCAGCAGCGTCTGACTGTCCACACCCAACGAGCACGCATGGCAGGGCGGGCCACGGAACGCGACGGAGCCGTATACCGCTATGATGCTCTGGAAGCCTGGCAGTGGTTCGAGGGGTTCATTCTCTGTACGGATCTGACCGATGCCGGGATACTGAAAGACTTGCTCAACGGGCGTTTTCAGTTGGGCACGGCACGCAGCGCAGGCTATGGCGGCGCCGAAATCGTCGAGGTCGCAGTCGAGAATGGCCTGGACTGGCGCGAGATCGGGGGGAATTTGAAAGCTTCGAACCGGCTTTGCGTTACCCTGCTCAGCGATGTCCTGGTGCGCGACGGCCACGGTCAGCCCAGCGCGGAACCGGAGGCGTTCGCTGCAACCTTGTCCCGAAAACTTAATATTCCGCTGAATCCGGTGCAAGCATTCGTGGCCAGCCGTCCAGTGAGTGGGTTCAACCGCACATGGAACCTGCCCTTCCCGCAGCAACCGGCCTTGGTGATGGGCAGCGTTTTGGTCTACACCTGGCCTCAAGGGCTTGATACCGAGAAGCGGGACAAACTGCAGGAACTGGAAAGGGAAGGCATCGGTGAACGCCGTACCGAAGGCTTCGGACGGTTTGTGGTGAATTGGCTGGACGAAGAGAAATGGACGTTGGGAGACGCCGATGCCGCGATCAAATCCAGCAATGTCCCCACCCTGATACCCGCATCGGATGCGGGAGCGACGGCACTCGCCACAAGAATGGCTGCACGCCTATTACGCCAGCGCCTGGATCGACGTTTGGCCGAGCGTGCCGAACATTTTCGCATTACAACACCACCGACCAAGGCCCAATTGGGGCGGCTACGGCTTGCTGTGCGTAACGAATTGCTGAGTGTCAATCCCGGTTTCGGGCGCATTAAAACGTTGGTTGAAAGCATCCAACGCCGACACCGCGTTAATGCAGCATATGAGCGTTCAAGAATAGGAAATGACCGCTTGCTTGATTGGATAAAGAATGCCATTGACAAAGCCAATGACCCAGCTCATTGGAAAGATAGCCTGTTCAAATTAGACAGTAATGATATTCCGCGAGTGGGTAGCGTCGGTCCGGATATCGGTCTGAAGTTTCGCCTCGAGTACCTGTTGCGGTTGCTGGATGCGATTCTGGCGCGCGCTCAAAAACAGCAGACGAGGCGCGATGGCATTTCCCGGAGTACGAACGATGGCTGAACCGTATTGGATGGGCGAAGGCTCACGCAAGATCGACAAACGCTTGGTGGTCGAAAGCGATCTGGTGTTGCAGTCACCGGCCGCATTGGGCAACGGCGATACCGATGAAACGATCGATCTGCCATTGCTGGTGGACCCGTTGGAAGGCAGGCCCTTGTTGACCGGTACGTCCATCGCCGGTGCGTTACGGGCATATTTGCTTGCGTGGGAACATGGGTACGAGAAACGTCCAACGAAAGGAAGCGCCAGTGTGATGCTGTTCGGCGAGGCGCGCGGAGACGATGAAGGCCGGCAAAGTCCGCTGATCGTGGAGGATGCGATTGCCGAGCCGAAAGGAGTCGAGTTTCGCGACGGCGTTCGGCTGGACCCTGAGAGCCGCACCGCCGCGGATGACGCGTTGTTCAACCGGCTGGTATGGCCTGCCGGAACCATGTTTCCCCTGCGTTTCGAACTGCTAATAGGCGCCCATGACAAAGAGTCTTCACTGAAGGCAGCCTTGGCCACGGCCTTACACGGATTGCAGCGCGGCGAAATTGCGCTGGGTGCGCGCAAGGAGCGCGGCTACGGCCGGGCTAAGGTCGAAGCTTGGAGAGTCAAGGAATACGTGTTGAATGATTCCAAGCAATTGCTGGCTTGGCTTGAGCATGGTGCGAACAAATTAGCCGGGCAACCCGGGCCCATCGGAGCAGCGCTTGGCGTCAAGGATCTGTTACCGGACCGCCGGGAAGGCTTTACGCTCAGCGCCAAATTCAAACTGGACGGGGCGCTGCTCATCGCGGGCACCGAAGATACTGCGGGTCCCGACAAGGCCTATCTGCGGGCGCGGCAGGCGAATGGCGCCGAAAAGCCGGTCTTATCCGGGACCAGCCTGACGGGAGCGTTGCGCATGAGGGCGTTGAAGATTGCGCGGACGCTCGGGGACGAAGCAAAGGCGCGGGAGTTGGTGACTGGAATGTTCGGGCCGGAGGCGAAGACCAAATCACTTCGCGCTAGCCGGTTGCGGGTGGCCGAAAGCGTCATCGAAACGGCTACCACCGAACTGGTGCAAACGCGAGTCAGTATCGATCGTTTCACCGGCGGTGCGCTCGATTCCGCCTTGTTCAACGCCCAGCCGGTGTTCGGCGGCGAACTGAAGATGGACTTTTCACTTCGTAAGCCTGGTCCGGAGCAAATCGGCTTGCTTCTGTTGTTGCTCAAGGATCTTTGGACCGGGGACTTGGCACTGGGCGGGGAAATCAACGCGGGCCGGGGAAGGTTTAAAGGCCAGAATGCCCATCTATGTCTGAAACGCGCAGGAACGGAACCGAAAAAATGGGTTATCCATACCCAAGGTCCGGGTAAGCTGAGGATCGAGGGCGACCGGCAGGCACTGGAGGATTGTGTGAGCAAGGACCTCAAGGATTATTTTGAGAGTACCTCCGAAACAGGAGGTGTCATGAGTTGGCGGCGCACCCTTATTCCGGTTCGGGAGTTCGCCGAACCCTTGAAAATTCCGAATGCCGTGGTGATTCGAACCTGGCTGGAAGGACAGGCCGCTACTCATGGGCTGGTTTGGCTCCTGGCCCACGCCGACGACGGCGTTATCTGGGGCCGATTTGAGAATGGCCAATTGTTGACTGCCCGCGAGGCTACCAGTGACCCCCGCTCCGGCCCGATTTGGCGGGAGATCACTTTGCAACAGGCCCGTTTGTTTTCGGAGCACGCGGAATTGCTGTTGTGGCGGGAAGACGGCGACACACGGCGTGCGCGGTTGATTCGCGGGGCCAAGGAAGAGGAGGAACCAAATTGGATCGAGGCCTATGACGAAAAGCAATTGCTCTGGGGACTGACCGGCCAAAATCTTACCGGCACCTTTACCCGGCTCGAACACGCTGGCATAGGCTGCGCCCATGTGCCGCCCATCAAGGTCGAATTGAAGGACGGCAAGCCGGTCAGACCGCCTTGCCTGATCACCCGTAATTTCCTGAACGCCAAAGGTCCAGCCCGTGTCGAGGCCAGCCGTTTGGCGGGATTCGCATATCTGGAATAAAAACCATGCCCTTGCCAAAACATCAAAACCCGACTCAGGCAAACCGTGTCGCCACCGCCTTCTATAATTTCGTACCCCTGCCGGAAAAGTTGGTGAAAGCCGCGGAGAGTGCGGAAACCCTGCCCGGACACGATGAGTTCATGGGCTACAGCGGGTATTTCGATGTAACGCTAACGACGCGGTCGCCTTTGTATGTGCGGGGTCCGCTGACGAGAACTTTGTTTGATCGGATGGAAGAAGGCAAGGACATCGACGGGCATAAAGAATCGGCCCGGCCTCCCTTCGCCAGCCGCATCAAGAACATTCCAGATTTTTTCCACACCCGGCGGGAGAACAACGATCCCGGCGCTCCGGTCATCCCCGGTAGCAGCCTGCGCGGCATGTTGCGGGCGCTGGTCGAAATTGTCAGCCATGGCAAGGTCACCCGAGTCAGCGAGCGACAGTTGATTTACCGGGCGGTGGGGGATTCCACCTCCTTGGGGGCCTGGTATCGGCAGCAGTTGTTGGGTGGGAACAAATCCACCCCGCCCACTCTGGAATTTGATTATCCATCTTTGCGAGTCAAGGGGGGCTATCTATGCAGATACAATGGTGAATGGGCGATCCGTCCGGCTACCCCAGACGCCAATAATGAAACTCTCATCCATGTCGAATACGATGCGGCCATAGCGCACGGGATACAGCCGAATTACGAAGATGCGCAAAGGCAATATGCCGTTCCCATTTATCTCCAACCGCCACTTCGTAAATCTACGAGTCGAGGCCGGCGTGGACCCAACAGTCTATATCTCAACTTGGCGGTTGTAAGCAAGAGCGCCGATATCGCATTACGTCAAACTGGAGTCACAGCTCCGGGAGGTATGGTGCCAGCACAGTTGGTTATAACCAAACATATGGGAAGACGTCCCCCCAGACCTGGGGACCACCCCAAGCATATGCACTGCGCAGTCTATGAGCCAAACAATGGCGTGGTGCCAATTACGATACCGCGAGAAAAATGGGAGTTGTACGAGCAAGACCGCGACATGAATCGTGGTATTGAAACCCGAAAGCTAAGGAATCAGGGAGATCCGTTGTTTTATCTGGTAGATGCAGCAGGAAAACTGGTCTGTTTCGGTTCCACCATGATGTTCCGTCTACCTTACAAAAAAACCATCCTTAACCGAATCCCTGAATATCTGCGTGATGCCCTAGCAATCGACTATGCCGATGTGCTATTCGGCTATGTGCGGGAGCCCAAGGATTTTGAAGGTAAAAAAGACGGTCAGGGCCGTCCCGGTCGAAAGCCGCAACAGGGCGACAAACGAAACGCCTACGCGAGCCGGGTCTTCGTAACGGATGCGATTGTGGGTAGGGAGAATCAACCGGGCAGCTTCTTCTGGCAAGACCAGCCCATTATCCCGAAAATCCTTGCTTCGCCGAAGCCGACCAGTTTTCAGCATTATCTCGTTCAGGAATTTCCAAACGAAAAGAGAACACTGAGCCATTACGATTCGCCTACCAAAGACGACGAAGGGAACACCCAGGGATCCGATACAGTAATCCGGGGTCATAAACGGTATTGGCATCGGCGTGATGTTACTTTGCCAAACGTGCAGGATACTCAGGCACAGGCGACCAACACCCAATACACTCGGATAAAACCCGTCAACCAAGGGGTACGCTTTAATTTTCGTGTGCATTTCGAGAATCTAACCAAGGAAGAACTTGGCGCCTTGTGCTGGGCATTACAGCCCGCGGGACAATCTGGCCAATCCTATTGCCACAGCTTAGGAATGGGAAAATCCTTGGGTCTCGGAAAGATATCCTTTTCTTCCACTCTAACGCTCATCGAGCGCACGGTCCGTTATAGGAGCCTTTTTGCCGGCGACGGTTGGGCAGCCGGTACAACGGATACCCAAGGCTGGATGATTTGGCTCAGGCCGTCGATTTATTGGCCGCCGAAGAGACGGTGGAAAACCAAGCTGATACGCCAGCCGAATTTACTTTTGCATTCGAACGGCACGTTTTGGGCCAGCTCGGTGCTGATAAACAAAGGCTGAAAGATCTGCCGCGCATCAAAGCATTACTTCGCCTGTTGGAGGCCGAGGGGCAGCCACGCGACTTACTCAAAACATTGGAGCTTGGCGAGTTTAGGGAACGCCGCGTTCTGCCGGATGCTTTGGCTGTGGGGACCGGACAAGGTACGAGCAATCATGGACAGAATTACAGAAATCCTCCGGGTAATCACCAACGGAAGCAACCGAACTCGCGTCCCGCGCCTGCGGCTCCGCGACCAGGTACAGCATTGGACACGGGAGACACCCGCCTGAACGAAGCCAAGACAGCGATCGAAAATTTCAACGGCCCTCAACACTTAAGCCAGATCGATATGATCATCGGAAAGATCAAGGCCCTCGACAAGACTGAACGCTGTAATTGTGCAAAACAATTGCTGTCGAAAATTATTGGGCACAAGAAATTGAAAAAACAGACGGATAAGCCTTGGAGAAAGGATTTGGACGCCATTCTTTCCGATTGTCCGTAAATATGTCCGGCAGAGTTTACGTCATCAATAGCCCCATTCTCACCGCCTACGGCGAATGGCGTTTTGAAGGACCTCTATCCCCGGAACGAGCCCGCAGCCTTCTCGAGTCAGGTTTTGAGTCGAGCGTCGGTCATGGCGCAACCGCCGGGTTTCTGACCCAACTGCTCGGCGTCGACATTCCGGAAAACCGTAGCCGCATAATGATGCAGCCGGGTGACCGGGCTTTGGTCTTGCGTTTGACGAGCCGTATCGAAGAAGGGCGCGTGTTGAGCGCCGCCGAACTGGAGGCTATCCCGTATGAACTGGGGCTGTTGACCCGGCTGAGTTGACCGGTGTGACTGTGAAACTCCGGTCGGAAAGTCAAAAGCATTTTAGGTCAGAGACCTCCGTCCATGTCGATACCACCTCCAGTCACATTAAATGAACGTAGTCTTTTTTCTCCATGTGTTTCGACATACTGGAATTCAATTGCGGGATGCTCCAGTGTCACCATGGCGGCGGCAATGCTGACAACCTTGGTACCGCCGGTTACATCGATCATAATTTCCGACTCGCGCCGATGATTTTCTCGAATGACCATTCTATAAGCATGAATCAAGTCTTCGAGGTTGTCGAATCCCGCTTCCTTCTTTTCGAAAGCTTTCTCGGGAATAGACGGAAAAAAACGGCGAAGAAACGCTCGACATTCTTCAAAGCGTTTTGCTGTACCGTCATTGCCGGGCGAACCCAATAAGATCACTCTCTCTGGTTTGCCTGTTGGCTCGTCCACGTGCTTACTGATTGCGCGCGAAAGTTGTTCCCAGGAAAATTTTTCTCTTTCCCCCAATGCGGACAAGCGATCCAATACTTCTTTCAAGCTACCGTTTAAATCCACCGAATCCCCGCTTACCCGGATCAATCGATTGTTCGAATCTTCCACCCGCCAGCTTCCGGTTTGTGACATCGTCAAGATTAGGACCCCATGCGGAATAACAGTATCCGGTTCGCCGATTCGTTGTACCTGGAATGGAAGAAACGTGCGGCGGCGTTTGTAGAGTACCCAGGCAATCAATGCCCCTGAAATGATCATCATGAAAATTGCCATGCCCCAGTACCGTGGGCGAGTGGTGAAAGAAAGCCCACCGTAGATCCAGGTAAAGAGGTCATTACCCGCAATGCCGTCTGCTATCCAGCTTTGCAACAAAATGAGGACAAATACCAAACTGATGTTGACAATCGCAGCACGGTGTTCGAATTTTTTAGGTGCGCTGTTGCTCATCATTGTTTCCCGTTTTCAATTTATTGCCGGACCGCTCTTCCACGAATCTTTGTTGTCGGTTGCACGGCTCGACAATTGATGCGATATCAATCATTTTAATTAAACAAGCCTGAGCATAAGGTACCGCAATGCAATACCTCTTTGGCGTCATTCATCCGAACGAATACACTATCATTTTTTTGAGTTATCTGGGAATTTTCCAATCTCGAACGGTCATCCAGCCCTTATGGCGAATAGCAATGTTCAATGTACTAAAAATGCTATTTATGCCGTGGGCAATCTCCATTAGGAATTCTTCGGCCTTATGGGATAATCCATTTTCTCCTTGAATACAGCTAAGAAAATATTGTTATGAACAAACCGCCTGAAAAGGCTCGCCGAAAGATTTTTCTTGATAGTGAATTCACCGGACTACACCGGAATGCCACACTGATCTCTCTCGCATTATTGGCTGATAGCGGCGAGGAATTTTATGCTGAATTTACCGATTACGATAAAAGCCAACTCAACGATTGGGTTAAGGAAAACGTCATTGTCCACCTTTTTCTAGACGGCACTTCCCAAAGTGGCGGGAAGCAGGGCCAAATGCACATCAAAGGTGACACCCGCGTCGTCAAATCGGCATTGGAAGCATGGCTGTCCCGTTTTGGACCGGAAAAAGACGCTATCCAAGTGTGGGGTGACTGCCCTCCATGGGACTGGGTGCTTTTTTGTGAACTGTTTGGCGGAGCATTTGGCATCCCTGAAAACATCCATTGTATGCCAATGGACTTGGCCACGTTATTTCACATGAAAACCGGCAGCGCTGATACCGGCAGGGTCTCCTTTGCAGGAGAAGGTATTAAAGATTTGGGGCTTGAGCAGCATAATGCCCTATATGACGTGCATTTGATAAAGTCTTGTTATGCGAAATTGGTGAAATGAGAGATATAGGGTTGTTTAGTCCCACTATTTAGTGGGTTGGATCAATAATAAAAATATCCGGCATTTTTGGATCGAGATCGAGTATAGCTTCAAACGGCGTGAGGCGTGCAATAGCCCGTAGTTTGAGGTTGATGAAGTTATAGTTCAAGACATAGGCATGCAGATGCGGACATCATCGCCTTACCGAAAAGGGATCCGAACGATCCACCAAAGGATTTTAAACGGCAGCAACATCGTCGATACGATCGCGGTCACGAATACCCACGCCCAAGCGTCATTACTAGCCCTTTCGCCGAACAACAGAGCGGTCAGCATCATGAGCGCAATGAATACGAATGCTACCAGCACCAGTATCAATATCCAATCGGGCAGAAGCGCGACCGATTGTTCAATAAGCGGATCGCAAACAGGCAGGAAGGCCGTGACCAGAACGAAAACGATCAGCGCCATGGCCGCCTTGCGCAGGCCCACCATCATGAGCAGTCCCGATATAACGAGAGACAGCGCCAAGATCGATGGGATTAATTCTTCGGGGACCAGCCAGGTTGCCAATCGCTGCCAGCCATGGAGAGCGAACGCGAGGGCTGGTAGTCCCCGGTAGGCGTAGGTAATTTTGGATACCCGTCGTGCGCTAGCGCCAGAGGGGATCCAAAATTACATCCGAAACGCCGTCCAGCCATTTGTGGGAGC
>JBGTCG010000231.1:0-2550 GCA_041748915.1 Methylococcales bacterium
GTAATCCGCCATATCGCTGTCAACCTGATCAAGAAGGAAAAATCCTCGAAAGTCGGCGTCAAGACTAAACGCTTGAAGGCCGGGTGGAACAACGATTATTTGCTTCGGGTGATTGGCGGAATTTAAGCCCGATTGCCCTGCGGTCGGCGCCTCTCGATCATAAAGAATTTCATTTCGGAAAAACGTGCGTCCGGTTCGAACTTCAGACCGGCTGATTACGAATCAAATGGTAATTTCCAAATATACTTATAAACAATCACTTGCTGCGCTTGCTCTAATCAAACCGCAGTTGAACTGTTAACGAATTACAGCTCACGTTTGCATAAACGTGGCACAATTGTGGCCCATCAAATCGTTTTTCTGTAATAGCCCCAATCGATCGTAATCGGTTATCCGACTTTCCTAGGTTCTTCCGCCAAATGCGTACTTTAAGGATTCATCCGACCAGGACA
The DNA here is from genome assembly GCA_041748915.1 of Methylococcales bacterium. Classification (GTDB taxonomy): domain Bacteria; phylum Pseudomonadota; class Gammaproteobacteria; order Methylococcales; family UBA1147; genus UBA1147. The sequence goes on from JBGTCG010000231.1 coordinate 453, forward strand.
TAATTAGTTTCATGCAGCGCCAATATTTGCAGTTTGAAGAATTCAACATCTCTGAAGATGGGGTATCCCTTTAGCTCCACAGAGATTCAGTTTCCGGCTTTTTGGGGAATTTCTACGATTTTCCCGTATGTCACCGGTTGAGTCATGACAGCCTGCTGAAGCAGGCGATAAAATAGTAGTCCCCGTGATCGCGAGGTTCTGCGATTAAAGCGAAACACGAATTCGTCGAGGTAATAGTCCAATTGTCCGGACTGCACAGCACCATGGTGAGTGCCCATCATCCAGCGCTGAAGCAATGAAGCAACTCGGTGAACGCCCGGCATCGATTCGGGCAGGCTGGCGTGTCTGATCCAAGATGGACCGTTCGTCGGTGTCCGTATCCGGCGGCGTCGAGTTTTCCGTAAGCGGGAGACCCGTCACTGTGAATAATCGCTCCCGGACGAACGGACTCCCGGATGAAAGGCATCAGGTGCTCATAGTCGCCATTCGCAATTTGCCGAATCCGGATTCTCCCGAAACCTTTGGGTTGAAGCATTTCGACAGCAATGACAACGAGCGCCTTTGTGGTGTTGCTTTTGCGCCCAACCGCAGAAATCGGGGCTTTTCGGTCTGTGAGGATTTGGTAAAGAATAACTTCCCGAAATCAGGATTGTTGAGGGATCGCCCGATAATTCCAGCGCGGGAGGTAATCGTCAAAGACGATCTTCATGGTTTCGAGGAAATCGTCGGCGCACTTCTTTCCGGTCACGTAGACACGCTCCAAAATGTCTCCTGTGACTTGTAATCCGGTACGGGTTTTGGCTTTTTCCATGAATTGCTTGGCGATCAATACCGAGTGAAACACCACCCCTTGGCAGGCTCGCGTTACATGGGGAAACAAGCGGTGTTCGATGGGATTATGCTTCGAGCAATAGGGCGGATAGTGAGCGACGCGGATATCCAGCGCCAATTGATCGGCGAGCTTCTGTAAATTTTCCTTGAAGACGTGCCGATTGGCCGCATTGCTGCCGCCTCCGTCACAAAGCAGCAACAAACGACGGGCATTGCGGTAGTGCCAACGACCATGGCGGTCCCACCAGTGCGCAATACTATCGCAACAAAATTCGCTGGTATCATGGCTGGTATTGAGGTGCAGATAACCCGCGTTGCGGCCGAGATCGTAGAGCCCGTGCGGAATCAATTTGCCTTCCCCGGCACTCGGGAAGTCGTGATCCAGTGTGTCTACCGGGACCTGAGTATAGGTGGTGCCCTCCCGAGCGAAATCACCGATCAGTTCCTTCTTCTTGGTATCGATGCTGATGACCGGATCCCCTCCCGCCAGATACTCGGCTTTGAGTTTGGCGATGTGGTTAAATTGTGCATCCCGATCCGGATGCGCTCCCATGGTTTTTTTCTTGCGGACTTTACGCTGTCCCAGCCCGTGCTTTTTCAAGAGTTTCCGCACCGTAGGCCGACTCGCCGGCGAGCCCATTTCCGCGAGTCGACGACTGATCTCACAGCGCGATAAATTGGTCCATAAAACCCCTTCGCGCATCGGATCCCCGGCCGTAAACTCCGTAAGCAATTTGAGGAAGTTGGCTTCCAAATCCGGATTTTGCCGACTCGCGGATTGACGACCTCCGCCTGTTTTTCGGATTCGCTCCGGCACAGGGTCTTCCGGCAATTCCAGTTCCTTCAAACCACGCCGCACGGTCTTGGGATCGATTCCGAACAATCCGGAAATATATTCAATCCCGCCATGTCCCAACTTGGCTGCTTCGATTCCCGCATAGCGCCGCTTATCCTTTTCCGACAGCGCTGCAAAAAGACGCTGCATCTTATCCTCTATGCCTTTCTCGTAACCCATCACGCCGTGTCATTCGCCAATAGCCAATTTCCTCTATTATCCATTAAACTGCTTCGATGTCTTCATCTAAATTCTGGGAAGTTATTTTTGGCTGTATCCTTACGCGTTTTACGCTCGCTGCCAGCCATGGAGAGCGAACGCGAGGGCTGGTAGTCCCCGGTAGGCGTAGGTAATTTTGGATACCCGTCGTGCGCTAGCGCCAGAGGGGATCCAAAATTACATCCGAAACGCCGTCCAGCCATTTGTGGGAGC
>JBGTCG010000232.1:0-2354 GCA_041748915.1 Methylococcales bacterium
CGGAGATTACCGAGATTGACCCGTCGAATCAGCCTGACCAGGTTAATTGATCGGCGCATATAATCTATTCGGGATCTGGTGGAAAAATCGGTCGTCCCGGATGACACTCAGATCAACTAGCCTATCCGACAGGCTCCTAGAGGTTAATAAAACGTGATGTATTTTTATGGCACGAAGTCCTCGCGTCGAAAAAACTCGAGATTCTTTTATTCGCGAGTTTCGATAGATTCTTTCTGAAATTTTTGTTCCAGCATCGCGCGGGCGTTATCCACATCGCCGGACGTTACATCGTTATCTGGCTGGTCGAGGACCACGGTCGCGACGGCCGTCATCACGGGCTTTAAATCCGCCCCCTAAGTGGAAACTCAGAATCCCTCAAGAGCTCGGCGAAGGCTCGCAGATATTCGGTCTTGCTATTAATTTGGCGGCTTAGGAGAGCAGCATGGATCATGTCGCTGCCGAGTTGTGGCTCAAATGCCTTTGCCGCTTCTGCCAGAGTTTGGAGCAAGGCATGAACGGGCGGAGCACTGTTCCAACGTTCGCGAGCGACAGCAGAGCTGTCTCGCTCGACCGGCACGTCATTCGGAAGTCTGTAGCCGAAGATCGCTGCCCCTCCCATTGCTAGGATTTTGCATGGTTCGGTCACCGGTAAATCCAATTCCAGCTGACGAACTGCAGGCGTTTCTTCGGTATCAGGTTGAGCGTCGGAAGTCATGCCTAAGAACTGCGGTCGGTTTCTGCGCCCCGTGGAATGATCATATACTGCTGATTCCGGATGGTCGGTTTTCAAAAGTAGCTCTCGAACCGAGTAGAATTCACCGGGCGAATTAAGGCCAGTTTCCTCAAACTGGCGCAGTCGCCTTGCCAGCCCATTTGCTAACTTGCTGATATCAGAAACGAGATCTTCTGCCTACTTAAGCTTTTCCCGATGTTGTGAGAAACTGGCGTGGGCTGTCCAGGCAGCATGGACGAAGGTTCGCCACTGCTCATCCCTCAAGCCTTCATCTCCCAATCTGGTATAGACGGCCTCCATATCCGACTGCTCGACGAGCCGTTGCAAACATGAGATATCGTTGGCAAGAGTGACGCGGTCGTTCGTGAGCTCGGCACGCTGAAGCCTGAGATTATTAGGAACCTCCGTCTTGAGACTCAGGCGCATGTTAATCGCCGTGTCGAGATCAACCAACGCTTTTTCGGCGGTTTCCAGTGCTGCAGCCAATCCTTGCTCGCCATCAAGGCCCTCGATCACCTCTGTTACATAATCTTTGACTGCAGCCGGGACGTAGCTCCGAAATTTCACGATTCCCCCCAAAGCATTCCTCTCACGGTCGAGCTAGCCAGATGCGGACAGAGCACCCATGATTGGTTCGATCAAACACGAGGCGCGGTAGTACTGTTCGGAACGAACATGTGACATTGTGCAGAGATTGGTAATTAGCTCGCTGGACGAACGGCTGCACATAAGGTGATTCTAAACCTATCTACTGGGTGTCCATGCTTGCCGCCGGTCATTGTGGTTAATTTTCTGCGCTAACGGAGTATTACCGCGGCGCGGGGGCCTGTTCCAGTGTGCGATGGTGTGGGACCTGAATGACCGCGCGGGGTGGGGAAAGGTTGCTGATTCAACTCCAGCGGGTTATGGCGCGGGTGTAAGGCCGGCGCAATTCTTACAATTCCTGGAACTTCGGATGTTCCAGACCAAAATCTAACAAATCGATATCCGGTTTCAAGTCCGCTGGCGTGAAGTCGTCGCCATATGTCCCATCCGTCACGTCGCCCAGATCAAGGCCGATCAGTGCCTGAATGCGCGTTTTTTCAACGCGGCATCGGCGCTGTAGCCAGCCCTTGAACGTATGTCGAAAGGAATGGAAACACTTACGATAATTGGTTCCCTCGATCCCGCACCGCTGGCGGTATTTGGCGAACCATTTCGACACGCGGGCGCTGTAGCCGTCGCGTTGTTTAGTGAGTTCCGGGAACAGTCGATCATTGCCGGCGGCTTTGAGACGGGCAACGTAATCGAGCAGGCCGAGTTCGATCAATTTTTTGTGTATGGGTATTTCTCGCCGGCCCGCTGCCGTTTTGGTTTCTTCAATGGCGATGAACCAAACGCCGGCGGTCACCTTGATGTCGGTCAATCTGAGTTTACAGATTTCGTCAAGCCGTGCGCCGGTGTATAAGCCGATGATGGGAACCCAATATTGATACGGCTTCCTTCGCTGCCAGCCATGGAGAGCGAACGCGAGGGCTGGTAGTCCCCGGTAGGCGTAGGTAATTTTGGATACCCGTCGTGCGCTAGCGCCAGAGGGGATCCAAAATTACATCCGAAACGCCGTCCAGCCATTTGTGGGAGC
>JBGTCG010000233.1:0-8391 GCA_041748915.1 Methylococcales bacterium
GCTCCCACAAATGGCTGGACGGCGTTTCGGATGTAATTTTGGATCCCCTCTGGCGCTAGCGCACGACGGGAATCCAAAATTACCTACGCCTACCGGGGACTACCAGCCCTCGCGTTCGCTCTCCATGGCTGGCAGCGGATGCAGCCCGTGCAGCACAAGCAGCGCACTTATTCGCGGATTCGCAATGAATTTGGGCATCAGGGCATCGGCGGGCTGGTCGGCGCTGTCGCCGACGATCGCCAACAAGTCGGAGAGTCCCAAACGGTGCAGACTAATGACCACCTGGACCAACTCCCGGGCCGTTTCTTTCGCTCGCGGATCACCGAGCCCTTCAAGCGCGGCGAGCAGTTCCTGCATGCGTTCGACGTCGTCTTCGAACGACTCGCTAGGCGCCACGTTCATGATTTCGGCTCCTTGCCGGCAATCCCAGCGGAGGGGCCGATTCCGCCATTGCCCGGCGCATGCACGGTCTTGATGACCTTGCCGTTGCCGAGGTACATGTGTACGCCGCACGGCAAACACGGATCGAAGCTGCGGACCGCGCGCATGATGTCGATGCCTTTGAAATGGTCCGGACCGTTTTCCTCGAAGATCGGCGTATTCTGGACCGCATCCTCGTAAGGTCCCGGAGTCCCGTAGATGTCCCGCGGATTCGCATTCCACGGGGTCGGCGGATAGGGGTGATAATTCGCGATCTTTCCTTTCCGGATCACCATATGGTGCGAGAGCACCCCGCGGACCGCCTCGTGGAATCCGACACCGATCGCCTCGTCAGGCACCTTGAATTCGGTCCAGGTCTTGGTGTTGCCGGCTTGCAGTTCGCCCAGCGCTTTCTCGACGAAATGCAGCGCGCAGCAGGCCGCATAGACCTGGAAATAGGTACGGGCGCGGTCGCGTTCGATCGCGTTGCTCCATTTGGGCAGATGCCACTCGAATTCGACCTCCGGCTTGAGCGCGGTCTCGGGCAGATACATCTTGACGCTGTTGCCGGTGGCCTTTATATAACCGATGTCGACGAGTCCTGCCAGCGCGGTTACCCAGAGACGAGCCAGCGCCCCGCCGCCCGTATCCAGGGCGAGATGATTCCCGGTGCGCTTGTCCAGCCAGCGCGGCGACATGACCCAGGAATATTTGTCATCGAAGTTGCGTTTCTGCGGGCGCGGCACGGTGGTCTGGTTCCACGGGTGGAGGATGTCGATTTCGTTGCCGAGCGGGTCCTTGGCGACGAATCTATCGCGCTCTTCCCATCCGTCATAGTACGAACTGCCGAGCAGGATGCGCATCTGGACATTGATATCGACGAGGCCCGTGGTCACCAATTCGCCGTCGACGACCACACCGGGCGTCACGAACATCGCGCGGCCCCAGTCGTTCATGTTCTTGTAGTCGTAGTCGCATTGGTACGGATCCTGAAAAGAGCCCCAACAGCCGAGCAAAATCCGCCGCCGGCCCACTTCTTCGTAGCCCGGAAGCGCCTCGTAAAAGAAGTCGTAAATATCGTCGTGCAACGGTAGACAGCGTTTCATGAACTCGCAGTACCGCATCAAGCGGGTCAGATAATCGGTGAACAACTGCACCGTGGGCACCGTGCCGACACCGCCCGGATACAACGTGGAAGGATGGACATGGCGGCCTTCCATCAGGCAGATCATTTCACGGGTGTAGCGCGACACCTGGAGGGTTTCCCGGTAGAAATCACCCTCGAACGGGTTGAGCGCGGTCATGATGTCGGCGATGGTTTTGTAGCCGTGCTTGTCGGCGTTGGGAGCCTCGGCCCGCTGGGCCTGTTCCCATACCCCCGGGTTGGTTTCCTTGACCATTTTGGCGCAGAAATCCACCATCAGCAGATTGTCCTGGAAAATGTTGTGATCGAACATGTATTCCGCGGCTTCGCCAAGATTGATGATCCACTCCGCGATCGCGGGCGGCCGGATCCCGTAGGCCATGTTCTGCGTATAAATCGAGCACACGGCATGATTGTCGCCGCAGATGCCGCAGATCCGGCTGGTAATGAAATGCGCGTCACGCGGATCCTTGTTCTTCATGAATACGGAATAACCGCGGAAAATCGATGAAGTGCTGTAACATTCCGCGACTTCGCGGTTGTCAAAATCGATCTTCGTGTAGATGCCGAGGCTGCCGACGATCCGGGTGATCGGATCCCAGTTCATGTTGATCAGATTGCCTCTCGCTTTCTTGGTCTTTTCGCGGGGTTCCGCGGCAATGTCTCGTTCGGTGGTGACCATGCTCTATGCTCCTACTCTTGGGCTCTAAGGTTACGCGGCGATCCGCCGGGCCTAGCGGCGCGCTTCCGGAGGCGGATTGGTGGTAAGTTCGGGCCGGTTATGGCGCCATCGCGGTTCCTGATTCAACGTATCGGTGGTGAAACCGCGCAACCACTTGACCAGCCTGCCATAGGGTTTGACCAGATTCGAGGACAGAACGCCGCCCGGAGGTTCGTCCATGAAGGGCATGAATTTGTCCGGAAATCCCGGCATGGTGCAACCGATACAGATCCCCCCTACGTTCGGGCAGCCGCCGATGCCGTCCATCCAGCCGCGCTTGGGCACGTTGCACTGGACTACGGGTCCCCAGCAGCCCAGCTTGACGATGCACTCGGGCTGCCCGTACTCCGTGGCGAAAATCCCCTGCTCGTAATATCCGGCGCGGTCGCACCCCTCATGCACGGTCTTGCCGAACAGCCAGACCGGCCGCCCGGCCTGGTCCAGCGGAATCATCGGCGCGACCCCGGCGAGTTGGCGCAACAGGTACAACACGGTTTCCATGAAGTTGTCCGGCTGCACCGGGCAGCCGGGTACGTTGACCACGGGTAAACCGGCCTTGGACTTCCAATCCCAGCCCAGATAATCGTTGACGCCCATGCAACCGGTCGCGTTTCCCTGCATGGCGTGGATCCCGCCGTAGGTCGCGCAAGTGCCGCAGGCGACCACCGCCAGAGCCTTGGGCGCCAGGCGGTCGAGCCATTCCGGGATCGTGATCGGCTCGCCGGTATGGGGGTCATTGCCCATATAGGCCCAATAGCCGTCGCCGCTCAGTTTCTCATTCGGAACGGAACCCTCCATCACGAGTACAAAGTCGATCTCGCCGCGGTCGGCCTGGTGCCAGTAGCTCATCAATTCCTCACCGACCTCATAGGCCAGGTCCGGGTTATGCAGGTGTACCTTGGGCAAACCCGGGATCGCGCCCAGAATGACATCCTCGATACTCGGCAACGTGGCGGCCGTAATCGAGATCGTGTCGCCGTCGCAGCTCATGCCGTCATTGATCCAGATGATGTGGACTTCTTCGAGATCGGGTTTGCGTTGAGTCTTGCGTCCATAAGGAACGCCTTGGGTCTCAGCCATGGTTTGCCTCATCGTTGAATGATGTCAGTCTCGTGCGGAGCGCTAGACGGTACACTGAGATTGCCGGCCGGGAGACCGGTAGCGCCGTACTCCAGCCGGATTGCGCGCACGGGTTCGTTTTTAAACCGGATGGCCGCAGATTGCTAGGGGTAGCGCTACCTAGGAGTTTTCCCTATGATCCCCGCAAAACCCGCCGGTAGCTGAATGGATAATTCGCAGACTATTCGAGAAAAAGCTTTGCGCGGCGAAAGCCGTTACAAATGCAGTTCGTGGACACCGCACAGAACGGCCATGGTGATCAGTTCGGGCACCGAGCGCGCATGCATTTTGAGCATGACGTGTTCGCGGTGGTGTTCGACGGTACGCGGGCTGATCTTGAGCCGGAACGCGATTTTCTTGTTGGAAAGGTCCGACACCACCAAGGAAAACACTTCCTTTTCGCGGGGTGTGAGCTGGGCGAATCGTTGTTCGACGATCGCTTGTTCACTGGCCAGCCGGCGCTCATTCGAATCCTTCTCCAAGGCCTGTTGCACGCTATCCAGCAGGGCTTTTTCGCTGAACGGCTTTTCCAGAAAATCCATGGCGCCGCCCTTGAGCGCCGTGACCGCCTTGTTCGTGTCGCCATGGCCCGTGACAAAGATGATCGGCAGGCGAATCCCCCGGCTTTTCAGCCTATCCTGTAGTTCCAGGCCGTCCATGTCGGGCATTCGCAGATCGGTGATCAAACAGCCGGGCTGGCTGGGGTCGAGGCTGTCGAGAAAGGCGCTTGCACGGAAATAGCTGCGGACGTTCAGCCCGGCGGTGCGCAATGTGCGTTCCATCGCCGATAGAAAGCTGCGGTCGTCGTCCACCGCGTGGATGACAGGCTCAGTCCGCATGCCGCCCGGACACTGCCGCCGGCAGCGTAAAATGAATCGTGGCGCCGCCGCCGACCCCGGCGACCGGCCACAATCGTCCGCCGTGGGCTTCGATAATGGTACGGCTGATCGACAGGCCCAACCCCATGCCATTGCTTTTCGTGGTGTAAAAAGGCGTAAAAAGGCGGTTAAGCTGCCTGGCGCTCAAGCCCGCCCCAGTGTCCGCGACGCTCACGAGAATCTGCCGCGGTGATTCCCGCGCCGCCCGGATCAGAACCCGGTTACAGGCGCCGCCATTTTCACGCATGGCTTCGATACTGTTGTGCGCCAGATTCAAAAGGACTTGTTCGATCTGCACGGGATCCACGCATACCGGAGGCAGGTCTTTTTCGATCTCCAGTTCCAATTCAATTCCGTCGTCCCGCGCATCGACCGTGATCAGAGTCGATATGTCCTGAATCAGGGCTCCGAGTTCGCAAATCGTATGGATCTCGTCATCATTGCGCAAAAATCCGCGCAAACGACGGACCACCTCGCTCGCGAACGAAGCCGCCTCGCCGGCCTGGGTCAGAGCCTCGGCGAATTCATGCTCCCGGCCGGCGCCCTGATGCAAGAGACGCAACGCGGTTTCGCAGCTCAGTACGACGGCTCCGAGCGGCTGGTTCAACTCGTGCGCGAGTTTCGAAGCCAATTCGCCAATCGTATTCAATCGCTCGAGACGGTTCAGCTGGGCTTGCAACCGGCGCAGTTTACGCGCGAGCTTCATTTCGCCCGAGATATCGATCATGACGGAACGACAGCCCGCCGCCCCGGGATGCCATCCGGTTTCACGCACGCTGTCCAGCCGCAAACCCACGGTCCGTCCCTGCCGGTTTTTGACAAACAACTCGAGCCTTACGCAGTCCTCGCAGCCCTGTACCTGTTGCTGATAATTGTGGAAATCCTGCTGGTGATGATTCGTGACCCAGCGTGAAAAGCGCTTGCCCAAAAGCCACGAAGGGTCCCAACCGAGTATGGCCGCACCGGTCCGATTGATCGTTTCGATGCATCCCGAGGGATCGAGCAGCATGTAGCCGACCGGGGCATGCTCGAATAAATCGGCATAGTCCGGTTTTTGAACGAAGGGGGCTTTTTGTATGAAATCGGGCCGATCGCTCGCATCAGATTGATCGGAGCCGTCCGCCGCGGTCTCGGATCGCCGTGCGGCTGTTGTTTTCGATTGCGCGACCCGCGGTCTGGCCGAGCAAGACCCGCTTTCGTCACGTATTTCATGGGGGCCTGTCATCGCATCTCCTCGCCGGCTATTCTTGACGATCGGCGCTATGAAATCGGTTCGGGATTATAACATGGCTTTTTCGCTTCTCTACGGGCCTCGCATTTTCGGTCGAGATCAGCCGGTCCGCCGTTGTGAACGCCAGGGATACAGACATACGAATTTTTGACTGGAATCCTGAGTAGTGCAGCGCCAATTGACCATCGCGCTTTTGCATTGGCCTTGGCCATCGGTTTGCGCATCCCATCTGAGCATTTCTATTTCCGGAAATAAGCCGGGGCAGGCAACATTGCGCCCGGCCGTATCGGGATTATAATGCGGCTTAAATGTTCGGATTTTCCACCGGCGCCCGGTCCGATTGATGGTCGGACGGTTTGATGGTTCATCGCGCAAGGCGGAGCATTCCTGGCTATGACAAGGAAGATTCGACAATTGATAAAGGACCTGGATTCCGGATTTCGAGAGATTCAGGTTAGTGGCAACGCTCACATCGAAAATTCGTACACGCACGATATCCCGGCGCCGTAACCATCAGCGGCAAACCTGGCGATGACGCGAAGCCGTATCAAGAAAGACAGGTTCAGCGAGAAATCGAAACGGTTCTCAAATGAAGACGAGCGATAAATACCACAAATGGGTGGAGTGGAGCGACGACGATCAGGCTTATCTCGGGAAATGCCCGGACCTGATTACTGGAATCCACGGAGAAGATCCCATCCAGGTTTACGGTGAGTTATGCGAGGTGGTGGATCATGTCATCGAGCATTTTGAATCTGAAGGTCGTCCCCTTCCTCCACCAAAAGTCCGGCCGATGCGGGAGGTGGCGTGAGTTGATTGGCCGAACAAAGGTTAATCAGAGTTAAACTCGGAGCCTCAGCATCCGAGACGGGGGGTACTAAGCTTCACGGGGCCATGGCTGAAGGCATCACCGTGGCCAAGTATTTCCTGGATCAATGTAACATGGTTTTCATTAGCTTGGATGTTCACAATAATGATGGAATGAAAGACCTGACCCGAATGGCACTTACTAATGGCACTTAAGCGGCTAATCTTTGCGTCTAGCGGATTGATTGATCGGCAAAGCAATCTATGCGCATGGCGGCGGATCGTTCAGTTGGGCGCCGAACAAATGGCTCGGCACGCAGAGCAAGATGGATCCCGTGATTGATGAGTTGTTGGCGGAGTATTGAACGGTCCGGTCTTACGATCGCTTTGCCACAGCAGTCGCGGCGGCGACTGCTTTTAAGGATTCTCGTTGAGTTCCAAGCGTCTTTCGATGCGCTCCATTTTGATATCCACCCGGTCTATCCGGGTATGGATCAACGCCATGTCCGCGTGAATGCTTGCTGTTTGGCCTTCGAGGGAAGTCATCCGGTGTTTGATCATTTTTAGTTCCTCGAGGCTTTCAGTTTTAAAATCACGAAGATCGTTACGCAGATTTTTCAAGTATTCCAGGATCAGGTTTTCGATATTATCGGTCAACGGACACCTCCAGCCTGCACCCTAACGAAGACAGCGCCGCTTCCGCCTGCTCGAGGCGCGAGGCATGATGAAGATCCAGCAGTCGATCCACTTGCGGCAGATGCCAGCCCAACCGCCGCGCCAGCTCGCTCTTTTTCACCCCGTCGTCGCGCATGATCTGATAAATCGCGAGTTTGATACAAGCTTGCGCGCAAGGGCGCACCGTGTGCTGTCCAGGTTGGGTCGTTCCGGCCTTCGGTAAATCGCGCCCGGCGTCGGTATAGAATTCCAGCGCCGTTTCCAGCGCGTCCGCGGCGCGCATTAAAGCTTCCTCCTGATCTTCGCCTTGGGTATGGGCTTCCGGTACATCCGGGAAGCTGACCACAAATCCACCTTCCTCCGCGGATTTTAAAAGTACTGGATAATTTAGATTGACCATTTTTTCACTCCTTCAATCCAAGTTGCTTTTTGATGCCTGCAACAGTGCCTTTTTTTAGTTCACCGGAGTGCATCGGTAATGTCGATTGTTTGCCATTCAAGAAGACTTTAGATGGCCGCCGCTGCCAGGCTTGAAGGTGCAGCCTTGTTCGGCTAACCACTTCTTGAATTGCTTGCTGTTCATGGGACATAATATAACACTTCTGTTATATTATGTCAGCAATTGTGTTGCGTTTATTTGCTGAAGGTATGACACTTTATTGGCGCAGGGTCACCGCGGAGGGCGGCGGCCTGATCGACTTGCGTGACGTGTTTTCCCTGGGCATCGTAGCAAGCCAAGAGCCGCGGGCCATGGAAGATGGCCAAGTGATTGTCCAGACGGCGGCTTACCAGAACTTTGGCTTTGATGTAGTGGCAACGGTACCGATCGGCAGGGCGTTGCAGCACCAGACCCTCAAACCGTACGCAGTTGGTCCTTGCCTACGGTGCGTTCGAACTGCTCGCACAGAATCGTGTCCAGATTCCCGTTCCGGAAGGGCACAAAGGCCGAGCGTTCCTCCAAAGGCGGCTGGGCGAATTCTTGGTTGAACGCAGGCCGATAACATTCGCTCAGGTAGCGGTTGGCAGCCTCCATGTCGGTAATGCTCGCCAAGGCAAGCTCCTTGGGTAGGCGGCCCTGGTGTGTGGCAAAGGCACGCTCGGAGCGGCCCCGCGCTTCCGGAGAATAAGCCGGGATTGCCTCTCGATGCCCAGTTGCTTCATGGCCCGGCCAAACTGATTAAGGCGAACCTTGTCGACCTTGCCACCCGCGGCTTCGGTGTGCCAGTAATGGCTACCCCGATCGGTATACAAGGCGCAAACTCAACCACTATGGACTGAAAGTCCATAGGTTGCACTTGGACTGAAAGTCCCAAAACTTTACTCAAGGATAATGTTCCCGGTATCCCTATTTGACGGATGACGATGATGTTCCAGGTACTCTTGTACCATTTCGTCC
>JBGTCG010000234.1:0-4930 GCA_041748915.1 Methylococcales bacterium
AGCCCCTGTGCGCTAAAGCTTTGCGGGTGTTTTTTCGTCAGCAAATTTTTCTGGCGAAGGAGACCCGATGAAATGCAGGTTCCATGAGGGTTTCAGGCGAATCGCGATCGTGTTATCAACAGATTAAGTGAACGGCTTGGAGTAATGGGAGCTGCGGATTATTCTGGACCAAGGATTTCTTGCCTGAATGGTGAATGAAATAGTACGACGATAATCAGAGGATTTGATGTCTGATTCAATGATCCATTTCGTATCCGACGCAGCCAAAGCGAAGGCTCATCTCAATGCCGCGCAGTATTTCGCGATGTATCGGGAATCCCTGGAAAATGCGGATGGATTCTGGGCGGAGCAGGCGGAAAAATTTTTAACCTGGTTCAAACCGTGGCATACGGTCCAAAACTGTAACTTTAAAACCGCGGATATCCGGTGGTTCGAAGGTGCGGCGCTGAATGTGTGCTACAACTGTGTTGACCGGCATCTGGAATCCAAAGGCGATCAAACCGCGATTATCTGGGAGGGGGACGACCCCGCCCACGACAGAAAAATCACCTATCGGCAATTACATCAGGAGGTCTGCCGGTTTGCCAATGTTCTAAAATCCAGCGGGGTCGCCAGGGGCCACCGGGTAGCCATTTACCTGCCGATGGTGCCCGAAGCCGTCGTCGCGATGCTGGCGTGCGCCCGCATTGGCGCGATCCATTCGGTGGTATTCGGCGGCTTTTCGCCGGACTCGTTGAAGGACCGGATCCTGGATTCCGATTGCCGGGTCGTCATTACCTCCGACGAAGGCGTCCGGGGCGGAAAGAAAGTACCGCTGAAAGCCAATACCGACCAGGCGCTTGAACATTGCCCGAATGTGCATACCGTGATTGTCGTGGCGGTAACCGGAAGCAAAGTAGATTGGCGCGAACCGCGCGATCTGGATTATGCGGAAGCGATCCGGAATGCGTCCAGCGATTGCGATCCGGAGGTCATGGAGGCAGAAGATCCGCTGTTCATTTTATATACCTCGGGATCGACCGGAAAACCCAAGGGTGTGTTGCACACCAGCGGCGGCTACCTGTTATTTGCCGCGATGACGCATCATTATGTATTCGATTACCATGACGGAGAGGTATTCTGGTGTACTGCGGATGTCGGGTGGGTCACCGGGCATTCGTATATTGTCTATGGCCCCTTATGCAACGGCGCAATTACGGTGATGTTCGAAGGGGTGCCCACTTATCCCGACGCGGGCCGCTTCTGGCAGGTCATCGACAAGCACCAGGTCAATATTTTTTACACGGCCCCGACCGCGATCCGGGCGCTGATGGCGCAGGGCGATCATGTCGTGAAAAACACGAGCCGCAATTCGTTGCGGGTCCTGGGTTCGGTTGGGGAACCGATCAACCCGGAAGCCTGGGAATGGTATTTTAACGTGGTCGGTGACGGCCGCTGCCCGCTGGTCGATACCTGGTGGCAGACCGAGACCGGTGGAGTCCTGATTACGCCGTTACCCGGCGTGACCGATTTGAAGCCGGGATCCGCGACATTGCCATTTTTCGGCATCGAACCCGCGCTCGTGGACGACCAGGGGCGGGTGATCGATGGAGTCGGCGCGGGAAATCTAGTGCTGAAACGCTCCTGGCCTGGCCAGATGCGCACCGTTTATGGCGATCATCAACGGTTTCTGGAAACATATTTCAATCTGTATCCGGGCCTTTATTGCAGCGGCGACGGCGCGCGCCGCGACGGGGACGGATATTATTGGGTGACCGGCAGGGTGGATGACGTGCTCAATGTTTCCGGCCATCGATTGGGTACCGCCGAAGTGGAAAGCGCACTGGTCCTTCATCCGGCCGTGGCCGAAGCTGCCGTGGTTGGATTTCCGCACGATATCAAGGGGCAGGGGATCTATGCCTATGTTACCTTGATGGTCAACCGGGCGCCCTCGGACGGCTTGTACAAGGAACTGGTGCAGCATGTGCGGGACGAAATCGGGCCGATCGCGACACCCGATGTAATTCAATGGGCGCCGCAACTGCCGAAAACGCGTTCCGGAAAAATCATGCGGCGCATCTTGCGCAAGGTCGCGGCGAATGAACTCGAAAACCTCGGGGATATCAGCACTCTCGCCGATCCGACAGTGGTCTGGGATTTGATCGATCAGCGCAAGAATCTGTCCTGATGCGCAGAATTTTGGCCGCCGCGATGCTCATTGCAAGCGCGGGATGCGCCCAAAAGCATGATGACGATAACCGATGGGTTCAGTTGTCGGAGCGGATTTCGCGCCTCGAGACGGCGCAGGCCAGCCGGATTGAGAAGCAGGGCGCCCTGCCGTTGGCGACTATTTCCGCAACGATCGTCGAGCTGTCCGCCGAGTCGCAAAAAAGCGTCGTTCAGGTCATCGCCGATCCTTCAGTGGTTACGAGCAGCGGAGCCGGATTTATTTATAGTCAGGACGGAATCATTCTGACCAACGATCATCTGGTCAAGGTGACCGTGAAGCGCCCGGACGGTGAAGTCAAGACCTACTACAAAGACAAGATCATCGTCAAGCTGCAGGACGGCCGGTCGGTAATCGGCCAGTTGATCGGCATCGATCCGGATACCGACCTCGCCGCGATTAAAATTGAAATCGATCAGCTTCCGCCACCTCTGCAGCTTGCGACTCGCCGGGTGCAGCAAGGCGAGTTGGCTTATTCGATCGGGCATCCACGAGGATTGACCTACAGCGTCGAATGGCGGCCCGTGAGCGCCCCGTATCGTATCGGAAGTTTGAAGGATACGCTGGTGCATCAGATCGATCGGGGGTTTTTCGTCGGCAATTCCGGCGGTCCGGTTTTGGACCTGGAGGGTAAAGTGATCGGTATGGTGTATTCCTCGTTTACGGTCAGGTTCGACAAAAATTCGAAGACGGAAGTGGTGTATGCGCCAATCGGCTGGGCCATCCCCGCGGAGACCATCGCCAAGATTGCGCCGGAACTGATCGAAGGTAAACATCGAATCACGGGATTCATCAAGAACTAACCGTCGCATCGAGTGGTCCTAGGATTTCTGTCCGCCGCTCGATCCGATGGGACAGCCTTCATAACACTACGTCCGCATCTTCAAATCAATGAACGTTTTTAGGATTTTGTTCTTGTTTTTCTTGATCGTTCCGATCATTGAAATCTATCTTTTGCTGAAGATCGGCAGTATCATCGGGGCGTTGCCGACCGTGGTCCTGGTGGTGACCACCGCGGTCGCGGGCGCCATGATGCTCCGGAGCCAGGGATTGTCCACTCTGCAGCGCCTTCTGGACGCATTGTCCAGACAGGAGATTCCGGCGCAGGAAATCGTCGAAGGACCGTTGCTCCTGCTCGGCGGAGTGTTGTTGCTGACCCCCGGTTTTTTTACCGACGCCCTGGGTTTCTTCCTGCTGGTTCCCCCTATCCGTAAACGCTTCGCCAGATATCTGCTCGACAGTCAGTTCAGATTTCCCGGACCGCAATCCGGAATGGATTCCCGGGAGACCGGCTCGATCACGGGGACCACGATTGACGGTGACTTTAAAAGAGAGGATTGATCGGCGAAGAAATTCTCCAGTTTCCCGGCGAGATTCATCGATGCGGCAATTGACAATCGGTCCGGAATGGATGAACGGGCAAATCGAAATGATCCATCCTAGGACAGCGTCGAAGCCTGAATAGCGGCCCCGAATAACGCGGCCCGGGCATTCAGGATCACTTTGACCGGCATGTCCTGAAGCAGGGTCTGCATGCGGCCTTTTGCGCACAGCGCGTCAAAGAAAATCGTTTCGCCGAACAGTCGCACGATCTTCGGCGCGATGCCGCCACCGATATAGATGCCACTGGTCGCCATTGTTTTGAGGGCCAGGTTTCCGGCCTCGGCGCCGTAGTATTGCAGAAATAGATGCATGGTCTTCAGGCAGAGCGGGTTCTCCCCGGCCAATGCCGCGTTTGAAACAGCGGAGGCGGCGTTACCCGATTGTTTTTCCAGCACAAACCATTCAGGTTCCGGAGCCGACGTTTCCTGACCTAAGAATTCGAAAAGGCTCACGATTCCCATCCCGGAAACGATTCGTTCCCAGCTTACGTGGCCATGGCGTTTTGCGAGAAATTGCTGTAATCGATAATCGAAGTCGCTGGCCGGAGCGAAATCACAATGGCCGCCTTCGGACGCGAAGGGCAGGTGCCGCTGGCCGTCCCAGAACATTCCGGCTTCGCCCAGGCCGGTTCCCGCGGCGATAATGCAGGCATTCCCGCACGAACCCGAGCGTCCGGAATTCACGAGGTGGAAGTCTTGTTCCGACAGCGCCCGAATGCCCAGCGCGTTCGCGGCAAGGTCGTTGATCAGGCAGACTGGTCGATCCGCCAGCACGGATTGAATCGACCCGGCATCGATGATCCACGGCAGATTGGTTGTAACGCTCCGGTTGTTCAATACCGGTCCTGCAACGCCAAAACAGGCGGAATCAAATGGGAGTCCAGCCGAAAACGCGAATCGTTCCAGAGCTTGTTCCAAACCCACATAGTCCTTGCTAAAGAACGATTCTTCGTGTCCGATACGCAAACGGTCGCCCTGAACGTCGACAATCGCCAACCTGATCCGGGTCCCACCGATATCGCCCGCGAGTACTTTCATCGATAATGCAATTCAGGATTGCCGGGAAATACTGCAAGCATAAACGCATTTGCACCGATTCTGTAGGCTTTTTTGCGGCTTTGAATTTTGCCGGTTTGAGGAATCCGTCAGTGCCGGTCCCGGCGGTCCGGTTGCGTTCTTTTTCATGGGACCAGGAAGCCCAACCCAAGATCCGCGACTGTATACTTTAAACAAGAAAAAACCTCGCTGAATGAGTAAAATAGCGTTGTTCAATGCGCTTTTCTTATCACCCAGGAGGTTTTTTTGAGTATGTTGTCACAGACGGTTCTGCCGTTCAAGTTGG
>JBGTCG010000235.1:0-10387 GCA_041748915.1 Methylococcales bacterium
GTCCCACCCTTTTGCAACAAAAGGCTTTCCAACTCCTCGGCGTCAAACCCGAACGTACCCAGTAACGCTCCCTGGATTGCATGATAACCGTCATATACATCAATAAGTGACTGTTTTCTGATGGTCAAAGTTAGGGTTAACCTGCTGGAACGCTATCCGAATGATTTACTCGTCCGGCATATCGAATTGCTACGTACCGTGGTGCGGGAGATTCGGAAAAAATGGCCTTTCCACATCGATGCCTGGGTAACCTTGCCTGACCATTTGCATAGCGTGTGGACATTACCGCCAGGTGACGATGATTTCACTAACCGCTGGCGGTTGATTAAACAGGGGTTTTCCAAAGCCTTGCCGCCCACTGAACGCCGTTCGCCGGTGCGCAGAGCCCGCGGTGAACGGGGAATCTGGCAACGCCGGTTTTGGGAACACGCGATCCGCGACGAAGAAGATTATGCGGCGCACGTGAGTTATTGCCACATCAACCCGGTGAAGCATGGTTATGTCCAGCGAGTGGACGAATGCCCCATCGACGTTTCATCGTTATGTCGAAAGTGGCGTCTATCCGCTGAATTGGGTCGGTGAGCCGGACTCCGATTTGGACGTGGGCGAGCGAGCTTAAATCCATGCGGCGAAGGAAGGTTGGGCGGCGGGCGCGGTAATCGGCGCGGGCTTCGGCGGCTTTGAGCGGCGTTACCCCACCGTCACCCTGTTCCTCTCCCTGAGGGACAGGGGACTCTTTATTTGGCCTCACAGCGCTATCTTCGAGCCACGCGGCCAAGGTTTCGGGCTTGTGGAACGCAAACACCGGGCGCGAGCGTGGCTCGGGATCGAGGCCGTTGGTGTAGCGGGTTTCCACCCCTTTGGATTGATAGGCAAATGGCAGCGGGTTGCTTCAGCAAGGCAAGTGCTTGGGCAGCCCCTTGGCGTATTTGTCGGATTGAGTCTCGACGCCGATCAGCGTGGCGCCTTCCTTTTTGGCTTCGATGACACCGGCGGCCTTGCCGTCGATATACAGCAAGTAGCCGGCAAAGCCGTAACCAGATTCCAGCGGAAACTCGCGGATGGCCACACCGAGACCGGCGTGGATGTGAGCGGCCGAAACGTCTTGCACGGCCCAGCCTGCCGCTGTGAGCAGCGCATCGAGGTTGGCGCGTGCGAGTTGTTCCGCGGTGGTAATCGCTCCCCGTCCAGGTCCGTGGCTTTAAAATAAATAGTAAAGCTAACAGGAACGGCGTCACCGGTGCAAGACAACGTCCAACCTGGCGTTGTCAATCTTGGTGTTAATTGACGGAAAATTACGATATAGGAGTGCCGGAAATATGCAATTTAGCCATGGTTTGGACGGATTGTGGCAATTTGCGCGCGGCAGAGGGTGGGCAAGGTGTCTCCTCGGGTCCGGGATGGTTTCGGAACGGTGTTTGGCGTTCGGTGCGAGTATGCCATGGAATCGAATCAGGTTGAGTCTGGGGCGCGGAACTAAAGCGGAACAACAATCGAAAACAAAACTAAAATACATCAGATTTGAATATAACTCCTGTTAGGTCTGAGCAGGCAATACCGTAAACCAGGATTGCAGCGAGTGGACAGCGCCATCGACCAATATAGCCGAGGCCGTTACCGCGCCTGTCGCATCCGCTGTGGGCGAAGGAAGAGAGAGGCTAAATACCTTGTTGCCAACGATCTCTTCGCTAGCGGGCCGTTGGACTGAGGCGCGAAAAGCCAGTATCACCCGCGCTCTTTGGGCCCATCGAAAACCTGTTCGAACTCCGGTCCGCCAGTGTAAACAGGATGCGCTGTTTCCGGTCGTCATCGACAACATGTATAAAAAAATGCATTTTCTTATCACGTTATGACAGAAAGGGTCAAAAAACGCGATTTCTTATACACATTGATCTACGAACCGCCTGAAAAAGCCTGGTGGAGCAGGGATTTTTTCAACTCGTCGAGCGTGGAAAGTTTGCGCTAGGGTTTCGATATTTAGTGCCTCAAGTTGATCTACTATATGGCGTTGTTCGGGAAGCGGGGGAACCGAAGTCCGATAGGACAATAAAGTCCTTCGCGACACGCTTATGGCCAACAGCACCACTCATGCGCTCTGCGACTTCCGTTCTAAACGATTCACGCGAAAGATAGTAATAGAGCCAATCTCTATCCACCGAAGAACCAAAACGTAAGACGATATATTCGCTCGATCCAAACCCGATTCCGCTGGTACGGTTTTGCCAATCCGCATTCATAACAACGCCCTGATATTCGTCAGCGCTCCCGCACTATCGGCGTCCAGTACGGCAATTTCGTCCATGATCTCCTGCGGCCTGCGATGCACGGCCTCCTCACCGCAGTTGGGATTCTTCACCGACAGATCGAACATTATCGGGTCGATACCCTTCGCATCCACCCTCCACGACCTGTCCGAATCGGCAAAGGTCTTTTGCTGCGCGATGAAATCGCCCAGCGTCCTCATTGTCGGCACTGCATTTGTAGCATTACCCCGGTGCCCGCTCATAAAACACCACCCCCACCCGATCAATGTGTTCAAGCAAGCTCGGGCTATCGATTTGTTTCAATAAAGACAAGTCCACCTGATAAGGGATCGGAGATTCTTCCAGCCTGCCGGCGATTGCGCCCAAAATGTGGTGATCCAGCGCAACGCCGATCAAGGTCAGATCAATGTCGGAGCTTTTTTTATAATTTCCGTTGGCCCGTGAACCATACAGGATCGCCTTGTTCACCGCAGAGTAGTCGGCCAAAATCTGGCGAATAATCGCCAGCGTTTTGTTGGAAAGTCCGAAGGCGGGCATGGTCAATTTCTTCGTCGCATTACTTCTTGCAGCACAAGAAAAGCGGGGTGATAGGTTTCGATGATGGCGCTGACCAAGGCCTCCGCGATGTCCAGATTGTAGGTATGGCTGGACAGGTTGCGTTTTTCGATCATGTCCATCCAAACCTCCCCATCCTCGATCAAACCTCGTTTGAAGGCTTCGCGCACTGCGCCGCGCGAACCCACGATGCCTTGTATACCCTCATATTCCAAAAAATCCTTCAATACATTCCATGCCAATTCATGGACAAACTCAAAACCTTGAATCACCCCCTGCTTTTCCAGGTCGGACAGCGGGCGCTGTCGCGACAACTCCACGGCAAGAGTGAGCTGATGGAGGGCGCGGTTAAAATTATCAAATCGTTGTTTCCAACGAATATCTTCAGGCATGAGCGGCTCCTGATAGCAGGTTTTGCAAGTCGTCTCCGGTCAGCGCCTGGTTATGGTCTAGCCGGCAGTTGTTGTCCCTGGGCGCGGCCAAGCTTTCCCAGCGGTACGGCTCGTCGAGGATGTAGGAATAGCGCCGCCTCTCCAATTCGGCTTCCATCGCCTTGTCCTGTTCCAGCGCGTCCAGATAGTTCAGAAACAGTAGCCAGGAAGTCTGCTCGGTGTAGTCCAGCTCGGTGGTGCAGCCGGCCTCTTTCCAGAGAACATCGTCGATATTCTTGAACGCTTGTTCAAACATGCCCGATTTCGTTTCCTTATGGGGTGTTAGCGGATTGGCCGCCTAATGCGACTAGGCAAGGAAAAAGGTTTATTTTGCCAGTCGTTGAGGCTTTGCGAAACAAATTTAGCCCTGAATCCTGCCTTTGAGGCGCCGTATAATCCCGACCATGGCTTGCCAGGCGAAAGCCTCTTGCTCCGCCGGTAGCCGCTAGGGATCAATATTCGCTACTGCAACAATTTGCAGCCGACAATAAAAATAAAAACCGCGAACAGCCATTTTAGCCGGGTTGTCGGAAGATTATGAGCCAATGCCGCGCCGAGCGGCGCGAATAACACACTGCTTATGACGATCCCAGTAAATGCGAGGCCGTCAATATAGCCGAGGCTCCAGGCTGGCCGGTCCGGGATGTTCCAGCCGAGGATGATATAACCGATGGTCCCCGCGACCGCGATCGGGAGGCCGCAGGCGCTCGAAAGGGCGACCGCGTTACGAATTGGCTGCCCGCATTTTAGCAAAAAAGGCACGGTCAAGGTGCCTCCGCCAATTCCGAGCAGCGACGAAAAGGCGCCAATCAAACTACCTGCCAAAGCGGCGGTCCATCTGTTGAGAACCATTGTCTGTTTTTCGGGTTTGATCTGGAAGGCGGTCTGCATGGATACCAGAAGCAGGAAAACTCCAAAAATATTTTTCAAAATATGGGTTTCCAGTTGCTGCGCGATCAGCGTACCGGAGAGTGATCCGAGCAGAATGGCGGGCGCAAGCTTAAGGACGATGTCCCATTTGATTGCTCCGCGTTTGTGATGGGCATTGATGGCTGAGAGTGAGGTAAGAATTATGGTGGCCAGCGAAGTTGCGATTGCCATGAGCATCACGATGCCGGCCGGTACGCCCTGACTGGAATAGATCCAGGACAGGAAGGGCACCAGAATAATTCCGCCACCGATACCAAACAGCCCCGCGAAGAAACCCGCCGCGGCGCCGAACGCGAGGTATAGCAACAAGTACACAGACACGAAGATAGTAGTCCCCGGTATAATGAGCAAAATATCAGACCGATCCCGTGCCCGGCGCCAGCGATTTATTATCGCGTTGAATTGGCCCCGAGCGCAAAAGTTTCAGGTCGCCTGGATCTCCATAGATCGCCTATGTTAAAAGCACCTGGTCAATCCATTTTAAAAATCCCTCGACCCCTGCTGACATGATGCAGACGTTTCTGGTCGGCGGGGCGGTCCGGGACGAATTACTGGGTCTGCCGGTTATCGAGCGGGACTGGGTGGTGGTCGGCGAAACGCCGGAATCGATGATAGTACAGGGCTTCAGACCGGTCGGTAAGGATTTCCCTGTTTTTCTGCATCCAGAAACCCATGAGGAATATGCGCTGGCGAGGACCGAACGGAAAGTCGCGCCGGGTTATCGGGGATTCAGCGTTCAGGCCTCGCCCGAGGTTACGCTCGAGCAGGATCTGTTACGCCGTGACCTGACCATCAATGCAATCGCTCGGGATAGCCAGGGTCAGATTATCGATCCGTTTAACGGGCGGAAAGACCTCGAACTTCGTTTGTTGCGTCATGTTTCAGATGCGTTCTGCGAGGATCCGGTGCGGATTCTTCGGGTCGCGCGCTTTGCCGCTCGATACGCTCATCTTGGTTTCAGGGTCGCGGAGGAAACCACGGCGCTCATGCGTTCCATGGTCGATGCGGGGGAAGTCGACGCGTTGGTCCCCGAGCGCGTATGGGCAGAGTTCGTGCGGGCTCTGGAGGAAAAGACGCCGGTTGCTTTTTTTAGCGTGTTGAGAGAATGCGGCGCGTTCGAACGATTATTTCCGGAAATCGAGCGGCTCTTTCACGGTTCGTCGCCAGCGGGGCAGGATGTTGCCAATGCCGGGCAAAATTCCCTGCGGGCCCTTGAAAATGCGGCGCGGATTTCCGAAAGTCCGGTTATCCGCTTCGCGGCGCTGGTTCATGGACTCGGAAACCCGGGGAGCGTCGAAGCGGACGGAAACAACGCGCCGGATTCGTCCGTGGCAGGTCTCGCATCATTGAACCGGCTGTGCGACCGTTTGAAAGTTCCGGGAATCTACCGGGATCTGGCGGCAAAAGTCCTTCGCTGCCGCGGGTTGTGCGCCAACCTGTTTCGTTTACCGGCTGAAGGAATTCTGGACTTGCTTCAGCGATTGGGCGCGGTGCGGAAGGACGCCGACCTGGAACCCTTCCTAACAACATGCAAGGCATTATCGATCGGAGTGAATCCTGGAGTCATGAATCGCTTTCCTCAGGGTGATTTTCTGCGCAAGTGTCAGGCGGCCGTGCTTTCGGTTGATGGCCAGGCTGTATCCAGGCGAGGGCTTAAAGGAGCTGCGGTGGGAGAGGAATTGGCCCGGCTGAGGGTATTCGCGCTGAACAATCTGCTGCGCGAACGGTCGCGGTACGGTACCGATATTATCGGGGCGAAAGATTAAACCAATGGCCAAATGCGTGCTGGTCACCGGAGCCGCGAAAAGAATCGGCGCCGCAATCGTCAGGGGCTTGCATGGAGCCGGTTACCGGGTGATCGTGCATTATCGCGGATCCGTTCAAGCCGCAGTTTCACTAAAGGATGAACTGAACCAACTTCGGCCGCAAAGCGTCGAATTATTGCAGGCGGACCTGACGCAAATCGAACACTTTGCGGAACTTGCCGGCCGGGCGATCGCGCGCTTTGGACGAATCGACGGCCTGATCAATAACGCGGCGGCATTCTATCCGACTCCTCTGGAATCCGTCAGTGAAGCGCAATGGGACGAATTAATTGGCGGTAATTTGAAGGCTCCCTATTTCCTCTCGCTGGCATTGACGCGCGAACTCGAACAACGCGGGGGAAGTATTATCAATATCACGGATATTCATGGATTGCGTCCGTTGCGAGGCTTTTCCGTGTATAGCATTGCCAAGGCCGGATTAAATGCGATGACCCTGGCGCTCGCTCGCGACCTGGCGCCGTCCGTGCGGGTCAATGCCGTGGCGCCGGGCGCAATATTATGGCCGGAGGCTCCGATGACCGAGGCCGAACGGGCGCGAATTCTGGCCAAGGTTGCCTTGCAGCGCACGGGTACGCCCGAGGATATTGCCGAGACGGTGCTGTTTTTGCTTAACAGCCGTTATATTACCGGCCATATTATATCGGTCGATGGCGGACGAAGCTTATATTCCTGAAATCCGGTTATAACGAAAGCTGTTATTTCCAGTGCGGTTCAACTATTTTCTGCACAAGCCCGGCTTTGTCAAAGTTATTCCAAAGGTCCGAAAATCGTTCATGCGTTACCGGATGGCGTTGGTCGGGCGCGATTTCTGCGAGTGGCTCCAGCACGAAGGCATAGCGCAGAATATCGTCCCTCGGAATTTGCAGTTTGTCATCCCGCAAGATAAGATCGCCGTATAAAAGAATATCCAGATCAAGAGTTCGGCCCGAGAACTTTTCAGATTTTTGGGTCCTTCCATGTCGAATTTCGATCTCCCGCAGTATCTTTGCAATTTCGCGGACCGGTTTTTCGGAGTAAAAAATAATCGCGAGATTGTAGAACGGAGGTCCTTCGAATCCGACCGCGGCGGTCTCGTACACGTTGGAAACCTCGAGTTCGCCAAAAAGATCCTCAAGCTCCTTGAGCGCGGACGGGATATTCTTCTCCCGGTCGATATTGCTGCCGATGCTTAGATAAACCCCGGGCATCTAGGGCCTCTCGCCTCTTTCTATGATGATACCGACGTCGCTGGCCCCGCGGATCGCGCCTTTTTTGTTCAACGTGAGCCGAAGCCAGGAAACCTTGAATTCGTTCAACAGGATTTTCGCGATTTCTTCGGACAATTTTTCAACCAGGAAAAAGCGACTCTCTTCTACAAACGAAATCAGGCGCTTGGAGACCGCTTTGTAATCGAGCGTATCGTCGATTGAATCACTTTCCGCAGCCTTCCGGATATCGGAAGCCATTTCAATATCCAGGACGACGGTTTGTTTCGAGTCCCGTTCCCAATCATAAATGCCGATAATGGTCTCGATATGCAGGCCACGCAGAAATATAATATCCATCGATTCTTATCCAGATTCGTACTAACGGAAGCGAAATATTATAACAACAGGATAAACGACCAAGATTCTTTATGTCAGAGAACTTAATGGGGCTATGGTTGCTGGTGCCGCTTGGATACCTGATTGGCTCGGTTTCCACCGCAATTCTGGTTTGCCGCGCGCTGGCGCTGCCGGATCCGCGGGAACAGGGATCAAAAAACCCGGGAGCCACGAATGTACTCCGCTACGGCGGGAAGAAAGCGGCCGGATTGACATTGTCTGGCGATCTGATCAAGGGAACCCTGCCGGTCGTCATCGCGATGGTTCTGGGGGGCGATGCCGTGATCGTCGGGACGGTTGGCATAGCGGCTTTCCTTGGCCATTTGTACCCGATTTTTTTCGATTTCCAGGGCGGAAAAGGTGTGGCTACCGGGGCGGGCGTATTTTTCGGATTTCACTGGCTGCTCGGAACGCTTGTGGTCGGAACTTGGTTGATTGCACTGAAATTCACGCGGATTTCGTCCCTGTCCGCAATCATTGCGGCGAGTCTCGCGCCGGTTTATGGCTGGTGGTTATTGGATTCTCTACCATTGGTATTGGCTACCGCTTTCATTTCGGTGGTTTCAGTCTGGCGCCACCGGTTGAATATCGGTCGGCTCTGGCGGGGCGAGGAAGACCGGATTGGTGGTTAATGGCGAGGCGTCCGGGACTGTATAGGTTAACGAAATGCGGCATACTAATCAGTTGAACGGGTCTTTTTCGATCGGCGGAATCCGGTCCAAGGGCCAGCGCGGATAAACTTTGATCTCCAGTCCGTCGGACTGGCCCGCGAGCAAACGGCGGTACCCGGTATAGGCGATCATCGCGCCGTTGTCGGTGCAGAATTCCAGTCGCGGATAATAAACCCGGACCCGCTCCTTGCCGGCCATCTCATTGAGTCTTGCGCGAATCCCGGCATTGGCGCTGACGCCTCCGGCGACCACTAGGCGCCGGTAACCGGATTGCTGTATGGCTCTGCGGCACTTGATGGCCAGGGTATCCGCGATCGCGTCCTGGAAAGCACGGGCGATGTCGGCTCTCGCGGATTCATCCGCCGATTGAAGCAGATTCCGCGTAAAGGTTTTCAAACCGCTGAAGCTGAAGTCCAACCCGGGCCGGTCGGTCATCGGGCGCGGAAAATGGTAGCGCTTCGAATCTCCGCGTTCGGCCAGTTTCGATAAAGCCGGTCCGCCGGGATAACCAAGGCCAAGCAGGGAGGCGGTTTTGTCGAACGCCTCGCCGGCCGCATCGTCCAGAGTTTCCCCGATGATTTGGTAACAGCCGATTCGCTCGGCGCGAATCAACAGGGTGTGACCGCCCGAGATTAATAACGCGATGAATGGAAATTGCGGGGGGTCCTGGTCAAGCAAGGGTGCGAGCAAGTGACCTTCCATGTGATGCACACCGAGCGCGGGAATATTCCACGCCCAGGCCAGGCTCCGGGCAATGGTCGCCCCGATCAATAGCGGACCGACAAGGCCGGGGCCAGCGGTGTACGCGATGCCATCGAGTTCTGAATCCACAATTCCGGCTTCCACGATGCATTTTTTGATCAGAGAGGTCAATTTCCGGATATGATCCCTGGACGCGAGTTCCGGGACCACGCCGCCATACTCGGAGTGGATAGGAATCTGGCTGTAAAGCCGATCGGCGAGCAAGCCTTTTTCGCCGCTATAAATCGCAACCCCGGTTTCATCACATGAAGTTTCGATGCCTAATACATTCATGGATGAGCGGTAGCTGAGCAGATTTCAGGTTTTAGAAATGCTTTGCTATAATACACTGTTCCCTTTAGAGGGTACTGTTTCAATGAACATTATGCATTATATCCGACCACTGGACTTTCTATGCCATCAATCAGAATTAAAGAAAATGAACCCTTCGATATTGCTATTCGCCGCTTCAAGCGGGCATGTGAAAAAGCCGGGGTTCTTTCAGAAACGCGCCGCCGCGAGTTTTATGAAAAACCGACGGAAGAGCGTAAACGCAAGGCCGCGGCAGCGATCAAACGCCACCTGAAAAAGCTGTCCCGGGAGCGTTATGCGTTGAAAATTCTGCGCCGCGGCAGGCCTCAAGTCTGAGGAGCCTTTAATCCAATGTCGGATAATGGAACAGATCTCAAAGCACGGCTGCAGGATGCGATGAAAACGGCCCTGAAGTCAGGTGAAAAGAAAAAACTGGGGGTTATCCGTTTGATGATGGCGGCAATCAAGCAACAAGAAATTGATGGGCGCTCCGCGTTGGACAACAATGCAATAATCGGCGTGTTGGATAAGATGGTCAAACAACGGCGGGATTCGGCGAAGCAATATCGTGATGCTGGGCGTCTCGATCTTGCCGACGCGGAAGAATACGAAATTGTCGTGATTCAGGCGTACTTGCCGAAACCATTAAGCCCCGATGCGATCCTGGAACTCATTAAAGCAGCCGTTGTGGAAAGCGGCGCCGAGTCGGTTAAAGATATGGGAAAGGTAATGGGACTGCTGAGGCCAACGATGCAGGGCAGAGCCGACATGGCCATTGTCGGCCAGGAAGTTAAAAAATTTTTAACCTCGAATTGATATCGATAACACAGGATTTGCCGAGCCAGTACAGCAACCAGCAATTTCAACTAACTACAGTGATGAATTAAGGTAGTATAGAGATTTTGAACGTAACAGTTGAATCTCATGATGTTGGTAGCAAAATACAGAGTTCCGTTGACAGAGGGTGAAAAGGCCGAGCTTGAGCAGCTTGTACGAAAGCATTCAACAGCACAAAACGTAGTCAAGCGAGCCCGGATTATTCTTTTGGCAAATGGAGCAGGGCAAAGCAACCAA
>JBGTCG010000236.1:0-3475 GCA_041748915.1 Methylococcales bacterium
CGGACGAAATGGTACAAGAGTACCTGGAACATCATCGTCATCCGTCAAATAGGGATACCGGGAACATTATCCTTGAGTAAAGTTTTGGGACTTTCAGTCCAAGTGCAACCTATGGACTTTCAGTCCATAGTGGTTGAGTTAGCGCTTCCCTTAAGAATCCGGCACGAACGCGACGATCCGCAGCGGTCCGCCGCTTCCGCCCTCGATCTTCATCGGCAGCGCGATGACGAAGCTCCCAACCGGTGGCAGGGAATTTAAATTGGTCAGGTTTTCGAACCCCGAAATATTTTTCTCCAGTAGAATGCGGTGGCTCATGAAATCCTTTGACTGGCCGTAGTCGATACTCGGTGTATCAAGCCCAACCGCATCGATACTGCGCTCGGACGACAGAAAGCGCGCCGCGTCGGGATGGAGACCTGGAAAGTGCAGTTTTGCCACCGCCTGGCCGCCGCGCTCGTCGGTACCCATATAGGTTACCGGATCGGGGTAGAATTGCGCGAAGCCGGTATCGCACAGTACGATCGCCCCTTCCGGAATTCGGCCGTTCTGGTCTTCCCACGCGCTGATGTCGTCAACCGAAATCTGATAGTCGCGGTTGCCCAGGGTTTTCCTGGCGACTTCGATGACAATACCGGGACCAACCAGACGCTCGATCGGAATCTGATCGGTCGTAAGTTTGCCTGCGGCGAAATGGACCGGTGAGTCGATATGGGTTCCGCCGTGTTCCGCGGCCTCGAAGTCGAAAGCGCTGTAATGCCAGCCCCCCTCGGTTTGGCCATCGAACACGGTTATCTTCTTGAAGGTTTTGGCGGTGGGCCAGTACACCGATTTGGCGTTGAACGCATGAGTCAAGTCGATCCATTTACCGCGCGAAAAATCCATTGCGGATGCCGAAAATGCGCCCATGAAAAGGGAGAGCATTCCACAAACGGCGGTTGCAATTTTCGTTTTCATCCGGGTTTCCTCCGTTCGATGCTTAGGCGTCCACTACGAAATCTCACCTGACAACAGTCGTGCCCGGATTTAACAGGAATCGCCGGTCCTCCCCGCGATCGATTCCTCCGCCGTCGCGGGAACTTCCGCAGCCGTTCTCGGGGATCCATCCATACATTTCGGGTCAATGGACTGACCGCGGATGGTTAGCGGGTACCGGCAAACTATTTTCGGCCCAGGCCACCAGAGCGGTCTTAATGGAGTCACCGACTTCCAGTGAATCCAGAGTTCCATTTTTGACCATCATCATCAGATTGCTCAGATAATCGAAATTGGTCGCGACGACATCGTCGATATCCCGCGATTTTTTCAAGTTTTCCGCGTACGCTGAAGCTAGATCGATATAGGATTGCGACAGGCTAAACTGGGAATCGCAAATATTTTCAAAAGCAGCCTGGTAGATTTCAATGAATTCCTTGAACGACCGGATATCGCTGTCCGTTGGAGTTTGCAACGAAAAGGCGATCTTTGGAACAGTGAGTTTATTGTCGCCGGCGGCGCCCATTCCCTTCGTCATTTCCATCGCGGCCTGAGTCATTTTCGACCACTGTTTCGATGCGAGATTGCTGTACAGCGTCTGGGTCAAAGCGACATTCTTGTCGCTGACCTGCTTGAATAATCCGGCCAATGATTTAGCGGATTCCTGCCAGGTTTCAATGAATGATTTTTCCATGGGATTCTCCTGAATAACGTAAAGAAGGTTAACGAAACATTTTTTGATCGGATCGCTGGCGGCGATCCGATTATTTCACGGATCAAACGAACTCCGGAATATAAGCCCGTTAGGGAAGCGCTGATTAAATCAGAGCTTCCCGCAGTGTAGGGATGCACTGCCAAAATCGGACGCTGTAGTAAGCGTCTGATTTTGTGAGGCAACTCCAAATCGCATTGGCGGGGTTGCCGAGCGCTGAGAAATCCAGGATGGATTTATTCAGCGTTTCCTTAAGGATTCGTTCGGGCGGACGCGAGCCGTTCCAGTATTGCAATGACCGCTTTCATCTGCGGTGCGTTGTGGTTATAGAAATCCGGCGCATAGACATTTGCGCTTGAATAACCCCAGAAATCCCAGCAACCCTGGGGATTAAACGGTACCGGTTTGGATCGCTTGACCTGCGGATAGAGCATAATCAACGAATTGGCATCGGCAACCTCGTTGTAACCGGTGGTGGTGACGTATTCTTCGCCGATCACCTGCGTACCCTGCAGGCATCCATGGAACACGATGTGCACCCGGCATGGTTCGGTTTCGCACTTGGCCGGAATATAGACATAAGCAGTTTCATCCATACTCGAATAGTCCCGATCGGTGCCGAATTCGGGTATGAATTCACTCTGCTGAAAAGCAACCAACTTCCCGGAAAGAGTTTCCGAGGGCGGCCGAAGGTCAGGATAAAGAAAACCTAAAAGCTCATTGGATTGTTCAAACCCGCAATTGTTGATATAGGGGGCTCTGGTTTCCGAACACGGCGTGTCGTCCGCGTTATCCGTAATAATGGCGTGACCTGCGTCAACCGTATCGATAAACCGCAGATTTTCTTCTTTTAAACCAAGTCGTCTATAAAATTCGAGCGTCTGCTCGACCACGCTGGATTTGACAACATTGTCCGCGGAGCCCGTGAAGATATACACGCGGTCGTTGGCCAAATTTGCCAGCGGATCTATTGTTCCGTGGGCCGCAAAATCTTTTGCTTTCCGGACCAGCTTCGGGGTATTCGGTCCCACTGAAGCCGTAAGCGGATCCATGCAGGCATTGGTTGCGTTTTCGAGTAACGTATTGCCGTCGTACGACCCGGCACAGTAATACGGACCGCCCGCAATGATCGCCGCGCCGTTGAAGTAACCGGAATAGGCGACATGAAGCTGGACTGCCATGAATGCGCCGGACGACAGTCCCGATATCGTGGTATTGCTGATATCGGCGGCATAGCCCGACAATGAAATCACGCCGGCCGCATTGCAAACCGAAAAAATCGCCGAGTAAGCAATTGCAGCGAGAACGGCTTTGCGATTCATCGTAATCGGCTCCTGAGGACTCTGAAATATTCCGGATCTTTTTTAATTGATTGGCAACAGGTTACCTGATTAGTAAGATGCTTCAGCTATGGCTCAAATTACGTCGTTTCGGCAGGGATTACCGGAACCCAGAAGCCACGGCCAGCAGTCATTACATCCATGTAGTCTGGATACCGGCAATCTGCCTGCCGGTATGACGTTGCGGCTGAAGCATCTTTATAATCAGGACAGGTTATACATCCCCTGGGTACGGAACCTGATCGGTAACGTTTCGTGGTGGAATTAGTGTATGCTGTAATGTTGCGGTGCACAAGAAATAAATTCAACGCTGTAGAGAACAAATAAACTGTCCGGGTTTGTAGCACATGATTTGTCCGGTTTATATCAGGTGTCGAGGAGGTACCTGGATGAGTCGGACAAAGTGGCTACAGGAGACGCGGAAGATGAGGTTTGAAGAAGCATATGGGGG
>JBGTCG010000237.1:0-38720 GCA_041748915.1 Methylococcales bacterium
GAGCGCGCGCAGGAAGTGATCGACCGGCAGGTGCGGAACGGGCGCCTCTCCGCGCGGGGTCAGCTGGAGCGCGCCTCGGGCGATCGCCATGCTGGTGTTGGGCGGGATGATGTAGATGTGATCGGGTTCGACCGGAAGCCCGTGGCTCGCCTCCATGACCGGGATCTGGGTGGTGCGGGCCAGGAGATCGCACAGCCGGCTCTCGTGGCGGGGATCGAGGTGCTGCACGAGCACGAAGGCCATCCCGGTGCGCGCCGGAAGATGGGCGAGGAGCTGCGTGAAGGCCTCGAGGCCACCGGCGGAAGCGCCGATCCCGACGATGGGAAAGGGGCTTTCCGCTCCTTTCTGCTCAGAGTCCGTGAATTGTTCGATTGTCATATCCGCCATTCAATTTGCGCCCGGTTCGGCATCAACACCCGCGCCACACCCTGGATAATCGGCGTTCTGCAGGCACTTGCTGATCTTCCAAGCCAGGCTTCCGTCCGAATAGATGAAAGTTTCGTTTATCCTGTTTGCCTCGGTCACTGATCATCCGATCGACCCGATTATACGCCAGTGCCGGATAATTATTTTTCACGACGGACTCTTCTGTTTGTCCGCTGTGCACCTCGAGGAACTTAATTTTTACGAATGGATGTATCAGAAACGCGGGAAATGCATTCCGCAATCCATCCCGTCCCGCCCGGGCGCGTCCGGGAAACGTTCATCGCCGATCGCTTGCATTGATAACACCTCCGTGGCACTGCACGAAAATCAGTGGTATGGGGGCTCGCGGTCGTTTGCGTGGCATTGAAACTGGTGTTTTTCCAAGAGATGGCCACCTGGCTCGGTTTAATCCTGTATCTAGGCATGGGCTGGATGGGTACGATTTCCGCGGTGTTGCTGTATCATCGCTATGGGGCTCGATTTCAGAAATACTTGATTTACGGCGCAATCGCTTACACCATAGGCGCTTTACTCGATTACTTCCAATTCCCGAGTTTGCTGCCCGGAGTGATCGAGGCGCATGAGCTGTTTCACTTGGGCGTGGTGCTTGGCATGGCGTTTCATTGGATCATGGTACATCAGCTCGCGTCTCCGGTAGCGGAATTGACGATCGGCCCCACAGCGGTATTTAATCTGCGGTTTCAACGGCCGGCGTGACTGTTTTACGGGTTTTCCTGGTTGCCGCAAACGCGATCGACCATACGGTTTCGGCCCCGAAACCACCCGATGATAACGGCGGAAAATTCATCCGCCGGAAACAGAAAGCCGAAACTTGAATTATTCGAAAGAGAAGCCGATGGTTTGCAAATCCCGGCCTCAAGCTCCAAAATGAAGCTAAGCCCCCTATCCCGGGCGTGCTTATTGTGGAACGCTTTGGTTGCCGGTTGTACGACTTTGGATGCGAGCATGTCCATCGAACCCTACACCAAAAACAAGGAGATGCGCGATGCGCTCGAGCAGGTGGCGGAAGCCTATTGTGCGGCGAAACGCGCCGCCCGATCCGGCAGTTCCGACTTGCGGCCCGACTACCTCTTTACCACCGACGGCTGTTCGCGGTGGCCGGACGGTTCCTGGATGATTTGCTGTATTACCCATGACATTCCCTATTGGTGTGGCGGGAGCGAACCGGAGCGTGAAGATGCCGATCGTGAACTGAGGCGATGCGTGAACCGCCACGCCCCGATCATGGGTGATATCGTCCATGCCGGAGTCCGAATCGGCGGGCTTCCCTGGCTGCCGACTCCGTGGCGATGGGGCTATGGCTGGGATCAATGGCCCCGCAGCTACGAAGATATTCATCCGTCGCCGTCGCTTCACGAGCTTTTTGACCAATTGAAAATTTACGAACTGATCGGCAGGCATTTATCGAACTATCCTTCAAGGAACAGTACCGATCGTTTACCTTAAACCGTTTGCACCTGATGCTGGCTGACGACCGTCCTTGTATTATTTGGCTGACATTTGTTTTCACCACTGATCTGATTCGAGGATTCTTTATGACCAACGATGCGCCTGGATTGCGAATGATCTACGAGGGGTCGATACAAATTGGAATCGATTTGTTTATTATTGCCGGACTGGCGGCGGTCTTAATGACTTTGTGGATTATATTTTTCAAGGATACCTTGAGGACCAAGTATTGGTTACTGGTGATCTGGGGTATCGTCCCTCCGGTATGGTTTGTGGTCGAATACTTTTTTCTTTACCTGCCCCACGGCGTTGCCGGCGCATTTGATTTCTTTCGATACGGGCAGGATGTTGCGTCCAAACTTTGGGCCGCGGTGTTCGCATTGGTGTCGATCGATCTTTACCGGGCGGTCGAAAAACAGAAGGGAACGAAGAAAGACTGAAATTCCCGCGCAAATCGGTTCATGCCGGTCGGTCTGCGCACCGCACCCTTAATCCTGCTCAACGGACGAATATTACCGGGTCGAAACCCGCGATCCGGGAACATGCGTCTGGTCCAGGGAAGTTCTGAGTAGATCAGAACTTCCCGCAGTGCAGGGATGCACTGCCAAAATCGGACGCTGTAAGCGGGTGATTTTGTGAGGCAACCCCGCCAATCGCATTGGCAGGGTTGACGACCGCTGAGAAATCCAGGATGGATTTATTCAGCGTTTCCCTAGTGCGCCTTCATGTTGTATATTGACTGGAATCTGAAGTTTACGATAGAAATGGCAGCCGCCGGACCCAGGGGGCTGGTGGCGGATCAGACCCATGCTCGATGCGATAATGCAATTTTTCGAACGCCAGATTTATAGCGCGGCCGATTCCGGAAAGGTCCATCGAAGAGTCGCTGCAAGTCGCGGCGGCGGCATTGCTGGTCGAAGTCATGCAAGCGGACGACGTGGCCGAAAAAGCCGAAAGCAAAATGCTAACTGGGCTTCTGTGTGAAGGCTTTAAATTATCCGGAAGTCAGGCCCAGGAACTGGTTTCACTGGCGGAGCAGGAGATGGCCCAGGCGGCCGATTATTACCAGTTCACCTCATTAATCAATAAGAATTTCGAAATGAGCCAGAAAGTGAAGATGATCGAATATTTCTGGAAAATTGCGTTTGCTGACGGGCGCCTGGATAAGTGTGAGGGGCACATCATCCGCAAAGTCAGCGAATTGCTATATGTTCCGCACCGGGAATTTATTGCAGCGAAACACCGTGTCGATACCCGCCAGGGGTAACGGGACCTTCAATCCGTTTTCATCCGCATCCGATCCGAATTCCAGAGCGCCGATCGCGATAGCGCGCGCGCTGAAAAAATCGTATCGCGACAAAACCGTCGTGGACCGCATTTCCTTCGAAATCCGCCGGGGCGATTTCTGTGGAATTCTGGGGCCGAACGGGGCGGGCAAAACAACCACGCTACGCATGCTGGTCGGAATCACTCGGCCGACTGCTGGCGATTTGCTGGTCTTGGGCTATCCGGTGCCGAAACAAGCGCGGCAGATGCGTTCGCGGATCGGGATCGTGCCGCAGACGGATAATCTCGATCCGGATTTAAGCGTGATCGAAAATCTGTATATGTATGGACGGTATTTCAGTTTGTCAAAATCCGATCTTAGAAACCGGGTTCCCGAACTGCTTGAATACGCTTCGCTCAGGGACCGCGCGGATAGCCGAATCAATGAGCTTTCCGGAGGGATGGTGCGCCGGCTGACCATTGCCAGGGCTTTGATCAACAAACCCGAATTGCTGATTCTTGACGAACCGACCACCGGCCTGGATCCGCACGCGCGTCATACCATCTGGCAACAGTTGCGCGAATTGCAGCGCGGCGGACTGACGCTGATCCTGACGACGCATTACATGGAGGAAGCAGAGCGGCTCTGTGACCGTATTATCGTGATGGACCATGGCCGTGTGCTCGCCGATCAGGATCCTGAACGGTTGATATCCGGGGCGATCAAAGCTCACGTACTCGAAGTGCACGGGGCCCGGGTTCCAGTCTGGTTGAGCGGATTCAGAATTCCGCCGGAGGTCCGCATCGAGCAACTCGGCGAAACGGTGTTTATTTACGGTGAAAACCTGCGGGAAATTGTCGAATCTTTGGATGGCGGGGAGGGGCTTCGCTATTCGTATCGTCCGGCCAATCTCGAGGATGTTTTTTTGAAACTCACCGGGCGCGAACTGCGCGATGTATAACCGCATTGCAGGATTGGCGCACCGATTGTTCGCGGTCTGGAGCCATAATGCGATGGTCTGGCGAAAGTCGGCGTTGCGTTCGCTTTTGGCCAGCTTTTCGGATCCGTTGCTTTATCTGCTGGCCCTCGGTTATGGTCTGGGGCGTTTTGTCGGCGACGTCGACGGCATGGCCTATGCCGGTTTCCTGAGTTCCGGAATCATTGCGAGCAGCGCGATGAACACGGCGACTTTCGAAGGCCTTTATATGGCCTACACGCGCATGGAAACGCAACGGACTTGGGAGGGAATTCTGGCTTCGCCAATCGATCTGGCGGAGATCGTTTTCGGGGAAATCCTCTGGATGGGAACCAAAAGCGTCATCCGTGTGACCGCGATCCTGACCGTGACGGCGCTGCTGGGACTGGTGCATAACTGGCTCGCGGTTCTGGTGATTCCACTCGGTTTTATTTGCGGGCTCTGCTTCGGCGCGATGGCGATGGTCGGGACATCTTATGCGGACAGTTACGAATTTTTTCTCTCACTCTATTGATTACCCCGATGATTTTATTGAGCGGTGTATTTTTTCCGCTGTCTTCGCTGCCGGATGGGATTCGACTCGTGAGCGCGCTGCTGCCGCTGCAACCTGTGGTTATATTGGTACGCGCGTTGATGACCGGACATTTGATCTGGTCCGCGACCGCCTTCATCTACTGGTGCCGGTTCTTTTTCTCGTGATCGCGGGTAGTTTCGCTCTGACCCGTTTCAAATGCCGTCTGCAGAATTGAAGGCTGGAACGGTTCCCGCCGGTATTGACCGGCGAATCACCCGCGATTTCCGGAAGCACAGCGGCCGTTAGAAGCCGTCAAGTGTTTCGAATATGAAGAAATCGCTCGCCGAATTCGAGGAATCCATCAGGACTTGCCTGATCCGGGATCAGTTTCAGTTCAGGCGCCGCCTTGGAAAGTTGAAGCGCCGGCACCGACAGGGCATGGATATCGAGGCGGAACTGCAAACGTTGCGGGCGTCGATCGAACGCTCCGCGGACAGCCGGTCCAGGCGGCATCAGAGCATTCCGGATGTCCAGTATCCGGATCTGCCGGTTGCGGAAATGCGCGAAGAGATTGCTCAGGCGATCCAGAACCATCAAGTGGTCATCGTTTGCGGGGAAACCGGATCCGGCAAAACCACGCAATTACCGAAGATCTGCCTTGCGATCGGCCGCGGTTGCGCGGGAATGATCGGGCATACCCAGCCGCGGCGCCTTGCGGCCAGTACGATCGCCCGGCGGATCGCCGAAGAACTCGGACAAGCCGCAGGCAACCTGGTCGGTTACAAAATACGTTTCCAGGACAAAACCCGGCCCCAGTCCCTGGTTAAATTGATGACCGACGGGATCCTGCTCGCCGAAATCCAGTCCGATTCCTATCTCAATGACTACGACACCCTGATCCTGGACGAGGCGCATGAAAGAAGCCTGAATATCGATTTCCTGCTCGGCTATCTGAAATGGCTGCTTCCGAAGCGGCCGGATCTAAAGCTGATCGTGACCTCGGCGACCATCGATCCGGAACGGTTTGCGGATCATTTCGACGGGGCGCCCATCATTGAGGTGTCGGGGCGGACTTATCCGGTCGAGATCCGTTATCGGCCGATCTTCGATGCCGACGAAGCGGAAGGCGAGGGCGACCTGCAAGCAGCGGTGCTTGCCGCGGTCGATGAGCTGTTTCATGGGCAGGACGGAGCGATCCTGATTTTCCTGAGCGGAGAGCGCGAAATCCGCGAGACTGCAGAACTTCTGCGCAGGCGCGCCGGCAACGATTGCGAAATTTTGCCGCTGTTCTCCAGGCTCGGCGCGAAGGACCAGGAAAAAATTTTCCACGGCGGCGGCAGCAGACGGATCGTGCTGGCGACCAACATCGCGGAAACCTCGCTCACGGTTCCCGGCATCCGCTGCGTGATCGACACCGGGCTGGCCAGGATCAACCGCTATAGCATCCGCAGCAAAATTCAGCGGTTGCCGGTCGAAAAAATATCGCAAGCGAGCGCGAATCAGCGAGCCGGACGATGCGGCCGCCTGGGTCCCGGAATCTGTATCCGCTTATTTTCCGAAGAAGATTATCTGGAGCGGCCGCAATTCACCGATCCTGAAATCCTGCGCACGAATCTTGCCTCCGTGATCTTGCAGATGAAGGCGCTCAAGCTGGGCGAAATTGAAGACTTCCCATTCATCGAAGCACCCGATCCGCGCCTGATCCGCGACGGGCTGAAACTGCTGGAAGACCTGAATGCGATCGACCCGCGGAAAGTCCTGACCGCAATCGGCCGGAGTCTCGCGCACATCCCGCTGGACCCGCGCCTCGGCCGGATCCTTTTGGCCGCGAATGACGAGCATTGTCTGAGCGAAATCGGGATCATCGTCTCCGCATTGAGTATTCAGGATCCACGCGAAAGACCCGCGGAACAATCCCAGGCGGCGGATGAAAAACACAAGCCATTTCAGGATCGGGAATCCGATTTTTTGACCTTTCTGCATCTCTGGAAGGCTATTGAAGAAAAACGGGAAAAGCTGTCCAATTCGAAATTCCGGTTGTTTTGCCGGGAACATTTTCTGTCGTATCGCCGGATACGCGAATGGCGGGATATTTATCTGCAATTGATGAAATTGGTTCAGACCGAGTTCGGGTTCAGGGCCAATCAGCTTCCCGCGGAATATGAAGCCATCCATAGGGCCTTGCTTTCCGGTCTGCTCAGCAACATCGGGTTCCTTCAGGACCAGTCCGAATACCTCGGCGCGCGGAATCTGAAGTTCTATATCCATCCGGGATCCGTGCTGTTCAAGGTTCGCCCGAAATGGATCATCGCCGCGGAACAGGTCGAAACCGGACGGGTGTACGGGCGCAACGTCGCCAAGGTAACGCCGGAGTGGATCGAAGAGGTCGGCGCGCACCTGATTCGCCTGCAGCATTTCGATCCGCACTGGCAGAAAAGCCAGGCGCGGGTCGCCGTCCATGAAAAGTCGGTGCTGTTCGGATTGACCTTGCAGAACCGCCGCCGGATACCCTATGAACGCATCGATCCCGCGGGCGCTAGGGAGATCTTTATCCGCTCCGCGCTGGTCGGGCAGGATTTCGAATGCGACGCGCGTTTTTTCACACACAATCGCGCACTGCTCGAAGAACTCGGCTATTTGCAGCAAAAGGGCAGGCGGGCCGATTTGATCGCGGACGAAGAGGTCCTGTTCAACTTTTTTAACGAACGAATTCCGGACACGGTCGTGGACGGCGCCAGCTTCAACCGGTGGCGGCGAGAAAGTGAACGGACGCAACCGGACCTTTTATCGTTGACCCGCGCGGATATCTGTGGAAAAGATGAAGGCATCGTAGCGGCGGAACACTATCCGGATTGTATGCCGGCCGGCGACACCCTGGTAGAACTCCGGTATCGCTTTGAACCCGGACATGCCGAAGACGGCGTGACTGCGGTTATTCCGCTGCACCTGTTGAACCAGGTTTCCATGGAAGCGTTTGAATGGATGGTGCCGGGCTTTATGAAGGAAAAAGTCAACGCCCTGATCAAAGCCTTGCCGAAATCGATCCGCAGAAATTTTGTACCGGCCGCGGATTATGCGGACCGGTTTTTGGCTGTGACCGATCATCAGGGCTCCCTGCTGAAATCGCTCGCGACCTGGTTGTCCGACCAGAAACCCGTCAAGGTTTCGGTTGACTGCTGGTCGGATTGTCGGTTACCGGATCATCTGTCGATGAATTTCAAAATCCTCAATGAAGAATCCGAGCCGATCGCAAGCGACCGTGACCTTCGGAGTTTGCAGATCCGCTTTGCGCGCGACTCGAAGCAGGTGTTCGGTTCCCTGGCCGGAAAGGAACGATTGAAGTCGGGTTGCACGCGGTGGGAATTCGGCGAAATTCCGGAACGTCAGGTTATGGAGAAAAATGCGGAGAAAGCCGTTGGTTATCCCGGTTTGATTGACGAAGGCGAGACCGTCGGTATACGCTTTTTCGATAACGAGGTTTCCGCGAACACGGCGCATGAATTCGGTTTGGCGCGCCTTTATACCCTGCAATTGAAAAATGAAGTCAAGTATTTGAAAAACATCGTTCACGGCAGCCGGTCTTTGAATCTGTGGTACGGCCAACTCACGGCTCATCCTTTTCTTCCGAATATCGCGCGGGAACGAACCGGCGAATTCGATGCCGACGCATTGCATCTGATCATCCGCACCGTCTTTCTGGACGG
Source organism: Methylococcales bacterium (assembly GCA_041748915.1). Taxonomy (GTDB): domain Bacteria; phylum Pseudomonadota; class Gammaproteobacteria; order Methylococcales; family UBA1147; genus UBA1147. The sequence goes on from JBGTCG010000237.1 coordinate 8,358, forward strand.
GCAGCCACGAATCTCCAGTGCGGCCGACTTTCAGTCCCGTCTCGCGGAACAACGACACCGGCTTATCGAAACTGCGGAGCGCCTGTCGCGGCTGATTCGCGATCTGTGCGCGCTGGTCGCCGAGATTTCGCGGAAACTGGAACGTGTGCGTCTCCATACGGCAGCCGCGAATGACATCCGCGAGCAAATGTCGTTGCTGATCTACCGTGGCTTTATCGCACGGACGCCGGATTTCCGCCTGCAGTCTTTTCCGAGATATCTGAAAGCAATTTTGCATCGCATCGATAAGGCGGGCGCGGAAGATCTTCGCGACCTCAAACAAATGAAGGAACTGGAACCGCTGTGGTCGTCTTATTGGAATTTCGTAAAGGACGGTCCAGGTTCAATTATTCCGGAACTCGATGATTACCGTTGGAGCCTCGAAGAGCTCAGGGTATCGCTATTTGCCCAAAGCTTGAAAACGGCTTATACGGTGTCGTGCAAACGGCTGGAGAAACTCTGGGAAACGCGCTGTTAGGGATTTGCGATAAGACGGGGAACCGAAGGATCAGGACGCGCAGTCCCGTTTTCCCGAAAATTACTGTATAATTTCTGATCAATACCGATTCAATTTAGTAAACAGCTTCTGATGGTATTGAATAGACCCTACAGCTCGGGAGGAAAGGCCGCTGGTTCGCGTTCTTCTCATCGGATTCGTCGACCGACGGTTGCCATCGGCGACCCTACGCCCTGTGGTCACGGCCTGGTTCATGCGGTGGCCGAACCGGGCATTTTCGATACGAAAACAATTGAAAACGCAAGGAACCGCAAAACCCCATTTTGCGGTGCCGCCAACGAAATGTTCCTAAGGACAGGTGGATCCCGGTGAGCGCTAGATAGAACCATTCGTCAATCCAAACCGAAAAGCAGGAGAACAAGAATGAGCAACACTGTGTACTATAACGCGCCGGTCACCGACGATGAGAGAAGGCGATTGTTATTCGAAGGCCAGTTATTTGTTTACTCGCCGCGTGAATGCACGCTGGCGTTGGCGGATTTCGCGAAAAATCTGATCGAAGAAGCATTTGCACCGCTGGATCCGGAATTCGCCCAATTCGAATTGCCGGTAGAAAAATATGCGGAAATCCTGTCCAAATTAAAGCCTGAATTTATTCATCATCCGGAATCAAAGCGGCTGATCCGGGAAATTTTTATTGACATGGCCTGCGACCTCGAAAAGACGTATTTTGACGTGCCGAAAATGCGCAGTTCCACGAGCGACAATTATTTGACGACAGGCATTGCCTATGCCTGGCATCCGCACCGGGACACCTGGTATTCGGCGCCGCCCTGCCAAATCAACTGGTGGATTCCGATCTACGATTTTCGGTCCGACAATGCAATGGCGTTTCATCCGCAATACTGGATCAGGCCGGTCGCGAATACTTCAAAGGGCTACAATTATTATCTCTGGAACCAACAATATCGGGGGGAGCACGTCGCTAAAATGCTGCATGCCGATCCAAGGCCGCTGCCGAAGCCGACTCAGGAAATTGACATGGATCCACAGATTCGGCTCGTCGTACCGGCGGGCGGATTGATCTTTTTCTCCGGCGCGCACCTGCATTCGAGTGTCCCCAACACCTCGGGAAGAACACGATTCAGTATCGACTTCCGGGTGGTCAATGAAGATGACGTCAGAGAAAAACGCGGCGCGCCTGCGGTCGATGTGGAGTGCACCGGAACTACCCTCAGGGATTACCTGCGCGCGACCAACTTCTCCAGGTTAACCGACGACCTCATCGCGCTTTACGACGACGGCTCGGGTTACGAAGGGGACCTCATCTATCAAAAAAAGCCAGGTGCTTTTGCAGCAAGTTAGATCGTAAATCGATTGGGGGATACCTGGATGGCTCGAATCGCCATCTGGATCGCGGCTGGCTAGTGTTTATCCGGAAACACCCCTCCGTGGGATGTTTCCTTGACGGAACCAGAAGATGTGGTTTTCCGTTTCCTTACTTTTTAATGGCTTGCATCCATTGAAAATACCGGCCCATCCCGGGCCGGTGTAGTTTTCGTTCGACTCCGAACGAAAACTACCTGGTCCTTCCCCGCATCGGAGCGATTTTTGCGCGGCGTGTCCGGCACCTTCGGACCGGTAACAAAGAATCTCGAGCGCAGCAGGATCCAGCGACCGCTCGGCAAAGGGAAACCGGCCGCTGTAATCCCGATGTCGAATAGGCTCAATTTGACTTGAGCATGGGCCGGATCTGGATATTCGTGACTTCCGCCGTCCACGGAAGCGATAAGGCGCTCACCACTACGATTGCGATGTCTTGCGGCTGGAGCAAAAGCTTGGGCTGGAAAACACGCCCTTCCTGCGCGGAAAGTCGGGCGATTCGACGGGTCGCGGTTCGCCCCGGATAAACGCTCATTACCTTGATCCCATCGGCGTTGACGTTGTCACGAAGCACGTCAGCCATGGCTTTGAATGCGTGCTGGGTCATGGAAAACTGCGCCGCATTTGCACTTGGATTCAGACCGACACTCGAATTGATGAAAACAATTTGACCTCGGGGCGATTTAAGCAACGGAATCAATCCTTGCGTCAGACGATAGGGCCCGCGGATATTGGCCGTATATTGCTTATCGAGCGTCTCGACCGGAGCTGCTGTCAAGCTTTCACGGGCATAAGTCCCCGCGCTGTTCACCAGAATATCCAGCCGTCCGAACCGGGTTTTGATCGCCTCGGTTAATTCGTCAATCGTTTCATCCCGCGTCAGATCGAAAGTATGAGCGATGGTCCCGGGGCCCAACTTTCCGCTCAGATTCGCCAGTTTTTCCTCATTGCGCCCCGTCAGGTAAACAGTCGCCCCCTGTTTGATAAGCTCGGTCGCTATCGCCCCACCAATACCTCCGCTCGCTCCGGTTACCAGTGCAATTTGATTTTTAAAAGCAGTCATTTTTAAGCCTGTGAATGATCGTTGATTCGCGATTCTTCATTGAACCGACCGATTTTCCCGGGATTGGCGATCGGATGTCGCCGGCCCGGCGTATCAATCCGCCCATGATTCCATGTATTCTGCCATCAGTTGGTATGCGGCGGCTGTTTGCGTGGCCAACCATTGGATAACCAGATTACCGTAGGCGTAATTAATTTCGATCGTAAAGCGGATAAAACACCCGCGCTGGACGGCGACTTGATCGAGAATTTCTCGGCGGCGGTCAGCGAGGCCGTCACCAAACAAACCATGATTATAGGTCGCCAAGATCGCCTCATTAATCGACAAAGTGCCGTGCCGTCGCGGGGCTATTGACCTGATCTTTGGGACCGCCGAACCAGGCCCCGATCAGCCCCGCGACCGCGTCGCCGACGGTGCGTTGTTCCGGTCGCAAACCGGGGGCGGTCGTAAATCTCATGGCAAGCGGGATCGCGAAGAGCGCAACCATGATTCGGGACGTGAAGTCCCGAAAGGCATTCAGTTCGACATTCCCTTGGAGCAGATCTTTGTGATTGCCGTCGATCGGGGTGACGTAGTCCTTGAGCCGCTTCAATAAACTCATCGCTATTCTCCGAAAACCGATCGAGATCTTGGTAAACGCGTCGTAAAGCCGAAGACAGCGACTCGCAATCCAGGTCCGAAACCAATCGCGGGCGCCATGGCCGAACCGGATTGTGCGCGCCGACCGCCGTTCGGCACGCAGCATGCCGCGCACCCGGTGGGATGATAAAAACTTGCATTCTTGCGATTCTCCATATGCCCGGCACCCGATGATTTTCGAGCAGGTCTAACGTGACGAATGATCGCGCCTGAACTTCCCGGCGCGCCGGAAACTTAGAAGCGCCAATCAGGCGCGATCAGGAGGGCGGTGTTCTGGGGCCGGGTTGCGTCCGGCATAAGCTTTGGTTGAACAAGAACCGAAACAAGCTCCGCGTTCGCTCGAGAAAACCATGCCGCTCAGGACGAAGTCGTCGAAACCGTCGGAGTTCGGTTCTATATTGTCCCGGTTGTCATACCTATTCGTCTGACCTGGGTCGGATTCCGATTCACAGCCATCGAAACCGTTGTAGCAGGAAATGAGGATCGGGTCCGTCCTTTTACTGAAAAGATCCGGATCGCCGGCGGCTGCAAAGCCGGGAATCACCAGATTCGTCAATAACGTCAGGACTACGGTAACGCTAATCGCGCAAATCTGGCGCCTTGTGAATCGGGCAATCCTCATTGATTGTTTATAGTATCCTCTGGTGTCAAACAAATGGATCCGGCGGTATGTTTATACTCCGGTTCACCACTTTTGTCAAGCGTAGTAAGTTGTATTTACGGGCAAAAATATCCTAACCAAGTTGTCATGATGACCAACAGGTTCGCCTTTGGTTCCAGGCACTTTTCAGTTTCTAACTTCTGTTGGTCATTGACAGCCCTTATCAAAAAACCACCCCGCGCATTCCGACGCATAACCGATTGTATCCGGTTGCGGACACCGATCCAGAAAGCAAACTGGCTATTTGGTTCCTGGGGCTGGTTGATCGGAGATTTTTATATTGGTTTTTCTCCCAAATACCGGTCGATATCCTCCTTCGAAAAACCGATCTTCTTCGCGACCCGGTCCGCGTGGCTGACTCTCGAGATGCCTTCGATCAGCCGGTAGGTGGGTTCGTCGTTCTTGAATTCGACCTGGCGCGCTTGGCCAATTCCCCTGTTGATGAAGGTATCGACGAGTTCGTGATTGTGGGTGATCAGAAGCGTGGTGTTGTTTTTACGTCGGAAGCCATCGAGTATATTTTCCGAGGTCTCGAGTTTTTCTTCGTAGGTGGTTCCTTCGGATAATTCGTCGAGGATTACCAGGGTTTTCGGTGAAGTCGCGAGAAAGATTTCCTTGGTCCTTTGCAGTTCCGTTCCGAAACGCCCCTCGCCTTCATCCAGGGAGTTATATTCCGGGATTTGATAGAAGATGCCGTCGGCGACCGTGGTCGATGCCGATTCCGCGGGAACCGGGCAGCCGATCTGGGTCAGGAGCTGAATCTGGGCGATGGTTTTGCAAAACGCGGTCTTGCCGCCGCTGTTGGGCCCCGTGATCAGGGTCAGCCGTTCATCGCGGAGATCGATGTTGTTGGGTACGTAGGACCGGTTTGTGAGCGCGAGGATCGGACTTTTGACCTGCCTGACCAGCAGGCTATGCCGGTCCGCTTCGGTGATCTCGGCGAGAACGGCGTCGGGTCCGAACGACTGGCCGAAGCGCAGAAAAGACAGCAATTCGTCCAGCCGGCCGAGCGCTTCGTAAGTTTCGATCACTTCCTCGGCTTTCTTGAAAGTGTCGCGCAGAGGATAAATACAACTGTCACGGTCGAAGGTGCCGACTCCCGGGATATACACGACCGTGAACGGCAGCGCGAATATGAGCAGGGTAGGCAACAGCGTTATGGAAAATCCGGGCGACAGCGGAGCAAAATGAAACATAAGCGCCAGTAGCGCCAACAGAAAAACAAGCAACAGCGGTTTGAACAGCGTGGGCCGGAATTTGAAGCCCGGAATCCAGAAATGCTTTTCCGTTTTGGTCAGCATCCCGCGCTCGGTTTTATACACCGGACCGGCCATGAGCAGTCCACAGCGGCTTTCGGAAAAAGAACGGATCCGCTGTACGGTCTCGTTCAGATAGCTGGACTGAACCTCCGGAATCCGGTGCGCATCCTGGACCATGTTAAGCATGAAGGCCCTGCCCTTTTGATAGGGTTCGTAACCATACCCTTCATGTTCGTGTTCATGGTGGGGATTTCCGAGCATACCGATGAAAGTGCCATACAGCAGTATGAAAAATTGCTTTTCGAATATTGCGGCCGTTTTGACCAGCTGCTCGATTTTTTCGGTCAATTCGGGCCGCGAGCGCAGTTCCTTCAGCGCATCCTGCTTGGCCTTGATCGCACTGCCATCGCGTAACGGCTGGGCGAGTGAACGATACAGCGTGAACTGGCCCGCGATCGTTTCCGAATGGTTCACGGCGTTAAAAAGCCTGTCCACTTCAATCGCGGTGAATGTGGAATCGTCGATAAGCCCGGCGCCGGTTTCCGGCGGCTTCGCGGAACGGATTGCCGGCGGTTCATTATTGTCGGCCTGAAGTATGGGTTTATACATGGGCTGATACTCCTCTCGTAACCGGTCGGCTATGCGAAGTGGTCTTTATACTTGTTTTTTTAAGGAATCGCTGAATAAATCCATCGTGGATTTTTCAGCGGCCGGCAACGCCAAATACGATTTGGCATTGCCTAATAAAATCAAACGCTTGCAGCGTGTAACTTTGGCAGCGCATCCCTGCACTGCAGGAATCGCTGATTTAATCAGCGATTCCTTAATGAACGAAAATAGTTGCAAATAATTCTGTAACTGGCGTCGTTCTGATCAATAATCATTCCGCCAGTCTGCCGGGCAGGCGTGTGCGGTTTCGGAATGATTGCTCACCGGATCGGCCGGGGTCAACGGTAGCAAGATGCCGGGTCGAAGTAAAGCAGGGGCTCTACCAGCGGGTTCAATTGCGCTCAAGGTCGGAACCGAGCGATAGTCCCTGGATCGACGCGATCTCGTCTCGCGGGGTGATTGCCAATTTTAATGCTGAATTTTTGCGGTCCCGCCACGCTTCACAAAAAGCCGCAAAACCGAATTGCTGGCCGTCAACCGGTTCGTGAAGTGCGGAAGGGACGGATGTAGACCGCCAGAATCAGCAAGACGGAAACCAGCGCGAACAGCCAACGTAGGTCGGTTTGAATCATTCGCGGGGCGGCCAGATCCACAGCCTTTAGAACATTGCTGAATTGCTGCGGCGATTCCAGTCGGCGGTAATGCAAGCCGCTGATCGCGGCCAGCATTCGCAAATTGGACTCGTGAAGGCTGGACAAATAATTCTGCTCCGGATCCGAAGCTTCTGGCGCGGACGGAGCGAGGGTATCCGTTGCAATCAGATATTCATCGACCTCGCCGTTTGTCCAGTAGCCGGTGACCTGGTTGTTCGCGTCCAGTTTTGGAATGGGCGATGAGTTTGCAGTGCCGACACCGAACAGGAAGCCTTTGATCGAGCCACGGAACTTAGCCAGCGGCGGGCGATGCAATTCCCGGATCGTCTGTTCGCCGTCGGTCATGAAAACCAAATGAAGGTCAGGTCCTAAATTCTTTGCAGTGAGTATGGCGCCATACAACCCCCGTTCGACATTACTGTCCGCGGACCACGCCATTCGCCAATCGATGTGGGCGATGGTGTCGTCGATCGCGGCGAAATGAGAACAGATTTCCAGCGGCTCGATGAGCAGCAGAACATCCTTGGTGCTGAACAGACCGATTCCGGCTGTCGATCCGCACGGAAGATCCCGGATCGCGCGCCGCAGCGCCTGTTTGCCGAAGGAAAGCCGATCGGCCGGCAGGTCATTCTCGGTATAATCGCGGGTGTTCATGCTCGGCGTAATATCCAGCACGAACAGGTAACGGAAAACATTGCGGGATAAGGGCGCCGCCGGGCGGGTCAGGCAGAACAGCATCAGCATTCCGGCGAGGAACAGCAGTCCGAATTCCCGCCACGAGGCGCTCATGGACCGCCTCCCGGAATCCCCGGATAAATCGAATGAACGCTGCTTTTATGCCCGGTCCAGTCCGCTTTTTCCGTTTCCCGCGGCGGCGGGGAAATACGCAGCGCAAACTCCAGATTGAAACGGGCATCCCAATTTGAAGGATTCACCAGCAGCACGTCGCGAAAAGCTTTCTGCGCCAGCGCCGACCAGGCCAGGACTTCGGAATAAGCCCAGACTCCCTGTTCGTTCCAATATCGTGCGGCCTCGGTGAGGTAAATATGCCCCATGTTATATTTGATTCGTTCGAATTCTGCCGGAGCCGCGCGATACTCGATGCGGTTGTAAAGGCGTAAGGCTTCCTGGAATTCACCGTTCCGGCCGAGGTGCCAGGCCTTTGCAAAAATGATCTCGACCGGCGAATTATCGTCGATGACAATGGCTTCCGGGTTGGCGACCGCGAGATTGATCTGCCGGATCCGGTACCATTGGCCGGCTTCGGCGATCATGGCGAGAATCAGGCCCGCCAGAATGATCCGCACGATCCAATCAACCGTCGTCCAGGATTTCATGGCCGCCCGGTCCGGATTTCGATCCACTTGATCGCGAGTAACAGGCCGAGCAGTGCCGCGGCGGCGGCATAACAGTAACCCGATAAGTCTTTCCGCAATACTTGCTCGAAATAAATAACCGGTTTGTTTTCGAGCTGCCCGATATCCCGAATCGCTTCGGAGAGCGCCACTGGGCTATCGGCTTCATAGGCTTTATAGGGACCTTTCAGGCCTCGAAAAAACTGGTGTAGAAAATACTCGGGAGTGGTATTTTCGTTCGGATGCATGGGGCGTTCCGTGAGCCTCGCGCTGGTCGGGTTTCTAAGATAGATCCAGTACAAGGAGACTTTGGCTTCGTAAAACCACTGCCGCAGGGTTTCCCGCGTATCCGGGTCGATACGGGTGGCTCCATCGGAAACCAATAAGATGACTCTCGAACCGGTCATTGCCTGGTTGCTGAAAAGGTCGAGCGCCATGGACAGGCCGGCGGCCATATTGGTGATGCCGCGTCCTTTCGTGGACGTCGCGCGTAATGCCGACAAGATCGCGTCACGGTCTCGGGTCATTCCGAGCGTATAAATCGGGGAAGTACTAAATGAGGCCATTGCAAACAGGTCATTGCCGCGCCGCTCGACAAAATCGGCCAGCAGCCGCTGAGCATGCGCGGCCTTGCTTTCGGAGGCCCGTCCGCCCATGTGGCGCCGGCTAAAATTTTGATTCATGCTGGCGCTTCGATCCAGAAGCAGAACGATGTGGGCCCCGGTTCCAATCTTTTCGATTTTCTGCTCCGGTCTGTGCGGTCCGGAAAGACCGAACACGATGATTGCGAGTGCGCCGCCGGCGATTGACCGAATCAACCAGTCGCCCGCATTGGATAAGGGATCGTCCGGGATCAAGTCGATCCAGGAGTAGGGAAGCGGTGTTTGCAGTGGGATAACCAACGGCAGGATCGCCAGAATTAATCCGCCGAGCCAGGCTGGGTGGTCGAATCCGATGTTCATCACGCGCCGCGTTCAATATCGTGGTATTCCTTGCAGAATTGTTCAAGCCATCTAACGTTGTAGTCGGCGTATTCCACGTTAGGTGTTGGGGTGAAAAAAATTTCGTGGGACAGTCGGAAGAAGACGCCGGTTTTTTCGCGCATGGGAGCGAACGCGGGATGATTGCGAAAAAACGGCTCCAGGCCGCTTGCAAAAACGATTTCACCCGCGGTTTTATTCAAGGCCCGATGAATCGCGAGCAGGGCGTTCCGATATTCCGGAGAATCCGGCCCCGCCCTCCGTGCCTTTGCGATTTCGCTGCGGGCCGCGGCAAAAGGACTTTTCGGCGACTGCAAAAATGGCAGCAGGTCTTTGCGCCAGGCAAGATACCCGAGTATCAGGAGGATCGTGGCGCCCAAGGTTGCGATTGTCCTTCGGTGTGCATGCAACGGAATCGAAGCGGGCTCGATGGGAGGTCGTATTTTGACGTCGGCATCTGGTGTACGCGCGGGAATCAGCGGCGTAATCGCCACCTCCGTTTCCGGTGTGACGGAATCGAGGCGTTCGCCGCCACTCATAATCCGCAAAGGGAGACCAGGGATTTGTCGGCTCTCATATTCCCGGACCGCCGGGAAAATTTGATACAGAATATCCAACCGGTAGAGCGTCCTGTTTTCGTGGTCGGTTTCCGCGATATCGATTTCACGCAATTCCAGCCATTCTCCGAGCGGTCCGTGCCATGGAAGACTGTTTTTTTGCAGCCGATAGGGTTTGTCGAGGCCGAAATGGATTTCATGCCGGATCAGGTCGCCTAGTACAAGGCCGAAGTTGCGTCCGGTCTCGATCCTGAGGTCACGCAGCGGGTTCTCCGCTGAATCCGCCGAATTGGCGGGCGAGACGAAAATCAGTAACAGTCCAATCGGAAAAAAACGCATCCACACACTCATTGCGGCAATTAGTCGGTTTTTCGTTACTGGAGAAAATAATACGTGAAATCCTCGGGATCGAACGCATCCTCCACAAAAAAAGGTTCCCGTCCAAACTGCGCGCAGAGACTGATCAGCGAATCACGCCTCTGTCCAAACGCCGCCCGGATCTTTTTCCGCAAACCCGGGCGCATAATCAGGCAGCGGTTTCTTCCGGTTTCGGGATCGCAAAGGCGGGTGATCCCCCAATTGGGCTGGATCTCTTCCCGGCTGTCCCACAGTACTACTGGCACGACATCGTGTGTCTCCAGATTCTGCAATATCTGGTTCAAGGTTGCGAGCGGAAAATGGAAATCCGATATCAGGAACACCAGGGATTTTTTCCGGCCAAGCAGCGGTGCGGCTGCCAACAGTCCGTCGGCGGATTGCCCTTTGGGAGTATGATTGTTTAAGCGTCGCCACAACTTGTCCGCGATCGATTTGTACCATCGCAACGGTAATAACAATTGCGGTATCACATTTTCGCCGCAGCCGATAAAGCCGAATGGGTCCCCGGTACGAAACGCCGAATAAGCGGCGCAGGCGCTGAACCAGGCCAGTGTTTCCGGTTTGTCGCCGTCCCCCCGGAATGCCATGGACGCGGATAAATCGGCAACGACATACACCGGAATCGCGCTTCGCTGCCTGAAGGTCCGTACGACAAATTGCCCGAACGGGTCATGCAGACTCGCGTGGATATCGATATTGCGGGGGTCGGGATGAGAAATCAGCGGGGCATGCCCATGAAACTCGAATCCGCCTCCGGATTGCGTACTGTAATGGTGGCCTGGAACCGCGCTGTGGGACCTCCAGGATACCTGGTAATGGAAATCGATGAGTGATTCGCGGGCCGGTCGAGTTGCGCCGGGATTGTTTTCGGATCGCGAATCGTCAGTCAATCGGATTGGAAATTTCATAGACTATTAGGCGAACATTGTAACCGCCGGAAATACTTCGAACCAGATTTCCGGTTTCAGTTCTCCAGGTTGCGCTTGAATGTCCTATTTTAATACCGCATAATAGCGCGCCCCGGCCCAGTCCAGAGGGCTAAGTTTGAACTCAAGTTTCATACTCCATGGTAAGCCGTGTCGGTCCCCCCGCAACGATACGCTGTGAACCCCGTCAGGCCCGGAAGGGAGCAGCGGTAGCAGCGGATTCGTGTGCCGGGGTGAGGCTGGCACGGCCTGCCTCCCTCCCATTGATTGGATTGACCCAGTGCAAAACCTGATTTGATTCCTGGAATTCCATGAGTTATCAAGTCCTTGCTCGAAAATGGCGGCCACGGACCTTCAGCGAGGTTGTGGGCCAGGAGCACGTGGTCAGGGCTTTGACCAATGCCATTCAACACAACCGCACGCATCATGCCTATCTCTTCACCGGCACCCGGGGGGTGGGGAAGACTACGATTGCCCGAATCCTGGCCAAGGCCTTGAATTGTGGCTCCAGGCGAAGCTTCGATCCGTGCGCGGAATGCGCGGTTTGTACCGATATCGATTCCGGCCGGTTTGTCGATCTGATTGAAGTGGACGCGGCGTCGCGAACGAAGGTCGAAGATACCCGCGAACTACTCGACAATGTTCAGTACGCCCCCTCACGGGGTGGCGTCAAGGTTTACCTGATCGACGAAGCCCATATGCTGTCCGGACATAGTTTCAACGCTTTGCTCAAGACCCTTGAGGAACCGCCGCCGCATGTGAAATTTCTGCTGGCGACGACCGATCCGCAGAAGATTCCCGTGACCGTATTATCGCGGTGTTTGCAGTTAAACCTGAAACGTTTGTTGCCGGAGCAGATTCGAGCCCAATTGGAAAAGATTCTTTCTGCGGAACGAATCGAATATGAGGCGAAAGCGCTTCATACCCTCGCGCGCTCGGCGGATGGCAGCATGCGCGACGGATTAAGTCTGTTGGACCAGGCGATCGCGCACGGGGCCGGCCGGGTGGAGTCACAACTGGTCGATAATATGCTCGGTATGGTCGCGGAATCGCCGGTTGCTGAAATCCTGGAACGGCTTGCCCTGAGCGATCCCGCGGGGTTACTGGATTGCGTGCGCCAACTGGCGGATCTGACCCAGGATTTTTCGGAAGTCTTGCGGCAGTTGCTGGGTCAGTTACATCGTTTGGCGCTGATTCAAGCGATTCCAGAGAGGGCGTTTCTGGATGAATTCGACAAGAATCTCCGCGATCTGGCTCAAAAAATTCCCCCGGCCGATGTCCAGCTTTTCTATCAAATCGGACTCATCGGCCAGCGTGATCTGGCCTTGGCTCCGGATTCACGCAGCGGTTTTGAGATGGTTTTGTTGCGGATGCTCGCGTTCAAACCCGCGGACGTTCTCACCGAGGCCGAATCGAATGACCGTGATCCCGCGGATTTTCGCGAGCCCGCACCGGTAGAGAATCAAGGCCGCGATGCTTTATCGAGGGCCGCCGGTCAGATATCGCCGGATCGGACTTGCGCGGAAGAGAATCCGATCCCGTGGCGACAGATTATTCAGGTTATGGCGCTCACCGGCTTGGCAAACGAACTGGCTTGTAACAGTGTTTTGGAGTGTATTGCCAACGGCCAGCTTACTTTGTTGCTGGATCCCGGCCATCAAGGACTCAGGGGCGAAAGCGTCGAGCAGCGTCTGGAGAAAGCGCTCCGGAGTTATTTTAAACGGCCTGTGAATTTGAATATTAAAATCGGCGGGCCTGGTCTGGTCACTCCCGCCGTTGAAATGGCGGCGGAACGGAAGGCGAGACAGGATGCGGCGGAAACATTGATTGCCAATGATTCCAATGTGCGGGCATTACAGGAAGTCTTCGACGGGACAATTTTGCCCGGAACCACAGAGCCGCGCGGCGTTTCTTGACAGCGATCCTGAAATTTTGCCGGCGAACGCCTGTCAATCATTTAAATGAGGGAACATCGGAGGTCCGTATTTGGGAAACGCTGAATAAATCCATCCTGGATTTCTCAGCGCTCGGCAACCCCGCCAATGTGATTTGGAGTTGCCATACAAAATCAGACGCTTACAGCGTCCGATTTTGGCAGTGCATCCCTGCACCGCTGGAGGCTCTGATTTAATCAGAGCCTCCAGCGGTAATGGCTCATTCGTCCGCGCCGGCATTCAAATGAACTTTGATCATGTAATCTATCCCAATTGGCACCGCCGGAGAAACGTTTAGATAAGGTCTCGACGCAAAAGAACAGCGAACCGGATTGACGATACACCGATTTAAAATGAAATGATTGGAGAACTATTATGAAAAACCCTCTTGGAGCCATGATGCAGCAAGCGCAGAAAATGCAGGAAGATTTTCAGAAAGCGCAACAGGAACTCGCCGAAATGGAAGTGCATGGAGAGGCCGGCGGCGGTCTGGTCAAGGTTGTCATGACCGGGAAACGGGAAGTGCGCAAGATTGAAATCGATGACAGTCTGGTCAGGGAAGATCGGGAAATGCTGGAAGACCTGGTCGCGGCCGCGGTTAATGACGGCGTCCGGCGCGTGGATAAAATGAAGCAGGAAAAAATGGCCAGTCTAACCGCCGGCTTGCAGCTCCCGGGCGGTTTCAAGATGCCTTTCTGAAACCGGTGGCAGGATCGGGGCTGTTGGTTCAACTCATGCAGGGACTGCGCTGTCTTCCGGGGGTTGGACCGAAATCTGCTCAGCGCATGGCCTTGCATTTGTTGCAAAGAGACCGCCAAGGCGCGAAAAAACTTGCAGAAATCCTGCTGGAAGCGATCCAGCGCATCGGTCATTGCGAGCGTTGCCGGACGCTGACCGAAGACAATCTGTGCTCGATTTGCAGTGATTCCTCACGGGACCCTTCGGTACTCTGCATCGTCGAGAATCCGGCTGACGTGATCGCGGTTGATCAGGCTACCGTATTTCGCGGTGTGTTTTTCGTATTGCATGGCCATCTTTCGCCGCTCGACGGCATTGGTCCGGAGGAATTGGGCATGCCCCACTTGCAGCAGCTGCTTGAATCGAAGCGGTTGAATGAACTTATTTTAGCGACCAACACGACAGTCGAAGGGGAAGCGACCGCATTATACATCAGTGAAATGGCTCAGCCCTATGCTGTCAGGGTGACCCGGATTGCCCACGGAGTACCGCTCGGTGGAGAACTGGAATACGTGGATAGTGGTACTTTGTTGCATGCATTCAGCGGCAGGAAGGAGATCTGAATGCACCGGCGGCTCGTCGGCAGGTAAGCGGACCGGGATTCTAATGACGATTTGATTCGGGAGGTTTGGGGTGACCAGTTGTATATTCTGCAAAATGGTGAATCGGGAGATTAGTCCGGATATCGTTTTTGAAAACGATAAAGTGCTGGCGTTCAGGGATATTAACCCTAAAGCACCGGTGCATGTACTCGTGATTCCGAAACGGCATCTTGAAACGATCGACGATCTTGACGATAAAGATCTTGCCGGTGAACTGCTCCTGAGCGCCACACGGGTAGCCGAACGGCTCGGCTTATCAAAAGGGTACAGGATTGCGATCAATTGCAAGGCGGAAGGCGGGCAGGAAGTTTATCATTTGCATCTGCACGTTCTGGGTGGACGACAGCTAAACTGGCCGCCAGGTTAGTAACTACTCATCCGGAAACACCCGTGTTACGGGGTGTTTCTGGCGGAACCGGAGAATATGGTTGCCCGGTTACGTACTGAAAGCCATTGAAAATGCCGAAGTGGATCCGGCTTCGTGCAAAACTGAAGCGCTTACGCGGGGAGTTTTTCCCGCAGTTTCAGGAAACGCTGATAACGTCCCTCGTCGATCATCCCTGTCTGGACCGCACGCGTAATCGCGCACCCTTGATCGTTAGCGTGGCGGCAATCATTAAAGCGGCATTGACCCAAAAATCGCTGGAATTCCCGGTATCCGAAAGCGAGGTCCTTTTCAGTGGTTTCCGCGAGACCGAAAACAGCGACTCCGGGGCTGTCGATCAAATCGCTTCCTTCCGACAGGTGAAACAACGTTGTCGTCGTCGTGGTGTGTTTCCCGTGCAGCGTGCCCTGCGACAAATCTCCGGTTCGCAGGTTCTTATCGGGAATCAGGGCATTCGTCAATGACGATTTGCCGACGCCGGATTGGCCGACCAGCATGCTCGTATGGCCTTTTAGTTCACTTCTCAATGGATCGAGACCAATCCCGGATTTAACGCTGATTCGAAGTGTCGGATAACCGATGCGCCGGTACAAGTTCAGAACTTGATCGAAGTGCTTTGAATTAGTCGGCAGATCGATTTTATTGTAAATCAATAAAGCCTGAATTCTGCGGTTTTCACAAACGACCAAATATTGGTCAACAAGCAAGAGATCATAAGCCGGCTCCGTGGCGAACAGAACCAGAATCTGGTCCAGATTGGCGACAACCGGCCGGGTTTTGTGCTGCCCGGCGGGTCTGGTCAAAAACGATCTTCGTTCGAGAATTTCGATCACACAGCCGCGGCTGCCGGTGCTCGGCTCCCACAGAACCTGATCACCAACCGCCGCCATTGGTAGATTTCGGCGCGTATGACACAGAATGGTTTCACCGGTACTGGTTTCCACCGCCAGACCTTTGCCCAGGTGAGATATTACAAGGCCTGCCTGAACGGCTTGTGGTTTCCCTTTAGTACAACTCAAACTCTTACTACCCAACGGGAGAGTGGAAAACCGCAAACAAGGCTGTTTTGCGGTGATTCAGGTCGCTGCTGGATTGATGTTTTTTTCGGCCAGATTTGCAATTCGTATCGCCGCGGGAGGATGACTATAATGGAATGCCATGTACAGCGGATCGGGCGTCAAAGTGGCTGCATTGTCCCGGTATAATTTAATCAGAGCGCTGATTAACGCGGCCGGTTGCGCGAACTTTGATGCGAAATCGTCGGCTTCGAACTCATGGCGGCGTTGAAAATACGCGATCATCGGCCGCAGGAATACGGTGAACACCGGGGAAACCAGCAGGAAAAGAACCAAAGCGGCGGCGCTGGACGGTATATCGACCCCGAGCCCGCTGTAGAACCAGGCTTGCCGGGAAACCCAGCCGAGTATGGCCAGGCCGATCAGGCTCATTACGGCGCTCGCAATCAACATTTTGATAACATGCCGGCGTTTGAAATGGCCTAGTTCATGGGCTAGAACCGCTTCGACCTCATCCGGATTCAGGGTATCGATCAGAGTATCGAAGAATACAATCCGTTTGTTACTGCCAAAGCCTGTGAAATAGGCATTACCGTGGCCAGAACGGCGCGAGCCGTCCATCACGAAAATCCCTTTGCTGCTGAAACCGCAGCGTTTGAGCAAGCCCTCAATCCGGGTTTTGAGGTCTGCGTTGTCTAACAGGGTGAATCGGTTAAACAACGGCGCGATAAAAGTGGGATACGCCCAACTTAACCACAGAGAGAACGCCAGAATGATCAGCCAGGCCAATAACCACCAGAGGGTGCCAACATCCTGCATCACCCAGAGTATAAGAATCACAAGTGGCCCGCCAAGGATCAGGGTCAGCACGAATTGCAGGACCTGATCGACAATAAACTGTTTCGGAGTTGAGCGGTTAAAGCCGAATTTTTGCTCGACGCCGAAAGTACGATAGACAGCCAGGGGTAATTCGATGAGATGGGAGATCAAAAAGATGGTCAGGATCAGTCCTGCGCCGGAGACGATGCCGGACACATCCAGCTTCGACCAGAATTGGGCGATCAAACTGATTCCGCCGCCCAACGTAAAGAACAACAACAAAATGATGTCCAGGCCGCCGCTTAATTTGGTCAGTCGGTTTTTTTCAAGGGTATAGTCGGCCGCTTTGCGATGAATTTCCAGTGGAATGGATTCTTTAAACGGATCGGGAACTGCGTCCCGATGTTTGACAACGTGTAAACTCTGGCGGCGAATAAGCCAAAATTGCACCGTGTAGGAGAGAATTAGCGCGACTAAAAATAGATAGGTAAAACTGTTCATGGCCGGTACCGCGATGGATTTGGATTCTGCTTTACAGGGTAGCGTCTGCTACAATGGGTGGCAAGTCCAATTTTAATGGGAACAAAATGGGAAACGATCCGCTTAACCTGATTTGGATTGATTTGGAAATGACGGGTTTGGATCCTCAGCACGATTCGATAATCGAAATCGCGACCATTGTAACCGATCCGCAGTTACATATTCTGGCGGAGGGGCCGGTCCTGGCGATTCATCAGTCTGACCAAGTGCTGGAAAGCATGGATGATTGGAACCGGAAACATCATTCAAGTTCCAGGTTGATCGATCGCGTCCGGGAAAGCCGGATTACAGAGCCGGAGGCCGAACAGCAGACCATCGAGTTCCTGCGGGCCTGGGTTCCGGCGAACCGTTCGCCGATGTGCGGTAATAGTATCTGTCAGGATAGACGGTTCCTTTATCGTTGTATGCCCGAACTCGAAAGATATTTTCACTATCGCAATCTGGATGTGTCTACCATTAAAGAGCTCGCCATCCGCTGGGCGCCTGAACTGAATGGCGGTTTTTCAAAGAAGACCTTGCATAGGGCGCTCGACGATATTAGGGAATCGATCGACGAATTGGCCTATTTCAAAAAGCATTTCTTCGCAAATTGATCTGCGCCGCCGATTCCTATATATTGGCGGGCAATCATGGAACCTTGTATTCTTCAGGCAGTGAGTCGCGCCGGCCTCGGTCGCCCCGATTATCGGTTAAATTAGGTTCCCTGGTTTAGTTTCGTACCCGCGACTCACACAATGTTCACGCGAATTACGTAATCAAATGGAGAAGATATCCTACGCACGCGCAACGGATTCATAATGGCATGGGACGGATCAATATGGTCTGGAGGTCTCGGTACAATGTTCTTCGTTCAAACATGAACGGAAGTATCGTTTATTCGCATTAAGGAAGGCCTTATGCCGTGAACCTGTATAGGTTGTTAGCCTGTGTATTAATGGTAACCAAAGTTGACAAAAAGTAAGTTTGTTTGTTTTCAGACTGGTATGCTGATGGTGCTGTTCGCGGTAAATAGTGCGGTGTATGCTGATAACGTCGCGGATGCCAATAATTTGGTCGTATCCGCCGAACTAACGCTGCAGCATTTTATGGATGATCCGGAAATGGCCAGGTTCAGATCGTTGGCACGAAACGCGAAGGGGGTCTTTATTGCGCCCGGCGTGTGGGAGGCCGGAATTGGGATAGGAGGCTCCAAGGGGAGGGGAGTTTTATTCACCTTGGATAAAACCAGCGGACAATGGTTCGGGCCCGCTTTTTATTCGTTAGGGTCGGCCAGTCTGGGAATCCAGCTCGGTGTGCAGAAATCGGAAATCATTTTGCTCGTGATAAATCAAAATGGTATCAATGCAATGCTGGCATCCGGTCTAAAGTTGGGCGCGGGCGCAAGCGTTGCCGCAGGCCCGGTAGGGAAAGGGACGGCAATTTCAACCGCTGATATTTTGTCTTATTCCAGGTCGAAGGGGGTTTATGGGGGAGTTCTATTGAACGGGGCAATCCTCGCGATCGATAAGGAACTTAACCTGGCCTATTATGGAAAGCCTCTGGATTCGGTCGATATTCTAATACGAAACAGCGCGCCGCCGAATGAGAAGTCGTTTGCACTCCAGGCTTTGGTTGGAAGGCTTTCTGTCGGCCGGTAAATAGATTAAACTTGATCGTTGGCGCTTTGTATCAATATTGTCGTCGGCGGACCAATTCAAAGAAAATGCCTTAACTAGGTTCATTATGGGCTTTATTTAAAAGCGAAACCAAGATATAATCAAAAAGAGGTTAATTGGCGTAATTGTTCTAACCGTTTCTGTCGAGCTGTTTATCTTAGAATTAAGAAGGAGAGCCAAAGTGAAAAAAATCATTTCTGTAGTTGGGCTGGGAATTGTTTTGGCAGCGGGAGGCTGTGCACAGGTTCCTTCTGGTGCCGTTCAGGAACTTGAGAATTCAATTTCACAGACTGAAGGGGGGAACTTCGGGATTTTTACGACGCAAGGCCATATGTGCGGGGATAACGTATTCCACGCGAAGTTGCATTTGTCGGAAGGTCAAAGGGTCAGCGGAAAATTCATGAACAGCGGACAAACCGAAATCAATGAAGGCATGGTGCATGCGGGCGACGCAGCCGGTCAATGCTCGACGGCTGAACAAGCTCTTAGTGCCCACATTGATGAACCTTTGGCGCCACTTGAAAACCGGGTGAAACGCCTCGAAGGTGTTCACTAAGACGGTGTTCACTTATTATAGTGTAATCGCATTCCTGTTTATCTCATTATGTTTGAGATAAGCTCCCTTGGAATTATGAGAAGGAGTACCAAAGTGAAAAAAATTGTCTATGTAATTGGGGTGGGGATTGTTTTAGCCGTGAGCGGTTGTGCGCAGGTTCCGTCTGGTGCGGTTCAGGAACTTGAGAATTCAATTTCTCAAACCGAAGGGGGAAACTTCGGGACGTTCATGATCAATGGTCATAATTGCGCGGATCAGCTATATCACGCGAAGTCGCACCTGTCGGAAGGTCAACGAGTCAGCGGAAAATTCATGAACAGCGGGCAAAAGATAATCGGTGAAGGAAAGGTTCATGCGGATGACGCCGCCGGCTACTGCTCCAAGTCCGAGCAAGCCCTGGGAGCCTATATCGACGAAAAACTGGCGCCGCTTGAAGCCCGGGTGAGACGACTTGAAGGTGGCCCTAAAACGGTTGCAAGCGTGCAACTGGAAGGTGTCTTCTTCGCGTTCGACAAGTCCGATTTGAATGCCGAATCGAGAGCGGTTCTTGAGATGACGTATTCGAATCTAGAATCCAAGGGATTCCCACGGATTGAAATTGCCGGTTATACCGATAGTGTCGGGTCCGACGAATACAATTTAAACTTATCTGATAGGCGCGCGCAGTCCGTTATGGATTACTTGGTGTCCTTAGGGGTACCCGCTGAGAAGCTGACTTCAAGAGGGTATGGGGAAGGTGATCCAATCGCATCGAACGATACGGACGAAGGCCGCGCCCAAAACCGCCGTGTCGAACTGCACTTTTTTGAATAACACAGGAATTTAAACGACCAGGTTGGTTTCAGAGAGCGAAACGCTTTGTAAAAAGCGTTTCGCTTTTTGCTGTTCTTGGGTATTTTTCGAAACTTTCAAACGGGTTTTCAGTCCCGTTCCGATACACACATCTATCATTTTAGACGCAACGTCTACCGGAAAACGGGTCATTCGGCTGAATATTCGGGGTTCGGAGATACAATAGCCATAAGTTAGCGGCCGCTGACCGTATAAGACGGAAGACAGGATCATGATCCTTCATTCTCGCCGCCATTAGGAAAACAATTCCACCAAAGACAACTTCGTTTTGAGGGTTACCTCGGGATGAGAAATAATGATTGCAAACTTGAAATAAATTTGGTCGGGCCCGACGGGCTAACCGTTTTTGTGAAGGGCGCCTGGGTGAAGGAAGCTATGATTCCGGACACGAATGTCATTGCCGACGGAATCGATAACAATCCGTGGATCAATCGTTTATCATTTATCGCTACCGATCTGACTCGGTGGGATAGCATTTTCCTAACCTTTCTGATTAAGGTCTCCAGGATCTGTACAGAAAGGAGTATCGAATGCGACTTTAATGGCTTGCCAGATGGAGTCGTAGCATTGATTCAACTGGCGCTTGCGGTTCCGGAAGCAAAGCAGATTACCCAGGCAGCGCAGAACAAATCAGCGTTTCATCGATTTGGTGAACGATTGCTTTCGAACCGGGCGAACGCTGAAAAGCAATTGCACTTTTTAGGCGAGGTTTGCTTGAGCTTCGCCCGGTTTTTCACTGGTCGAGCGAAATATCGAAGGTCCGACATCGGCTTATTTATCGAAGAATGCGGACCTCGCGCCTTGCCGATTGTAACCCTAATCAGTGTGCTGGTTGGATTAATTCTGGCTTTCGTCGGCGCGGTTCAGTTGTCGATGCTCGGCGCTCAGATCTATATCGCCAATCTCGTTGGATTGGGCATGGCAAGGGAAATGGGAGCCATGATGACCGGCGTGATTATGGCCGGTCGGACCGGGGCCGCGTTCGCCGCCCAGCTTGGCGCGATGAAAGTCAACGAAGAAATCGATGCCTTGAAAACAATGGGAATATCGCCATTGGATTTTTTGGTATTACCCCGCATTATTGCTCTTGTATTGATGATGCCGCTGCTTTGCCTGTACGCCGATTTTATGGGCATTATCGGTGGCATGCTGGTTGGAGTGGGTATGCTCGATTTGTCCTTGACGGAATATTTCACCCAAACAAAAGCGGCTCTCGCGATGCGTGATTTTAATGTTGGTTTATTTAAATGTGCGGTGTTCGGTATATTGGTTGCGATTGCCGGGTGCATGCGGGGAATGGATTCAGGGCGGAGTTCTTCCGCTGTGGGCGAAGCCGCCACCAACGCAGTGGTGACCAGTATCATTTGGATCGTCGTATCCGACGCGATTCTGACTGTGATCTATAACGCCTTCGGCGTGTAGTATATGTGCGGTACCAGGGATTCAGATCCAATGCCCGTTCGGATCCGGGTCGAAAATCTAACCATGGGTTACGGCGAGCAGATAATCCAGCGCGATCTGAGCTTTGCGATCAATCAGGGTGAAATTTTTGTCGTTATGGGTGGAAGCGGTTGTGGCAAAAGCACGCTTTTAAAACATTTGATCGGTCTTTTGCATCCGCTTCAGGGGAACATATTCTACGATAAACGGAGTTTTTGGGACGCATCCGAGGCGGAACGCAACGAAATCATCCGACATACCGGTGTTTTGTATCAGAGCGGAGCCTTGTGGTCTTCCTTGACTTTAGCCGAGAACGTAGCGTTGCCATTGGATGAATATACCAATCTGTCAAAGACCGCTATTGACGAGATCGTATCGATGAAGCTGGCGTTGGTAGGACTAGCCGGATTCGAGGACTACTATCCGTCCGAACTCAGCGGGGGCATGCAGAAGCGGGCCGGTCTGGCCCGAGCTATGTCGCTCGATCCTGAAATCCTTTTTTTTGATGAGCCTTCCGCAGGCTTGGATCCGGTCAGCGCAAGACGCCTCGACGACCTGATCGTGGAACTGAAAGAAAGCCTTGGTGCGACGATTGTAGTTGTAACGCACGAATTAGATAGTATTCTGGCGATCGGTACCGATTCCGTGTTCTTGGACTACGAGTCGAAAACCATGATCGCTGGGGGGCATCCGCGAAAACTGTTAAATGAGTCACAAGATCCGCGGGTTCGGAGATTCTTGACCCGGAGTAAGGAGTGATTCCGTGCAACCATATGCTGGAACAAGGGATACCGTAAGCCGATGAGCAGGCAAGCCAAGCCAGCCCTGATCGGCGCCTTTGTTGTTGGTGCAATCACGCTTGTAGTGATTGCCATTCTGGTATTCACGGATAGTAAATTATTCAGCGAACAACGCCGCTTTGTAATTTATTTCGAGGGAACCGTAAATGGATTGAACGTCGGTGCGCCAGTTAAACTTAAAGGGGTTCAGGTCGGTCAGGTAACCGATGTGCATGTGGAATTAAATCTCGATAAAGCGATTATCCGGACGCCGGTGTTTATCGAGGTGGACATGAATGACGTAACCGTCGAGCACAACGACGATTCCGAGGGGTTGTCCGATATGAACGATCTCTCATTGATACAGCATGGATTGAGAGCCCAATTAAAATCGCAAAGTCTGTTGACCGGGAAACTGTATATCGAAATCAATTTTTACCCGGACAGTCCCATTCATCTGTCCGGCGGAAATTCGAAATACGCGGAGATTCCCTCGCTGCCATCGGAAACTGAAGAAATTTTCAACGATATTGGCGCAATCGTGACCCGATTAAAGAATCTGCCTCTGGACCAGTTTTTCGCCAGTCTGGTCGAAACCACGAGAAGCCTGGAAAAGGTGGTCAATTCTCCGGAAACGGTTAAGCACCTCGAACAAATCGGAGATATATTGACGACTCTGAAAGCGATTGCTACCAAAATGAATAGACAACTTGATCCTTTGGTTACAGAGCTTGCCACCACCGTAGCCGATACCAGGAATCTGGTCAATACGGTCAACGATCAGGTTGTATCATTAACCGGCAGCACGGAAAAGACACTGGTGCAGGCAGAAAAATCCCTGGCCGCGATGGAAAACCTTACCGGTGAAAATTCGCCGCTCTATGTGGACCTATCAACAACGCTCGAGGAATTATCCGATACGGCTCGTTCGATGCGGATACTGGCCGACTATCTGCAACGAAATCCGGATGCAATTCTGTTCGGCAAGCCAGCTTATTCGGAAGATTAGGACTCAGGTCCGTTTGGTCATTTCCGGGATAATAGACTCGTATCCGATCGCACTACGTCGATCAAGGCTGGTCGTGGAAGGTTATTCGCAATCCTGCTTGAACCATTCGTGAAAAACGGATTGAATTTCTCTCAAACGATATTATTCTTAATTGGATAGGAATGATACTTTTGGAGCTTTCGTTGCGACCAGAATAACGGTCCGGATGACCACGGCGATGGAGCGACGGGGGTCGAAGCGGTGGAGGGAGTTCTCCCAATAACGATCAGGTATTCAGGACGAACGGCTGGATTGCGCGCGGGTCCGGATCGTCTGGAGTGCTGACCGTATGATCAACGAATCCATAATCTTAATGATGGTCTTCGATTTCCTGATCCTCGCCTGTCCGGCCTTTGCAGCCCTGGTACTTTTCAGACACGGCCGTTGCCTTCGACCACTCGGTTTAGGATTCGCATTTGGGATGATACTAACCGGAATCGGCATTGTTGCTTTCTCCAGGCTCATCGCTCTCGCAATCGGTTACCTTATCACCGTTTCACTCGCGCAATCCGTTGTTGTCGATTATCTGGAAAACCAGCATCTTTATCTGACCGGATATTCGGTAGCGGCGGGTCTTGTCTGCATTTCCGTTGGATTGGTCTATTCAATACGAATTCTCAATGCTGCAACACCGAATCGTTTGTCGCATCCGGTAAACAACCGTGGGCCGAACTCCCGGCACACTTCTGCGTTAAATTCATTTTTTCGTAGATTTATTTCGGACCAGCGCGCAATGCAGGAAGCGCTGGAACGCAGCGAGGAACGATTCACCCAACTGGTGACTTTGTTGCCTCAAACCGTATTTGAAGTATCTCCCGGCGGGGAAATTTTATACACCAACCCTGCCGGTTTCGAGATGTTTCAATTCACTTGGGAGGAATTCCAAAAGGGTTTGAATATCAGCGATTATTTCGAACCCGCGGACCTGCAGCGGGCATTGTCAAATTTCAAAGAGATATTAAAGGGAGAATATATCGGGCCAAACGAATATGCGATGATTACCAAGGACGGCCGCCCATTGTCGGCGATTATTTCCAGCCGCGCCATATTCTGTGGCGAAAGAGTAATTGGAGTATTGGGAGCGATTTTCGACATCACCGACCGCAAGCGCACCGAGCGTGAGTTGCAAGCGTCCCAATCGATGCTCAGAAATGTGCTGGATACAATCCCGGTGAGGGTATTTTGGAAAGATGTGGAATCGAATTTTCTCGGCTGTAATATTCAATTCGCGCGGGATGCGGGCTTTGATACACCCCTCGATATTATCGGAAAGAACGATTCCGAAATTGTACCGGATAATAACGCAAAGCGTTATCGCGCGGATGACCTTGGCGTTCTCGAGAGCTGTGTACCAAAATTGAATTACGAAGAAAAGCGGATTGATAAAAACGGAGCCGGGCAAAGATGGTTACGGACCAGCAAAATTCCCTTGCTGGACAGCGAAGGCAAACTCTACGGACTGCTGGGCTGTTATGAAGATGTCACCGAATCCAGATTGTTGTCGCAAGAACTGGAATACCTCGCTAGCCATGATGCGTTAACTGGATTGGTAAACCGGCGCGAATTCGAACGGCGCCTGGCGCGGGTCCTGGAGACGGCTCAGCGTGACCGGTCGTGCCATGCGCTCTGTTATCTGGATCTCGATCAATTCAAAGTGGTGAATGATACTTGCGGACATCCGGCCGGTGATGAGCTGCTAAATCTGCTTGGCACTGTTTTGCAAAAACAGGTCCGCCAACTGGATACCCTGGCCCGACTCGGTGGGGATGAGTTTGGCGTGCTCATGGAATATTGCTCTCTGGAACATGCCGAAATCGTGGCCGGTAAGCTCCGCACTGCCGTTGCAGAGTTCCGATTCACCTGGGAAGGCCGGAGTTTTAACATCGGCGCCAGTATCGGAGTAGTGCCGATTGAAGCCTCCACGGGTACGATGACCGAATTACTGGTCAAGGCGGATTCGGCCTGCTATGCCGCGAAGGACATGGGGCGCAACCGGATTCATATTTATAGGGACGACGATCTGGATCTGGCTCAACGGCATGGGGAAATGCAATGGGTCTCAAAGATTCATGAGGCGCTTCAGGATAACCGGTTTGTACTCTACGCCCAGCCGATCGTTCCTTTGAACTCGAAGCAGGGGCAGGGGAAACACTGTGAAATTTTAATCCGACTGCTCGCTGACGACGGTCAAACGATACTTCCCGGAGCGTTTTTCCCGGCTGCGGAACGCTATAATATTTCCCCTCGGCTGGATCGCTGGGTGGTCGAAAACACGCTGAATTGGTTGGGTTCCAACGCGGTGCGATTGAACAGTCTCTCGATGTGTTCCATCAATCTGTCCGGTCATTCGCTGAATGATGACCAATTTCAGAATTTCGTTTCCAATCATTTGGAAAAATTACGCATTCCTCCCGAAAAAATCTGTTTTGAAATCACCGAAACGGCGGCAATCTCGAATCTGTCGCGCGCGATCCGCTTCATTGTCGGATTGAAAGAACAAGGATGTCGATTTGCTCTCGATGATTTTGGTAGCGGGTTATCCTCGTTTGCCTATTTGAAGAATTTACCGGTCGACTATCTAAAAATCGATGGAATGTTCGTTGCCGATATTCTGGAAGACCCGATCGATTTCGCGATGGTCCGGTCAATCAATGAAATCGGCCAATTGATGGGTAAGGAAACGATCGCGGAATTTGTTGAAAGCGGTGCGATCCGGCACAAGCTGGAAAGTATTGGGGTCAATTATATTCAAGGTTACGCCGTTGGCCCCCCCGTACCCATTGATGAAATATATTGTCCCGAAACGGCGTAACCAACTTCGTGGACGAGAATTCTGTTCCGGATGGCCACAAATCTGTCAACACCGGTACAGACAGGTGATTGTTGTCCCCTACCAGGTTCGGACCGTTCCGGTATCGATATGGACAAAGTCCGAGTATTTATAGTAACCCACACCGCCCTGCCCTGACGCAACTGCAAGGTCGCGGAGTACCTTCGTGCTCAGATTGGTGTATCGCACGTCAACTGCTTTTCCCTGCATATGCAGACTTTGTCGCGCGACACCTCCGCGTCTTTTGCGCAGCATGGCGTTGGTTGCCGGGGAGCGGTAGCCTGAAATGACCTCAAAGCAGCCTTTACCCGGGCAGGATTCGCTGACTGCATGCAGGATATCGAACAATGCAGGGTCGATCGGGTGGGTTTCATCCGTACGGTGATCCCGGAAAAAATGCGTGATTTCCAGCAGTGCGTCGGGAAGGTAGTTCCCACTCGAAAAATAAACGATATCGAGCTTTTCCCTGGTATGAGTGTGGAAAAAATTGAGCCTGCGTTCAGTGGCGATGCCGGTAAAGGCACGGGCCGGAGCTGCCAAGAACGACGCCGCAGAGATCACGGCAAGATTGAAGAGAAAAGAACGGCGACTTAAAGTTGGCGCATTCATGGCGTCAATCTATCCTGAATCGGTTGGTGGGTCGGACGACCCGAACATGTCAATGGTTAAGCGCCATTAAGTCTAGCAGACGCAGATGCACTTGATAAGACCGGGTTTCTTTTCTCTGCTTAATATGTTCATTCCGGACATCATCCTGCCGGCGGTAAGCAGTCTATCCTGGTAACACTGAATAAATTCATCCTCGGTTTCTCGGCGGCCGGCAGCGTTCGAATGGGATTTGGCGTTGCACTGTGGGAAATTCTGAATTTATCAGACCTTCCATCGGTTACGATTGTCGCTAAATAAAACTGGCCGATGACGGCTCAAAAAGCTTTTACTATGCATTCATATCGCATAGAATTGTCTCACTTTTATCCCCGATTCAATGTCTTGCGGCAACGTTTTAATTTTTTTGCGTTCAATTTTCGGAACCTTTGCGGTCGTAAGCCCCACAATCTTCAATCGATTAAATGATTGCGCTGGACGCATTATGCAAATGCGATTTGCGAGTCTTGCGTTCCGTCAAACCGGCAGGGAGTTAATGAAACGGATATTTCTTTTATTCGTCGGTTGGTTCATGGTCTCGAACGCCTGGCCCCAATCAAGCGAACCGGCTCGCGACCTGGTACAGGTTCTTGAGCTGGCTTTGGAAAATGATCCGACATTTCAACAGGCAAGTGACGTCCGCAGAGCAGCGCTGGAATCCGAGCCACAGGCGATCGCGCGGCTTTTGCCTTTTTTGTCATTGGGCGGCGGGACGAGATGGAACTACCTTAGGAATCTGAAACAGGGTTTCCAGGGTTTGGGATTACAACGTTTCTGGGACAGTTCCGTCGGCGTCAATTTGCATCAGCCGGTTTTTCATTGGGATTACTGGGTTCAACTCAGCCAGTCCGAAAACCAGATTGCCCAAGCCGAGGCTGAATATCAGAACGCGCGCCAGAATCTGATCGTGCGTACGATACAGGCCTACCTCAATGTATTGCTGGCCAAGGACACGCTCCGATTCGCTAGCGCCGAAAAGGAGGCGCTGGCGCGCCAGCTCGACCAATCCCAACAGCGTTTCAATGTCGGGTTGATTGCGATTACCGACGTATTGGAAGCGCAGTCCGGATTCGATGGCGCTCGCTCGCGGGAAATCGTTGCCGGTAACAATCTGGACAGTTCAATTGAAGCTCTGCGCGAAATTATCGGTGAGTACGTTGCGAATCTCGTTCCGTTACCGGATGATATCCCGCTGATGCGACCAGAACCGGCCGATATCAACAAATGGGCGTTCTCGGCTGATAGCGGGAATCTAACTATTATCGCCGCTCAGAATCAGGCCGAACTGTCCCGGAAAACGATCGAACTGCAGCGGAGCCGACATTTACCGACCTTGGACATGGTTGGCAACTACAATATTCAGGATAATTCTTCAACCTTCGGATTACGCGGCGAATTTGGATCGGTCGGAGTCCAGGTCAATGTGCCGATCTATGAGGGCGGAGCGGTGAACTCCAGAACCCGCGAAGCTTTGCATAACTACAACGCGGCGAAAGACAACTTGTTGGCGGCCCGGAGGCGGGTTGTCCGTCAGGTCAAGGATGCCTACCGCGGGGTCATTTCGACCATCAGTCAGGTTGAGGCGTTAAGTGCGACGGTCAAATCCTCGATGAGCGCATTGGAAGCGACCACGGCGGGATTCGAGGTCGGCACCCGAACCATGGTCGACGTCGTGAATGAGCAACGTAACCTGTTCCAAGCGCAGAATTTTCTAGCACAAGCGAGAAACAATCACATCCTCAATTGGATATCGTTAAAAGAATCCGCAAGCAGTTTATCGACAGACGATGTAAAGACTTTGAACGAAATCTTGCACGGTGGATTCAACTCCAGGAATCACCCGAATGCGGACAAGGCCAAAATGAAATTCAGCAAATAACCGAAAGGCTTATGACGAATGTTCACGCGCGTAGCCGTCGCTGTTCATCAACCGGTGGCAACGGTCTTCTCCTGCATGCGAAACCGATCGTTCCGGCGCTGTGTCCAATCGATTCCGCGGCAGTATATCTGACAGTCGATCCTGACTCCCGCATTTTATCGGCGATGAGCCGGCACGTCGGTTAAATTTCCGAGCTGTCCTATTCCGTTCAATATGGCAAGAGTATTGGTAACCGGAGGGACCGGTTTCAACGGGATCAATCTGGTCCGCGCGCTAATGGACCGAGGAGATTCGGTGCGAGTATTAGCCAGAAATCGTTCCAATCAATTGGCTCTGCAAGACCTGGAATGTGAATATTTCCGGGGCGATATTCTCGACAATGACTCGGTGTCACGAGCGGTCAAAAACTGCGATCTCGTATTTCATCTCGCCGCGTTGGTTGCGTATTGGAAAGCGCACCGAAGCGATGTTTATCAAATCAATGTCGAAGGTACCCGTATCGTGATGGAGGCCTGTCTCCGTGAAGGGGTGCCACGGGTCGTTCATACCTCCTCTGTATCTGCGATCGGAATTCCTGAACCCGGTTCGCTCGCAACCGAGGAAACCGAATTTGACCCGCGAAGCCGGAGCGTTGCGTATTCCGATAGCAAGCGAATTTCCGAAATCATTGTGCGCAATGCCGTGAAACGCGGACTGAACGCGGTGATTGTCAACCCGGCCCAGATTATCGGTCGCGGAGATCACGGCATGTATATGGGCAGTGTGGTGCAATCTTTTAAGCAGGGACATGTCCGTGCCGTTCCTTCCGGCGGACTATGCATGGTCGATGTTGACGCGGTGGTTCGGGGGCAGCTTGGGGCGGCCGAAAAAGGGCGGGTTGGAGAGCGCTACATCCTTGGCGGAGAAAATCTTAGTTACTTGGAAATTGGCCAAATACTGGCGGATATTACGGGTCAGAGCGCTCCGCGCATGATTTTACCGTCGTGCCTTTTGCGGCCGTCCGCCGTACTGGTCGACCTTTATAATCATTTCAGCGATAGAGTATCGACAATCTGTGGAGAGCACGTACTACTCGGATCCGAGCGGCTCTATTACGATTCCAGGAAGGCGGTTTTTGAACTCGATTTCCCGTTGCTGGGCTTTCGGGGCGCAATGATCAAGGCGTGGGATTGGTACGTACAGAACGGTTACCTGAAATAGCTCTTGCGACCCAGGTTCTCTAAATGTCAAACCGGATGCCTGGTCTTCTTTCTTGGAAACCCGGGCGATCAGGTGGTGGCCTCGGCAATCGGCACGGGATTCCTGGCTTGGTCGTTGACGCCATTGGTTTTTCGGGTGCGATAGTGTGCGTTCATCGCGGATCAGATGGTCGGATAAGAATTATAAGGAAGACCATGGCGTCTCGCGGTTTTTCCCACGATAGGCCGGATCTTGCGATAATGCACGCTACAAATTCGGGTGAAAAGAGGATGCTCGATCTGGTAATTTAAACCATGCCTATCCGGTTGACGCCACCTAAGCCACTTCGGTCAGCTTCGGATGGCCGCACTCGCTTCGTGTCAACGGCTCCGTCTACGATATCCTCAGCATGACCATTATCATTACTTACGCAATACCCTCCCTTCGAAATGAACGACGCCACTGATTATGCCAGCGACGAATAGGTGGCTTTAACCGGATAGGCAT
>JBGTCG010000238.1:0-5408 GCA_041748915.1 Methylococcales bacterium
GGACACCGATAACTGCGGCGGAATCCCAATCAGCATAGGCACGTGGTCCCGATTCACCGATCCCGCATCGATGATCATCTCCTTGCTCCGCGCGATCTCCCGCAACAACTCCCGGCACCTCAATCCAACATCTCCCCCCAAATACCGTGTAACGGTATTTCGTCGCCCATACCCAATGATATTTGCAGTCCCAGACCGTATGACTACCATGTTTGTAATCTTGCCTCCATAAAGCATATCATCCATCGCCTAACGGCGAGGGATTTACAGATCCCCTATCGGGGACTTTAAAATGGTCGCACCACGGAATTCGTCGGTGACTAGTGGAACGTTTCGACAACAGGTTTACACTCATTTCGACCAGAACACGTAGCGCATCGACCGCGACCGATGCGCCTCCTTCGTCGGCACATCCTACAACTTTTGATGTTTATTTTATATGATGTTTATTTTATATGTAGTCGTTTTAGCGGAACGATCTACTAGCAAAGATCAAAAAGATCAAGGTGATCGATCACGGTCAATCAAAGCTGACACGTTCCGTATCGAGGCTAATAATGCAGCAAGGAATGAACCCGGTAACGGCCGATCGCGTCACGGCCACGCAGGTCATCCAATTCGATCACGAATGCACAACCCGCGACTTCGGCTCCGAATTGCTCGATCAATTCGCAACTGGCCCTGGCGGTTCCTCCAGTCGCCAGCAGATCGTCGATCAACAGCACCCGATCTTCAGGTTCCAACGCATCGATATGCGCTTCCAGGGCCGCCGATCCGTATTCGAGGTCATAAGCAATGGTATGAACGTTGTACGGAAGTTTTCCGGGTTTGCGCAACGGAATAAACCCGACCCCGAGTTCCCAGGCAACCAGCGCTCCAAATATGAATCCCCGGGCTTCCATTCCCGCAACCGCGGAAATCCGGAGATCCAGAAAGGGGTGGAGCAGTTGATGGACGGCAAACCGCAAGGTCTCGGGGTTTTTGACCAGCGGTGTAATGTCCTTGAACAGGATTCCGGGTTGCGGAAAATCGGGAATATCTCTGATATACGATTTGAGGCGTTCCATTACGGCTTCTGACCCCCATGCCATTTCCAAGCGGACGAAGCGGACGGTCGACTGTCGAAAAACCGGTTGAAAAATCGCATGTTTCGGTTAAGCAAAGAATTCGATCAAAAGAAACCATTGCGAATGGCGGATATCTTATTCGATCCGATCCCCGCGTGCCAGTCATTCATCAACCCCGAGACGTCCGGGCTTTGCTCCGCGAAAAACCGAGTGCGGCGCGGGCTTATGGGATTGATTCCGTTACTGCAGCAGTGAACGCCCCAGTAGTTTCAGAGTAATCCGGCGCCCGAATTTGAGGAATGGATAGAGCAGTTTCGCCAAAAGCGGCCGCGAAAAGATCATGCCATTGAGCGCATTGAACCATCCCGAACCGGTATTCATCAAAGCCAGCCTGTTCATGCACTCGGAGCCAAAATAGTACTCGCCGTCCACGACCAGCACCATTCCTTCATTCAGGTCAATTCCACGCTTCTTGATCTCGTCGATTAAAGGCCCGCCCTCGCGCGCATTGAAAAGCCGCAAGTGCCCCAGTGCTTTGCGGACCCTGACATACCGCGCGTAGGTGCTGCAAAACGGGCACTCTCCATCGTAAACAAGAAAAAAATTTTCAGGCAACTGAATAACCGGTACTGACACCGCTGCAAATCGTTTAATTCAAAACCCAGGTCCCTGTCCGGTCAGCGCTTCGGGTCCTTCCTGGTCGATATCCTGCGTGCGTGCGCAGCCGGGGCATGGCACCCCCCGCTTCAATTATAATGTTTGAAGATTCGCGTAGGCCACCATGAGCCATTTCACCCCGGCCTCTTCAAAGTTCACCTGGACCCGCGCCTGCTGGCCGTCGCCCTCATTCTGCAGCACAATCCCGTCGCCGAATTTCGCATGCTGAACACGCTGGCCGAGCAGGAAAGCGGCGCCCCGGGCTTGGCTACGATCCGGCCGCGGCGAAACGGAAACGGGACGGCTGATGGTCGCCCTCGCTCGGACTTCACGGACCGTACCCGGCGGAATTTCCCGCAGAAAGCGCGAGGGCCTTGCAAAAGTATCGCGGCCATACAGGCGCCGCGATTCCGCGTACACCAGAACCAGCTTTTGCATTGCCCGGGTCATGCCCACATAGCAGAGCCGGCGCTCTTCCTCGAGGCGACCTGCTTCCTCGAGCGACCGTTGCCCTGGAAACAACCCTTCTTCCAATCCGACCATGAACACCAGTGGAAATTCCAAACCTTTCGCCGAGTGCAGAGTCATCAGCTGTACGCAATCGTCGTAGGAATCCCCCTGATTTTCCCCGGACTCGAGGGAGGCGTGAGCCAAAAACAGATCGAGTTCGCTCAGGTCTTCCTCGTTCTGCTCGTCGAATTCAAACTGCCGGGCCGCATTCACGAGTTCTTCGAGGTTTTCAACCCTGGCATCGCCTTTTTCGCCTTCCTGTTTGTATAATTCGAGCAAACCGCATTGATCGATGACCAAGCGGATTTGTTCGGCCAGTTCGCGTCCGCGGCAGGCCTGCGCGAGCTTGTCGATCAGATCCATAAACTGACCCAGCGCGGTCGCGGTTCGCTGCGGCAATCGCCCGGACTGCAACAATTCGCGCGCGGCCTGCCATAGCGAGCACTCCGCGGCGCGCGCCGAATCGCGGATGCCATCGACCGTACGGGCGCCGATCGATCGTGCCGGTACGTTGATGATCCGCTCGAACGACGTGTCATCGTCACGGTTGGCGATTAAACGCAAATAAGCCATCGCGTTCTTGATTTCGGCGCGGTCGAAAAAGCGCAATCCGCCGTAAACCCGGTAGGGGATGCCGGCCGCAACCAGCTTTTCTTCGAACAGGCGCGACTGTGCGTTGGAACGGTAAAGAATTGCCGCTTCGCCGCGGCGGTTGCCGTCGGCGATCCATTGGCGGATCCGATCGATCACGAAAATGGCCTCATCCTGTTCATTGAAAGCCGCATAAAGATCGATGGATTCGCCTGTTTTGCCGGAAGTCCATAAATTTTTGCCCAGGCGGCCCGCGTTATTCGCGATCAATTCATTGGCCGCGCTCAGGATATTTCCGGTGGACCGGTAATTCTGCTCGAGTCGAATCAGCCGGTGGCCTGGATATTCCTTCTGAAACCGGTAAATATTCTCGATTTTCGCGCCGCGCCAGCCGTAGATCGATTGGTCATCGTCGCCGACAACGAAGAGGTTTTCCCTTTCTCCGGTCAATAACCTGAGCCAGGCATACTGGATCGTATTGGTATCCTGAAATTCGTCGACCAGCACATGCGCGAAGCGTTGCCGGTAATGATCGAGCATACCAGGGACATCCCGAAGCATTTCATGGGCGCGCAGCAATAATTCCGCGAAATCGACCAGTCCGGAACGCTCGCATAGGGTCTCATAGGCCGTGTAAATCCGCACCATTTGGCGTTGATACGGATCGCCGCTCTCCCCGAGATGCCTGGCGCGCCGCCCGTCGTCTTTCTGAGCGTTGATGAACCATTGAATCTGGCGCGGAGGCCAGCGCGCTTCGGCAAGATTCAAGGATTTCAGCAACCGCCGGATCAAGCGGTACTGATCGTCGGAATCGAGAATCTGGAAGTTGTCAGGCAACCCCGCGCTTTGGGCATGCCGGCGCAGCAAGCGGTGGGTAAGGCCATGAAAAGTACCGATCCACATGGCGCTGGCCGAAAATCCTAACAGGGTCTCCACACGATTGCGCATTTCCATCGCGGCCTTGTTGGTAAAGGTCACCGCAAGAATACTGAACGGCGAGATCCCGTCGACCTGCATCAGCCACGCGATCCGATGCACAAGAACCTTTGTTTTACCGCTTCCGGCTCCGGCGAGAACCAAAACCGAATTGGACGACAAAGATACTGCCTCGCGCTGTTGCGGATTCAGGGAATCAATGATCTGCGTCAGGTCCATGATGTATTCTACCAGACTGGCACATTGTAGAATGAATCCTCACAATCACCGTTTAACATGGCAGGAGATGTATGATGGCCTTTGATATCAGGCGAGTTTTAAATTACCAAAAAAACGTTGGAACACAAGAGCAGAAAAAACGGTACGCTTTTGGTTCCGTCGCGCTATTGATTTCAGTTTTTACCCACAGCGTTCCGCTTTTATTGCTCGGCTGTTTTTTGGTTGGAACAGCCAAGATGAACTGGTGCCCGCTTTGGTCGCGTTTAGGTAAGACCACCTGTGAGAACTCGGAGATTAAAACGGGATGATTCGATCCCCATCGATTCGTTCCGGAGGTTCCGGCGCAGGAATAAAGTTAGGGCAGATCTGAATGGCACTTACTTAATTCGCAAGATAACGCAACACAACAGTCAGCAACCAATTGCGGGTAGATAAAATTCAAGTGATGGCATAAAAAGGTAATACCTGCATTCCAAAGAACCTGACGGGATCTAGGGCTCATTGGAAGCCGAAGGCCTGATGAGGCGGGAATGCGCGGATTCCATCAGGGCC
Organism: Methylococcales bacterium; assembly: GCA_041748915.1. Taxonomy (GTDB): domain Bacteria; phylum Pseudomonadota; class Gammaproteobacteria; order Methylococcales; family UBA1147; genus UBA1147. The sequence goes on from JBGTCG010000238.1 coordinate 4,533, forward strand.
AGAGGTATTTTAAATCCTCATCCCAAGGCCGGATAGTTGGGCGCAATATTCTTTATGTCACAAACGAATTTTCTGTTGCAGTACTGGGCGAACCAACTATGACCCTGTGACCCTTCTCTGGCCGGCGACGAACTGATCCGACCGTTTCTGTTGGATATCCGCCGCATGGCTTCATGCGCATCCGCCACTTCGGCTTTCTCGCCAACCGTTGCCGGAAAGCCAAATTGGCCTAAATCCGTGCTGGTCTGGAAACGGCAGAAGAGCACAAGCCAAATCCGGCCGAATCCGAGCAGAAACGACCCGAAGCCGGCGCAACTCCGGCGCCGTTCGGTCCGCATTGCCAACAAGGTTGTTTGATGGGCTTCTATAAAATCGCGCCGAGGCGCACGGCTCATGGCCGAATGACGACCTGCTGAAAATACGGCTTTTGAACAGCCCAACACCGAAACTGAATTCTCTAAATGTGCGAAACCGACGGATCGAATGCCACCGCTCGACCCAAAAATTCGAAAAAATACCTCGATTCCCTTCGACAATCTCACCCTTCCGAAATACAATCCTCTGTAAATAGCGTGCCCAGGTGACGGCTTCGTCCAACACACATTTATCCGTCATGCTGCGCACAACGGATAAAATGCTTGTGCGTTATCGCGCCGAGCAAAGCTCGGCGTCTCTTGCGGGGTGGAAGTCCCCGTCGGGAAAGGGTTAGCCACCGACCGGTATCGAGTGTTGGTCCCATTGCGGAGCGAGGTAACTTGCGAACAAGAGTATGGGGCAAGCGTACACAGAGAATCCTGTAGGCCGCAGGGATGATCGCGCATCCTGAAGTGCGGGTACAGCTTCGAAATAAGCGGGTTGCGGATGTCGACAGTTTTA
>JBGTCG010000239.1:0-12704 GCA_041748915.1 Methylococcales bacterium
GCGAAAGACTTTTGCAAGCGCTTTGTGATTGAAGAGATAGCTTTTATTGTGTTTCTTGCGTTTGGTGCGCCACCAGCGTTTTTCCGGTTCGACCGCGGCGGCGGGCATAACGAAATGGACGTGTGGATGGTAATCGAGGCGACGTGTATGGGCGGTTGGGGCAGTGTGCCGCAATCCGCTGTTGGCCGAGGAGCGCGCCCGAAAGCGCGAAGAATTGCTGGGCCCCACCGAACGAGAACGGCAGATAAGATCGTTGCCGCCACGCTGCGCCAGCGTGCGCCGTTGCGCGGGGAAGCCGCAATCGGGCTTCGGGTAGGGAAAGTCATCGCGCTTCAAGATGGCGAAACACTTCGAGCTGACCATCACCCACGAGACCTTCGTCTACGCCCGTAAGCCCGAACAAATTAAAGCCGAAGCCGCGTTGGACGGGATTTATGTACTGCGTACCGATACTGTCCCGACGGAACTCTCGACCACTCGGACGGTGGCGGCCTACAAACGGTTGGCCTGCCCGTCGAACGGGCCTTCCGTTCGTTGAAGACGGTGGATTTAAAGGTCCGGCCGATCTTTCATTGGAACGCTGATCGGGTACGCGCCTGCCCGTGTTCCTGTGCATGCTGGCTTACTCCGTGGAATGGCAGATGCGCCAGAAACTCAAGCCCCTTCTGTTCGACGATGAAGACCTCGAAGACCTGCGCCAGGTTCAGTCTTCGCCGGTTCACCCCACCGAGCGCTCGGACAGCGCCTGCATTGGGTTGCATCGTATCTCGGTTAAAATGATCCGGATCGTCAATCGGGGGGTCAGGTTTCGGACGTACGGCCGCATTCCACTATATGCGGCAGCTGATTTATCTTTTCGAGCGTCCGGTTCAATTGCTCAATGTCCAGAACTTCGAGGGTTAGATTTACGATTACCGTGTGATCCTTCGTGTTTGTCCGGCTCGATGACCGTGAAATATTAATGCGTTCGTTGGACAGGATTTGCGTAATGTCCTTAAGGAGGCCGGTTCGATCAATAGCGCGGATGAATACGTCCACGGCTTGTATTTGTGGATTATCCCCCCAATCGGCTTCAATAAACCGGTCGCGTTTATTCAACCGCATCTGCAACACATTTTTGCAGTTCCGACGGTGGATCACCAATCCTTTGGAACCGCTGATAAAACCGATAATCGGGTCGCCGACAACGGGTTTGCAACAGCGGCCAAACGAGGTTAATAGATTGTCAACCCCATACACATTGACCTCGGAAAAAGTCGCCGGCGAGATACTTTTTCTGGCAGGAAAAACATGCGGGACATCAGCCGCTCTTGCGGGAGGGCAAAAGGCATAGTTTAACTGCTCCGGACTGATCTCTGCCCTGCCAATGGCGATCAACAGCTCTTCATAATTTGACAGACGGAAATACCTGACTAGGGCAGGCTTGTCGATTACCTTAACCCCATTGGTCTGCCGCTGTTTTTCCAGAATAACTTTTCCGTCCCGCAGGTTGCGTTCGTGGTCCTGTTTCCGAAACCAATGGCGGACTTTACTACGCGCGCCCGACGTTTTCAGGTAACCAAGATGGGAATCCAGCCAGCTTCGGCTCGGCCCGCCGTCCCGCGCCGTGAGAATTTCAACCTGGTCTCCTGACTGCAATGTATACGTCAACGGGACTATTCGCTGATTAACTTTCGCGCCGCGGCAACGATGACCAATTTCGGTGTGCACGGAATAAGCGAAATCAAGAGGCGTCGCGCCGCGCGGTAATTCCTTTAATTCACCGATCGGCGTCAATACGAATATTCGGTCGGTATATAAATCGCTTCTGAAATCATCGAGTAGATAATGATCATCATCCCGGTTGTCGAGTAGGCGGCGCAGAGATTCAACGCTCCTGACCGCCGCCCGATCATGGGGACCGCCTTCTTTATATCGCCAGTGAGCCGCGACCCCGAGTTCGGCAAATTGATCCATTTCACGGGTGCGGATCTGAATTTCAACGATGGCGCCCGTGGGACCGACCACAACCGTGTGTAACGACTGGTAGCCATTTGTTTTGGGATTTGCGATATAGTCATCAAATTCCTGGGCTACATACTGCCAAAGTCCGTGGATGACTCCGAGCGTGGAATAACATGTGGAGACCTTGTCAACAATAACACGGACCGCCCGCAGGTCATAAACATCCTTGAAGTCAACCTGTTTTATCTGCATTTTCTTCCAGATGCTATAGATGTGTTTGGGACGGCCATAAATTTCGGCATCAATATCCTCCTGTCGAAGGCGAGTTTTAAGCACCTCGACAAATTGCTTTACATAAGCCACGCGGATCGCGCGATTTTCGGTCAAGGAAGTGGCGATTCTTTTATAGATTTGCGGGTCCAGGTAACGAAATGCGAGGTCTTCCAGTTGCCATTTCAAATGACCGATCCCCAGACGGTTCGCTAGTCTGGCATAGATATCAAGTGTTTCCCGCGCAATATAACGGCGCACGTCATAGTCTTCTGTTGACAGGTTCCGCAGTCTTTCCACCCGATACGCCAATTTAATCAGGACTGCGCGCACGTCGTCGACCATTGCGAGCAACATGCGGCGCAAAATTTCTGCCTGGCTCGGATTGGAAATTACGTCCGGAGAATAAACGTTAAAGGTATTGAGCCAACGAACGTTCTTGACCAGGTTTGCCACAGTTGGCCCGAAGTCAGTCTCAATCTCATTTAGGGCAAGGGAATGCTGCAGCTTGGAATCGCTGAGGATGGCGGCGGTCAGAGTCGCGGCATCTACGCCGAGGCCTTTCAATATCAACGCAACTTTGGTCCCTCGGGGACGTGCAGGACCCGACAATTCGTTGCTGACAGGAATTTCCATCGCCATCGCTACCGACGCAAAATCGGATTCTGACAGCCCGTCCCTTAGTCTGGTTATAACGGCGCAATCGTGTGCCTCGTCGTTTGAGGGGTTGCGCTGAGTGGGTGCAATGTTTTTGTCGGACATAGAAAATTCCGTTTCAAATCATGACTGGTACCGCATGCCGCCGATCAATGGGCAATTGATTGATACGACTATGGGGGACCGACTGCCTCATTTCAATTAAGCCTGAACGAAACGAGTCAAATCTTAGACCGGAAAATGGGTTAATTGCCCTACCGCATCGTGAAACGAATGCTAAAAGGTTGATTACGGCGGTGTCAACGTGCCGAGTTGACACACGAAAGCCAGCCGCGAGGTGCGTACGGAATCGGCCGTCATTTAAACAATCGGCTTCTGATAAACAAAGTAAAAAAAAGTTGTCGATCTGCAAGAAAAAGTCGCGGCAATCGCGTCACCGGGTGGTCGTGTTCTCCATCGTTGGGTCCGAGGATATGCACTGGCTGGAAAGGCCGGGTTCAAGTTCTCATCACGCTAACGGTGGCGAGACTTTTTCGCCCATTCTTGCGTCTTTTGACCTGGCGACAAAAGGCCAGCGCAACGCCGCGTATTCCAAAACGCACAACTTTACCGGTCATGCGATGTAATTGAATCACCGATCCCTGGTATTTCTTGACCGCAAAAAAGAGCGTAATTGGAGCATCGACCGGAAAAATGCGGGAATCCGCGGCCAGATAAACGCCCCGGCTGCTCAGGTCGACCGCCTTACAAACATGGTGATTTCTTCCCGCGATCGGAACGAAGACATCAACTGTGACAGGACTTCTAGCGCAAGAACGGCGTTCCATTTACACTCCTCAATTTGTTATCGGTAACGTTTTGGGTGATTGATTGCTCCAAAACCCTTTCATTCTCGAATTGGATGAAGCCATCGTGTTGAGTTCGCCCAAGCGACTCAATTTTTGGACCATAAGAATAAATTCATTCTACAACGGTAGCTTATTTGAACGTACTGATCTTGGAAGTGAACCGATGTAAAAACTATTGACAGCCGTCCGTGCCCAATCGGGCAACGATTTATTCGCCAACCGCCCTTGTCCGGCCGGTCAAATGTTTTAAATATCGCCCGGTGTGCGACGACGGATTTTCACTGATCTCCTCGGGACTTCCCTCCGCGATGATTTCACCACCGCCTTCGCCGCCTTCGGGTCCGAGGTCGACAATCCAGTCCGCGGTTTTTATTACGTCCAGATTATGTTCGATGACCAGAATCGTGTTGCCGTGATCGCGGAGCCTGTGCAGAACATTCAAAAGCTGCTGAATATCATGGAAATGAAGACCGGTGGTCGGCTCGTCCAGAATATAAAGTGTATTGCCGGTGTCGCGTTTTGACAATTCGCGCGACAGCTTGACGCGCTGCGCTTCGCCGCCGGACAGGGTGACCGCGTTCTGCCCGAGCGAAATGTAACTGAGGCCGACGTCGACCAGGGTTTGAAGTTTCCTGGCCAGAACCGGAATCGCGTCAAAAAACTCGCGCGCTTCCTCAACCGTCATCTCGAGCACGTCGTATATATTTTTCCCTTTATACCGGATCTCCAGCGTTTCCCGGTTATAGCGTTTGCCCGCGCAGACGTCACAATTGACGAAAATGTCCGGCAGAAAATGCATTTCGACCTTGATCAGACCGTCGCCCTTACAAGCTTCACAGCGGCCGCCCTTGACATTGAAACTGAACCGTCCCGGATTGTAGCCGCGTGCACGGGCTTCGGGAGTCACGGAAAACAATTCGCGGATCGGCGTAAACAGACCGGTATAGGTTGCCGGATTCGACCGGGGTGTCCGGCCGATCGGATCCTGGTTGATATCGACCACTTTATCGATGAACTCAAGACCGTAGACGGCTTCGCATCGTGCCGGTTGCACGCTGGCGTTGTTCAATTCACGGGCGGCATAGCGGTAAAGGGTGTCGTTGATCAGAGTCGATTTTCCGGAACCGGACACGCCGGTCACACAGGTCAATAGACCGATTGGGAAGGTTACGTCGATATTCTTGAGATTGTTGCCGCTGGCTTTGTGGACGCGCAGTTGTTTATCAGCCTTCGGTTGAACGCGCTGTTTAGGTAGCGGTATCTGAAGCCTGCCGGAAAGGTATTTACCGGTCAGGGAGCGGGGATGATTGATGATCTCGGCGGGCGTTCCCTGCGCGACCACGTGGCCGCCATGAACGCCCGCGCCGGGGCCGATATCGATGATGTGCTGGGCGGTCCGGATAGCGTCTTCATCGTGCTCAACCACAATCACGGTATTGCCCAGGTCCCGCAGTCGCAATAAGGTATCCAGCAAGCGTTTGTTGTCTCGTTGGTGGAGTCCGATGGAGGGCTCATCCAGTACGTACATGACGCCCACAAGCCCCGCGCCGATTTGACTGGCCAGCCGGATCCGTTGGGCCTCGCCGCCCGAAAGCGTGTCTGCGCTGCGGTCCAGGGTCAGATAATCCAAACCGACATTGATGAGAAATTCAAGCCGGGTCCGGATCTCATTCACAATCTTGAACGCTACCTCACCACGTTTACCAATTAACTTCATTTGTCTGAAGAACTCCAGCAGCCGATGATTCGCCAGACCGGTGAGATCCGGCAGGGTACGATCGGCGACAAACACATTTCGGGCTGCCAGATTCAACCGGGCTCCGTTACAATCCGGGCACGGTTTATTGGATAGATATTTGGCCAGTTCTTCACGAACCATGGCCGAATCGGTTTCGCGGTAGCGGCGCTCCATGTTCGGAAGTATCCCTTCAAACGAATGGCGCCGTTTCCGGACGGTACCGCGACTGGTGAGCAACTTAAAGGTAATGGCCTCGCCCTTGCTGCCGTACAGAATGGTCCGCTGAATCGATTCCGGGAGTTTTGAAAATGGTTCTTCGGCATCGAATTGATAGTGTTCCGCAAGCGATGAAATCAACCGGTAATAATAGCCATTGCGGCGATCCCAGCCACGGACCGCACCGCCCGCGAGGCTCAGTGCACTGTCATGCACGACCAGATCGGGATCGAAAAACTGGATTACACCGAGCCCACCGCAACCCGGGCAGGCTCCATTGGGGTTATTAAAAGAAAATATTCTCGGTTCCAGCTCCGATAGACTATAGCCGCACTGCGGACAGGCATACTTCTCCGAAAATGTGATCACTTGACCGGGATCATCCATCGACACGGCTAACGCAATTCCGTTTGCAAGCCGCAGCGCCGTCTCGAACGACTCCGCAAGACGTTGGCCAATATCTTCACGGATTTTGAAACGATCAACGATCGCCTCGATCGTGTGCTTTTTCCGCAAGTCTAAATCGGGCGGATCATCCAGTTCATAAACTTCATTGTTGATCCGGGCTCGGACAAATCCCTGATTCAGTAGTTCATTGAGGACCTGGGCATGTTCGCCTTTGCGGTTGTTGACCACCGGAGCCAACAGCATCCAGCGGCTGCCCGGTTCCTGAGACAGGATCTGATCGACCATTTGACTGACGGTCTGGGCTTCCAGCGAAGTATAATGCTCAGGGCACCTGGGCGTACCCACCCGGGCAAACAGCAAACGCAAATAATCGTAGATCTCGGTAATGGTACCGACCGTAGAACGAGGATTATGCGAAGTCGATTTTTGTTCGATGGATATCGCCGGAGACAAACCTTCGATATGATCGACATCGGGCTTTTCCATGATTGACAGAAACTGACGGGCATACACCGACAGCGACTCCACATACCGGCGCTGGCCCTCGGCGTAGATGGTGTCGAATGCCAACGACGATTTCCCGGATCCCGAAAGCCCGGTAATCACGATCAGTTGGTTCCGCGGAATATCCAGATCGATGTTTTGCAGATTATGGGTCCGAGCCCCCCTGATATGGATTGTATCCATGTGGATTCCGAGTCAGAAAAGAACCTGTTACTATAAGATGTTTTGATGTAATTTAGCAAAGGAGAAAAGCAAGTTGGATCGGGGCGAAGATATTACCAGCCCGATGAGTCGTACTGAACGGCGTGCAGTATTTTCGCTGGCCTGGATTTTCGGCTTGCGCATGCTCGGCCTGTTCATGCTGTTGCCGGTATTGACCATTCTCGCAGAAGAGTTACAAGGCGCGACGCCGTTCCTGATCGGTTTGGCGATTAGCGCCTATGGATTGACCCAGGCCCTCTTTCAGATTCCGTTCGGCATGCTGTCAGATCGTTTTGGGCGCAAATTGATTATTACCATCGGGTTGGCTATTTTTGCCGGCGGCAGCGTGGTCGCTGCATTGTCACATACGATCGCGGGAGTGATCGCAGGTCGCGCCTTGCAGGGTAGCGGAGCAATCGCGGCGGCGACCATGGCGTTGGCCGCTGATTTAACCCGAGAAGTTCATCGGACCAAGGCGATGGCGATGATTGGCATCACCGTTGGAATCTCGTTTGCGGTGTCCATGGTATCCGGACCGGTCATCGTTGGCTCGGTAGGCCTTAGGGGTTTATTCTGGGTGGCAGCGGCTCTGGCTGTGGGCGGCATTGCAGTACTGATGTTTTTTGTGCCCAACCCCGTAAAAGTCAGAGTTCATCGCGATACGGAAGCCCTGCCCGAAGATTTCAAAAGCGTGCTCGGTAATTCTGAATTGCTGCGTCTGGATCTCGGCATTTTGATACTGCATATGATACTGACCGGGAGTTTCGTCGTTTTTCCGGTGCTATTGCGAGACACTGGCTTGAATGTGACCGAACACTGGACCGTATATTTGCCGGTTCTGCTCCTTTCGCTCGTCGGAGCCGTCCCTTTTATAGTGATCGGTGAGCAAAAACGCAAGACTAAGCCGGTATTTATCGGCGCGATTGCGATGATCGCGCTTGCCCATACCGGTCTGCTGTTGTTTCATGAGGAGATTTTTTCGATAACTGCAATCTTGGTGGTTTTTTTTTGTGGATTCAATCTCTTGGAAGCGATCCTGCCGTCGCTGATTTCGAAGATAGCAGCGGCGGAAATTAAAGGTACCGCGATGGGCGTTTACTCCACCTCCCAGTTTTTGGGGGCCTTTCTGGGCGGCGCGGGCGGTGGTTGGCTGTACGGAAGATTTGGAGTGGAGTCGGTGTTTATTGCGGGCGCGGGAATTGCGCTGGTCTGGTTGGTGTTCGCACTGCAGATGCAGCCACCGCGCCACCTGAGCAGCTTGTTGCTGAACGTGGGTGAATTGGACGATCTCCAGGCGGCAAGGATGTCGGAACAGATCGCGGAAATTGCAGGTGTCGCGGAGGCCATCGTACTCGCGCGCGACGGGGTTGCGTATCTCAAGATAGATAAGGAATCCCTGGATTACAATAGGTTACGGCAACTGGTCCCGAGCGAGTTGCCGGAGACACCCGGACGCTAAATAATATGGCTTTGCACCTGAACTGATATCTAAATTCCAATCTTGATACGGAGCAACCTATGGCAAGTAGAGGCATCAATAAAGTAATTCTGATCGGAAATCTGGGCGCCGACCCTGAAGTCCGGTATATGCCAAATGGAGGCGCGGTGACCAATGTGAGTATTGCGACATCGGAAACCTGGAAAGACAAGCAAACCGGAGATCCGCGCGAGATTACCGAGTGGCATCGGGTGGTGTTTTATCGAAAACTGGCTGAAATCGCGGGCGAATACCTTAAAAAAGGCAGTAAGGTTTACGTCGAAGGTAGTCTCAGGACGCGCAAATGGCAGGGTCAGGATGGTCAGGATCGCTACACCACGGAAATCATTGCGAATGAAATGCAGATGCTGGATAGCCGGAGCGGCGGAACTGCCAATATGGGAGGACCGCCGGCAGATGGTTTTGGCCCGTCTTCCGGACAGCACTCGCCATCCGGGCCATCCCCGTCCACAACCGGTGGGTCACCGGCGGGCCCGGCCGGAGTCGATGACGATTTTGACGATGATATTCCTTTTTAGTCTGAATTCCAGCCCGTTATTAGATCTGCCCGATTGAAAGGCGGGCGCGTCGGCGGTATTTCCTTGATGGAATGCGGTTCCGCGCGCGTCAGAGCCCATGTGTTGAATCGATATGCCGAATTTTATCCGCAACGGAACGGCTTTTCTGGTGTGTTTCGTCCTGTCAATGGCGGCGGCCTCTGGAAAAGCAATCGCCCAGGTTTCTGTGGAATCGATGTCCATCGTTTGCGACAGACAGGCCGATCGATGTATGGAATCGGGACGACTTCGATTTCAGCAATATCAACAACTGAAACGTGCGGAGATCCGCGAGAAAAGCGGGAACTATCGATTACCCAGCATCCCGATAGCTCGGTTTTACCCGCAGCGCACCGAGTATTCGGTACTTCTGATCCATGGGCTCAATGACTCACCGTTCTACATGGGTGATCTTGCCGAGTTACTATATAAACACGGTTTCAATGTCGTTACGATCCTGTTGCCCGGACATGGTACCGATACGCGGGATATCCGCCATATTACTGCCGAACAATGGCAGGCTGAGGTCGAGACCGGGCTGCAGATCGCGTCCTTGGTAGGCAAGAACTTGATCGTGGGCGGCTTCTCCTTAGGCGGCGCGCTCGCGATCGGCGCGGCAACTCGATACCCGGTAATCCATGCGCTCCTGTTATTCGCCCCGGCGATCAGACTACCCTATTTCGATTCGCTTTATTCTCTTTCCTGTCTGCCTGTATTGCGGGGTCTGGCGATTAATTCAAAAATGCCGGTCAATCCTGTGAAATACAAATACCGCACGATGAATGGGATCTGTCAAGTGTACCGGTTATTGAACAACCAACTGGGGCCAGTCTACCCTCAGAGCCCCGCGATCACAAACCATAGAATGCTCCACGAATCTGCCGCGCGGGTCCATGTTCCGACGTTCGGCGCAATGACTTATGCGGACGAACGGGTATCTCCGAAAGCGATCCTGGAATTTTTCAGTGCATTGGACGCGCCTGCGTTGCTGACAACCTTTGGATCCACGCCGGAAAAGGATCGACCGCCGAGCCTGGCCAATGGCGCCGATATCGTGCACATCAGCGATCAGGATCTACCGCATTCGTACTTGGTGCGGCGGGTGAATCAATATAATGGGCAGGCGAACCCGTATTTTGATCGGGTCGCGCGAAAGTTGCTCGACTTTCTGACGAAATATCTGTAATCGAGGCGCGATCCCTTCGATATTTCCAGAGGGAAAAAGAACTGACGCCAAGACTGAGGGAAATGCTGAATCCATCCTGGATTTCTCAGCTTCCGGCAACCGCAAATGCGATTTGGGGTTGCCCTACAGACGCTTGGAGCGTCCGATTTTGGCAGAGCATCCCTGCGCGGGATGCTCTGATCAAATCATAGCTTCCCTAGCCGCTGCACGTGAAGGTTCTCGAAATGGAGTGCAAGTAGGTTTAAAAAAACAGGGCAGAATTGCGTCCGATTTCGAGTTACGGTCTTCCCTTGAGTCTTGGCGTCAGTAAACAAGTCGAAGAGGTTGTATAGAAACCTAAGCACATTTCATGCCGAACAACTAAGTTATTAAACTCAATAGAGTTTTTATTATTCATGGAATTCTAGGATTAGCGAACGCCGCCATTTGGCGCAAATTTTCAGGTTCAATGCCCCAGAGATTGGCATTAGCTTATTGGTCCCAAAATGGGGTGGATGCCTTTTTAAGCACCAAAGTGCAGCCAGGAGCCGATGTTAGCATCGCCGTAGGCGTGATTGGCGCCGGTGCCCACCGCGACCTTCGATATTTTGGAGTTTTCCCGAAGCTATAGAATTTTTTGGTGGATTGACCCTCGAAGGACCGCTTATCCCGCCGCGCGACGGACTTACGACCGGCGATTACGGAATAATGATCAGCCCGGTAACGATTTTGATCAAAAAAGATTTGAAAACCAGAAGCACTTCGTATAGCTCTGATAAAAAGTGGTTGCAGCCGATTTTGATGTGGGCAACGAACGGACGTAAAATGCCAAAGAAACTCCAATCATTGCCGTCATATCGCACTGGTTTTTTCTCCGATAGCGGTTCGATCGGCGTCTATTCCAAATAGGATAGTGCGCTTTTCTGCAGCCAATCGTAGAGAACTGTTCCCGCCGATTCGGCCTGAGAAATGGTACTAAGTAACCTTGTCGCATGATTTGCAACTCGATGTACTCCTCGTATATACAGGCGGAGCGTACCAATAGCTTGTTGACAATATCGAGAATCGAGGTTTTGGTGGATGTCTCCATCCTGAACGAAAACCGGGTCTACATTTAAGAAATTCCGTAGTAGCGAATCTTCTATGAGTCTAGTCCAGAAACATTGGATTTCGTTCCAGTCGTGAGTTGTCCTAAAGAAAGAATTCTTTTTTAACTGGCGGGAAGAAGCTGTTGTGTATCTTCGAATGCCAACGCCTTCTCGTTTTTGTGATCCGAAATCGGATCGAATGGGGTGCCGGTTGCAATTTCGATCGAACCCATGCCGGGCTTGGCCGAATGGGCCAATATGGCAACAAAACGATTCCAGAATTGGCCTATTGGTGGACCGTTTGAAAAAAACTGATCCAATGCGTATATTGATCGTCGATGACGATAGTGGTATCCGCAAGGTGCTGAAATTGCGGTTAAGTTCAGAAGGATTTGACGCGATCAGCGTGTCCAGCGCGCAGGACGCATTCACGCAATTAGGTATGGATGGTGGAAGCGAAGGCGATGCAAAGATCGATTTGATCCTGATGGACATTTTGATGCCGGAATTGGATGGCATCGACGCCTGCAAAAAAATGAAGTCGAAAGCGTCTATTAAGGATATCCCGGTCATCCTGATGACCGCGAGTTCCGATTACCAGCATTTGGAGGAAGCGTTCAATGCCGGGGCAGCAGATTATATCGCAAAGCCTTTTAACAAGATCGAGTTGCTGGCCAGAATCCGCTCGGCTTTGCGGTTTAAATCGGAAATAGATCGACGAAAGCGCAGGGAAGAAGGCCTGACTACGACTGCGCGAAAATTACGCGAAGCGAACAACAAGCTTGCACGACTATCGACTATCGACGAATTAACGGAAGTCTATAACCGTCGATATTTCGATGATGCGCTGGGAAAGGAATGTCAGCGTTCGATCCGTAATCAGGCGCCAATCTCGATGATCATGATTGATGTCGATGGCTTTAAGGCATTTAACGATTGCTATGGACATGTCCGAGGTGACCGATGCCTGCAGCAGATCGCAACCACCCTGAAAAAAACGCTAAAGCGTTCGCATGATTTTATTGCCCGTTACGGCGGCGAGGAGTTTATCGTGGTGTTACCGGACACCTCGAGTGCGGGCGCCTGGAGTATGGCCGAGGCGTTCCGTTCGCGCGTGGAAAGCCTCTCTATCGATCATATCAAAGCCCCGATCGGAAACTGTGTGACGATCAGTTTGGGTGCGGCCAGCATGGCGCCACAACCGGGCGTCTCGTCGGAGGAGTTGATTAAACGCGCCGACAGGGCCCTATATGAGTCGAAAATGGCCGGGCGGAACCGGATTACTCTGGCTCCAGAGAAGTGAGGGCGGCTCCTGAAAACCGGATTTCATCCCAGCCGTACTTAATAAAGTTTCGATTATTGGGGTGGTTGTTGTTCTGCGGATTTTGCAGGACATCGGTCCAATAATAATCGCCAAAAAGACTCAGGGTTGCCTCTTTATCAAGATTATGGAGTTGAGCGAAGGAAAAAATTTTACAAGAACCTTCATTAAGTAATCGTTAATTAATAAATTGGACTTTTTCGCATCAGTTGTTACACTTGATGTATGGAAACAGATGAATGGATCACGGCGCGGTACATAGCTCTCGAAAGCATACTCGATGAGCGGCAGAGACGGCTGTATGCAGCGG